>NZ_JBGOSH010000003.1:0-272500 GCF_041537925.1 Ruegeria hyattellae | reverse complement strand
TACCAGCTGGGCGGTCTCGATTGATTTGATTACTATTGCAGCTTCGGTTGTGTGCGCTCAAACGCACTCAAGCAGCCGAATAGGCGGTAGTGCCAATATCAAGTCTTTCTTTTTCTGGATCAGATCAAGCGCGAGAAGGGCGTTTGGTGAATGCCTTGGCAGCAAGAGGCGATGAAAGACGTGATACTCTGCGATAAGCCATGAGGAGCTGAGAATAAGCTTTGATCCATGGATTTCTGAATGGGGCAACCCACCTGAATGTTTGTTATTGTTAGCTGTGCTAATCAATAATGGGCATAACCAGGTATTTATGACCTGAATACATAGGGTTATAAAGGCAAACCCGGGGAACTGAAACATCTAAGTACCCGGAGGAAAGGACATCAATTGATACTCCCCTAGTAGCGGCGAGCGAACGGGGACCAGCCGAGCCTGATAAGTGACCAGAATGCGTTGGGAAACGCAGCCATAGTGGGTGACAGCCCCGTATGGGAAGCTTTGAGGGACGTATTAAGTAGGGCGGAACACGTGAAATTCTGTCTGAAGATCGGAGGACCACCTTCGAAGGCTAAGTACTCCTTGCTGACCGATAGTGAACCAGTACCGTGAGGGAAAGGTGAAAAGCACCCCGACGAGGGGAGTGAAACAGTACCTGAAACCGAACGCCTACAATCAGTCGGAGCCCCCTTGCGGGGTGACGGCGTACCTTTTGTATAATGGGTCATCGACTTGGTCTCACGAGCAAGCTTAAGCCGTTAGGTGTAGGCGCAGCGAAAGCGAGTCTTAATAGGGCGCATGAGTTCGTGGGATCAGACCCGAAACCGAGTGATCTAGGCATGGCCAGGTTGAAGGTAAGGTAACACTTACTGGAGGACCGAACCCACATCTGTTGAAAAAGATCGGGATGAGCTGTGCCTAGGGGTGAAAGGCCAATCAAACTCGGAGATAGCTGGTTCTCTGCGAAATCTATTTAGGTAGAGCGTCATCCGAATACCCCGGGGGGTAGAGCACTGGATGGGTAATGGGGCCCCACAGGCTTACTGATCCTAACCAAACTCCGAATACCCGGGAGTACTAGATGGCAGACACACTGCGGATGCTAACGTCCGTAGTGGAGAGGGAAACAACCCTGACCTACGACTAAGGCCCCCAATTCATGGCTAAGTGGGAAAGCAGGTGGGACGACCAAAACAACCAGGAGGTTGGCTTAGAAGCAGCCATCCTTTAAAGATAGCGTAACAGCTCACTGGTCTAAACAAGTTGTCCTGCGGCGAAGATGTAACGGGGCTCAAGCCATGAGCCGAAGTCTAGGATGCCGTAAGGCATGGTAGCAGAGCGTAGTGTGACATAAGATTTTATCTGAATTATCGCCAACCCGGTTATGAGGCACGGTCAAACGTGCTCAAGTAGCCGAATAGGCGGTAGCACAGATATAAATCTTTTCGATGAAGCCGGGGCGTGAGCCATCCGGTGGAGAGATCACTAGTGAGAATGATGACATGAGTAGCGACAAAGAGTGTGAGAGACACTCTCGCCGAAAGTCCAAGGGTTCCTGCTTAAAGCTAATCTGAGCAGGGTAAGCCGGCCCCTAAGCCGAGGCCGAAAGGCGTAGGCGATGGGAACTAGGTTAATATTCCTAGGCCGTGGAGTGGTGACGGATCTCGGAGGTAGTTCATCCTTATCGGATTGAATGGGCTGCTGAGAGGTTCCTGGAAATAGCCCTCCTATCAGACCGTACCCTAAACCGACACAGGTGGACTGGTAGAGAATACCAAGGCGCTTGAGAGAACGATGTTGAAGGAACTCGGCAAAATACCTCCGTAAGTTCGCGAGAAGGAGGCCCGGTTCCTAGGCAACTAGGGGCTGGGGGCACAAACCAGGGGGTGGCGACTGTTTATTAAAAACACAGGGCTCTGCGAAGTCGCAAGACGACGTATAGGGTCTGACGCCTGCCCGGTGCCTGAAGGTTAAAAGGAGAGGTGAGAGCCTTGAATTGAAGCCCAGGTAAACGGCGGCCGTAACTATAACGGTCCTAAGGTAGCGAAATTCCTTGTCGGGTAAGTTCCGACCTGCACGAATGGCGTAACGACTTCCCCGCTGTCTCCAACATCGACTCAGCGAAATTGAATTGCCTGTCAAGATGCAGGCTTCCCGCGGTTAGACGGAAAGACCCCGTGCACCTTTACTACAGCTTCGCACTGGCATCAGGATTGTGATGTGCAGGATAGGTGGTGGGCTTTGAAACCGTGACGCCAGTCGCGGTGGAGCCTCCCTTGAGATACCACCCTTCGCACTCTTGATGTCTAACCGCGGTCCGTTATCCGGATCCGGGACCCTGCGTGGCGGGTAGTTTGACTGGGGCGGTCGCCTCCTAAAGCGTAACGGAGGCGCGCGAAGGTTGGCTCAGAGCGGTCGGAAATCGCTCGTTGAGTGCAATGGCAGAAGCCAGCCTGACTGCGAGACTGACAAGTCGAGCAGAGTCGAAAGACGGCCATAGTGATCCGGTGGTCCCGAGTGGAAGGGCCATCGCTCAACGGATAAAAGGTACGCCGGGGATAACAGGCTGATACTGCCCAAGAGTCCATATCGACGGCAGTGTTTGGCACCTCGATGTCGGCTCATCTCATCCTGGGGCTGGAGCAGGTCCCAAGGGTACGGCTGTTCGCCGTTTAAAGAGGTACGTGAGCTGGGTTTAGAACGTCGTGAGACAGTTCGGTCCCTATCTGCCGTGGGTGTAGGAGACTTGAGAGGAGTTGCCCCTAGTACGAGAGGACCGGGGTGAACGATCCACTGGTGGACCTGTTGTTGCGCCAGCAGCAGTGCAGGGTAGCTATGATCGGACAGGATAACCGCTGAAGGCATCTAAGCGGGAAGCCCCCCTCAAAACAAGGTCTCCCTGAGGGCCGTGGTAGACCACCACGTCAATAGGCCGGAGATGTAAGCGCAGCAATGCGTTCAGTTGACCGGTACTAATCGCCCGATAGGCTTGATTTGATCCAGTAATGGAAAGACAAACCCACCGCCTCAAGTAACGAAGCGGTAGGCCAAATCAAAAGCATACACTTCTTAGACCAAGGATAACTTCGTTGCATCAAGCAGCGATGTTGATTGATTATACAACCGTGCAGGAACGCGCATCCGCTTCGCGAATACGCTGCCTCCTGCCCGTCGCCTTTTTGCAGAGCAAAAAGAGCGACGAGTTTTTTCCCGGTTTGGTGATCATAGCACGCGTGAAACACCCGGTCCCTTCCCGAACCCGGAAGTTAAGCACCGAAGCGCCAATGGTACTGCGTCTCAAGACGTGGGAGAGTAGGTCATCGCCAAACCTGGTAAAAACTCAAAACACTCTCTCAAAACGATCAAACAGTATGCGACCCAGACCTCAAAGAGCGCAAGCAATAGGTCAACGAATGGTCTCAACCAGCCCAACAGCCGGTAGACCAATCAAAGACCTCAAGTAGCGTAAGCGATAGGTCACATAAAGTGTCGCGGGATGGAGCAGCCCGGTAGCTCGTCAGGCTCATAACCTGAAGGTCGTAGGTTCAAATCCTACTCCCGCAACCAAAATAAACAATACAATAACAACGCATTACGCACCGCCCAAGGGCGGCTCTTCGCGTTGGCACGACGGCACTGGAAGCACTGTGGAAGCAAGCAGAGCCAGTTGGAACCGTGGCGGAAACGCAACAAAGATCAATCCAAACGCGGAAGATCAATTGTGCCATTCTCGACCCGCTCAGTTACGTCCGCCGTCTCAAGTATTCGATAGATGTCCTCAGCGTATTTGGGAAAGTCTTCAAGCGGGATGGGTTTCAGATTCGGGCCGCCGCCAATAAACAACAGATTTCCCCAGATCTGATCGTAACCGACTTGAAGGAAGCAGTTCATGGATTCGGCTGGATGGCGCTCGAATTCTTTGTAGCAGACAACGACGTGTTGGGGGATGGGATCGGCAGCTGAACTCGGGGTGTAAACAAGGAACTTGCGACCTATCCAAGTATCGTCATTTGGTCTTGAATACTGCCGCAGTTCGTATTCGACGTTACCGATTGTCTTATATCCAACAGATTTACTGCGCTCAGCGTAGGGGTTAAAATTTTTTCCCCACGTGAAAAGGCCATTGATCATTAGCCCAACCATAGCCTTGTCGAAGCTCAGCCCGTCTACCCGTCGCGGGTTGTAGTAGAACCGTATCGCCCGCTTTCCATCGGGAGCTGCTGCCAGATTGCTTCGGCAGGCACGAAAGAAATAGGGGCCGACCTGAACAATGCCGCCCTCAGGATATGGAATTGTGTCGGCCCTCGATATGTGGATATCGCCCCCGCACCAAGGCTGACTGTGATCGGCAGGCGGCGCGGGGGCATACCGATCTGCATGAACCGCAGAGCCAAATGAGCAGGCTAGATATACAGCTAAAGGAAGAAATAATTTGATGTTAATCATCCTATAGGGTTTTTTCGACGTTACTCCCTGAGAGGATTACGCATGAGCTATCAGATTTCAACCTCAAAACCTAACGGTCGTAGGTTCATACCCTGCTCATGCAATCAATATTTAAAACACAATAACAACACATTAGACACCATCTTCGAGTGGCTCTTTGCGTTGGCGTGATGGCGATGGAAGCAAGCGGAAGACATTCGGTGGCGTGGCGGAAACGCAACGATCGCGTATTGGGCAACCAAGTGGTGAGGGCAGCGCGCTACATGTTGCGACAAGTCTGCATAGAAAGTCCCCTAACCTTCGCGATCATCTGTTCTCGTTGACTGCGCCGCGAGCTCCATCCCAACTACTAGTTAGGCTGTTTGCGACGAAAATGAAATTAACTTGCTTGGCAGCGAAGCCGAGATAGCATGACGATCACCACCAGGATGATTTGGGAATTCCGGAGATCAACACTAGATTGAATAACTTGGTTCTAATTGCATTACTGGCGATAGTGCTTAGTCTGTTTAACTCTTCACTAAAACTGCATGCTGTAACTCCTGAACTTGAAGCCAGAGCAAGACAATTGCCTAGGGTCGAAGGTACTGTGATTGGTGTAACTTCTGAAGGACAGCTGCTGTTACATCTCGAACAAGATGGAGCGGAAAAGAAGGTCATACGAGTTCGTCAGTGGGGGTACGAAGCGGAACCTGAATTGTTGAGCTACCTAGTGCTTGGCCGAAAGGTAACCTGCGTCATACTATACAATGCCGATGAATTTCTCGGTGGAGAGTGCTTCTTAAGCTACTTCCCAGAATATGAAGCAGCTTCCGAGTGGAGAGATCGAAAGGGCCTATCAAGTGTCTCCAACTACTACGGCGGGTCAGTTACGTATTATCTAAATCAATTAAAAGTTGGATCACATCACTGCAATGAAGATGACCGGCGGCTTATTGCAGAAACTCCAAATGAGTCACCTCATCGACGAGATCACTATTTAGGGCGCTGTGACTATTTTGATCAACTCAATGAACGGAAATGAAAGCTGAAGGCTGATAGATTATGATTTTAGATTTGACTGCCAGCAATGCAATTGTATTTACGAACTCCAGTGATTTAACTGCGGAGCAGTTTGAAGCCGAGAAAATACCATTAAGGGAAGCCTAAAAGCGCTTTTCACCAACGCTGCTATGAAGTAGCAACGCCCTCTGACTCGCGGGCATTGGTTGCCAAGGTTGACCAGTTCAAATACGGCTTGCTGCGTGGTCAGGTAGATACTGTGGGAAAGCTAGAAGCTGCAACTGGTTCAAGCTTCTTCCATAACTTTTCACCATACTCTGGTTGAGCTTCTGCTAAACGGACCATCCTGATTGCCAGGGCCTGTGCTGGCAGCACATCGTCAACGCGCGAAAGCTTACCCTCTGCAAGGTGGGCTGCAACCAGAGAGTGGGGCAACCAGGCAACACCGATTTCATCCACGGCGTATTGCAGCACAGCCAGCGTCAGGGCAGTTTCGGCCCTGGTCAAGGCGTTCGTACCTTTGGGCAAACGCGGCGCGATCATCCGAGAAAAAACCTGCCCAAGAAAGACTTCGGGCGGGTAGCTGATCGTTGGAATTTCTGCATCAGTTGCTTTAGTGCGCAACGCAGGCGCACAGACCGGGATCAGGGTATCCGTCCCAATTGTCTTGGCCTCAAACGCGTTTCCAGGTTCGGGCATTCTGTCATCTGGGACCGCGTACATGATAGCAAAATCAACCTCTTTCGAGATCAGTTGCAGCAAACATTCGTCCTGATTCCCCGAACGCACGCGTACCGAGGTTTCGCGATCTTGCGTCAGAGCGCGGACAACCTTGGGCGAAACGGTTGTAGTGAGTGCATGTTGACAAACAAAGGACAATGATTTGCCCGCCTGATCGCTCTCAGTCTTCAAGGTATGTCGCAGTTTGTGTAAACGCGTGCTGAGTTCACGCAGTTCAAGTTCCAGTGCCTGCACACCTGGCATCAGTGATACAGGTTTGCGGCGGCGGTCGAAAAGCGTCGCACCAATATTGTCTTCGATAAGTCGCACCCGGCGGGTAAAGGCGGACTGAGTCAGCAAGCGCTTTTCGGCAGCGCGGGCCAGAGAGCCGCTATCAAGCACGGCCAATATGTCATCGATCCATTCAAGACGCATGAATTGCAGATAACGCAGTTCGTTTTAATATGCAATATTTGCAATGTAGGTGTCAAATTTCGCATTAGCAAATGGCGTTGCGTGCGAGATAAGTTGACGAAAATCAATATTAGGAGCTATCCCATGCATCTTGCCCGCTTCCCTCGCCTGCATCTTGCCCATCTTCCTACGCCGCTTGAACCGATGACACGGCTGTCAAAAGAGCTGGGGGTCGAAATCTGGATCAAACGCGACGATTGCACCGGCATGTCGACCGGGGGCAACAAGACCCGCAAGCTTGAATTCCTGATGGCCGAGGCTGAAGCGCAGGGAGCAGATATGGTAATGACACAGGGGGCCACGCAAACCAATCACGGTCGCCAGACCGCAGCGTTTGCCGCCAAGTTGGGGCTTGATTGTCACATCCTTCTGGAAGATCGCACTGGCTATGACGATGCCAACTACAACAACAATGGCAATGTGTTGCTTGACCATCTGCATGGCGCGACCACGGAAAAGTTTCCCGGTGGCCACGACATGCCGGGTGAGATGGAGAAAGCCGCCGACAAGAAACGGGCAGAGGGACATAATGTCTATGTCATTCCCGGTGGCGGCTCGAACCCGACCGGCGCCCTTGGTTATGTGAACGCAGCATTTGAGCTTTTGGGTCAGGCCAATGACAGCGGTCTGAAAATTGATCGATTGGTGCATGCAACCGGATCTTCGGGAACTCAGGCCGGGCTGGTCACTGGAATGTGCGCCATGAATGCGCAGGTGCCCGTGCTGGGCATAGGCACAAGGGCACCACAGCCCAAGCAGGAACAGATGGTCTATGACCTCTCTTGCAAAACAGCTGATAAACTGGGCTGCGCGGGTGTGGTCAAGCGCGAAGACGTGATGGCCAATACCGACTATGTGGGCGAGGGTTATGGCCTGCCGACTGCAAGTGGCATAGAGGCGATCCAGATGTTTGCCGAACTGGAAGGTATCCTTCTGGATCCGTGTTATTCGGCAAAGGGTGCCGCGGGCCTGATCGATCTTGCACGCAAGGGTGAGTTCAAAGATCAACGGGTCGTTTTCCTGCACACTGGCGGCGCGGCGGCTCTCGGCGGTTATGACTTCGCTTTTGATCACCAAAACCGATGGGTGTCGGTCTGAGCCATGATGCTGCGACCGATTGGCATCCTTGGTGGCATGGGGCCCGAGGCGACCAGCCTCCTCCAGCGCAAGCTGGTGGAGGCAGTGCCAGCGAGCGATGACCGCGACCACATTCCGCTTTTGATCGATATGAACCCCCAGGTGCCGTCGCGGATTGCCCATCTGATCGAGGGCGCGGGCGAAGATCCGGGACCGACGCTTGCCGCAATGGCACGTCGCCTTCAGGATTTCGGAGCTTTGGCGCTGGCCATGCCCTGCAACACTGCGCATCACTATGCTAAAGCGATCACAGATGCAGTGGACATACCGCTGTTGAACATGGTTGAGCTAACCGCAGACCATGCCACCAAGGCGATTGGATCGGGTGGGTGTGTCGGTATGCTTGCCTCGCCCGCAATGCGCCGCACCCGTCTTATCGAAACGGCATTGCGCGTGCGGGGGCTATCGGTCGTCTGGCCCGCCGACGATGATCCGATGCTGGCGGCAATCCGCAAGATTAAGATTGACGGCCCCTGTGTTGAGGCGCGCGAAACTCTGCGCGCGGCATCAAAGGAACTTGCCGCAGCAGGGGCAGACCTACAATGCGTGGCCTGTTCGGAATTCTCGCTCATCGCCGACAGCGTTGCCGCAGAGGCCAATGCCATCGATACGATCGACCTTCTGGTTCGCGCGATGATCGAGTTTTCTCAAACAGGTCACTTAGGCGAGACAGAGTAGCGGGCGCGACTTCTGTTGGGGGCGGCAAGCACTTCAAAACGGCTTTGATGGCTCACAGACGATCCCACAACTGGTGCGCGATCTGATCAAAGGCCGCCGGATTGGAAAAGGCAGAAATCGTTAGCGTAGCGCTCCATGCATCATCGCCAATCGGTACCAGCAATCCATCATCAAGTTCTGCTGAAATCGCGGTCTCAGGCATCCAGGCGAAGCCGCTTCCTGTCATCAGACGCCGTTTGATCGTCTCGACCAGACTATCGACATAGATCGTCTCGGCATTCAGCGGTTTCCGGTCTACAGTGTTTTCAACAACCATGCCCAGAAACGATGAACGGTCATAAGCCAGATAGGGAATTGGCGGACGATCCTGTTTGGCCAGGTCCCAGCCCATAGCCCGTGCTGGTTCAGCAGCGGCCACGGGTAATAGGCGATCCTTCAATAGGTCCTTTCGCGCAAAGGCGCCTTCATCGATCATTGGCGAGACTGAGTGGTGGTAATAGCACAATAGGATATCCACTGCGCCCTCGACCAGAAGATCGCAGCAGGTGCTTAAGGAATCAGACAGTACACGAGTGCGCAGATCGGGGATTTGCAGTTGCAACTCTTCGATCCGAGTTGCCAGAAAATTGACCGCAATCGTGTGAAGCACCGAAAATCGAATGAAACGACTATCACCCCGGTCGGCATCCCGCAGCGACTGACGTGCTTCCGAGAGCTGCGAGATCGCCGCCAGCGCGACCGGCAGGAACTGTTGACCTGCCTCTGTCAATTGAACCGGATAGGTAGCGCGGTTGACCAGTGGCAACCCAACCCAACTTTCTAACGCTTTGATTCTACGACTGAACGCGGATTGTGTGATGTTACGTTCATCGGACGCACGGGTGAAGTTCAAGGTCCGGGCGAGGCATTCGAAATCGCGCAGCCAGTTCAAATCCAATGGATGATCCTAAATCTAAAAGGGGGCATTGGCCAAATATAGCCATAACTATGCATAAAAAGAATAGTTTGATGAAATGTTCGAATTGGCTCTTTTCAAACCTCCTGAACTACACTTCCAGACAGGGTCTGACGGTTTGTCTCGATGTCAGCCTTCTGTCCGCAGTTGCAGCACGAGGCAAGTTGGCACGAACCTATCGCGCGATGGGGAAATCGAACGACCGATAAAACGACGCCAAAATAGGGCGCAATTCAACAGAGGAGACTATCATGAGAACCAAACTGAAATCGCTGGGCCTCGCGGCTGCGGTCGGCATCTATGCGATGCCCGCTCTCGCCGCCGAAGAGGTCAAGATCGGTGTGCCATCTTGGACCGGAGCACAGGCCATTGCACATCTGCTGGGTGCTGTTGTGGAGATGCGCGTTGGTGGGAAGGTTGAGTTTGTGCCGGGAAACAACGCCACGATCTTTCAGGCGATGGACCAGGGCAAGGGCGACATCGACGTGCATCCCGATGTCTGGCTGCCCAATCAGGAGAGCTTTACCAAGAAATATGTCGATGAGGCGGGTACGGTTACCCTGTCCTCGAACCCCTATGAGGGCAATCAGGGTTTTTGCGTCAGCAAGGACTTTGGCGAGGCCAACAACATCACCGACATAGCCGATCTGGGGCGCCCGGATGTCGCCGCGCTGATGGATAGCGACGGCAATGGCAAGGGTGAGATGTGGATCGGCGCGCCGGGCTGGGCTTCGGCCAATGTGAATGAGGTCAAGACGCGGGACTATGGCTTGCTTGATTTCATCGAGCCGGTGCGCGCAGAGGAAAGCGTAAAGACCGCGCGGATCAAGGACAGCATCGCCAAAGGCGAAGGCTATGCCTTCTATTGCTACAAGCCGCACGCAGTCTGGTACATGTTCGACGTTCAGATGCTGAGTGAGCCGACATTTGATCCGGAAAAATACGTGATGGTTCAGCCCTCTGACGACCCGGATTGGTACACCAATTCCAGTGTCGCCACCAAAGACGCGCTGAAGAACGTTCAGATCGCATGGTCCAATACCCTTCCGGATCGCTCTCCGGCGATTGCCGATTTCTTCGCGAACTTTGCATTGACGTCAGATGACGTCAGCGAGTTCGCCTATGAGATCAGCGGCAAAGGCCGCGATCCGGCAGAGGTTGCCCGTGAATGGGTCGAGGCCAACCCCGATCGTGTGGACGCTTGGTTGGGCCTCTGATCCCGCTTCCAGAAACTACAGGGTGGTGCCGGCTGGCGGCGCCACCCAAGCGCAGACCTCTGGAGGGCCCATGAGCAACGATACCGTTATCGAGATTTCGAATGTCTGGAAGATCTTCGGAACCCGACCTGAGGTCGCGCTGCAAGCGATCCGCGACCAGGGGCTGAGTAAGGCCCAGGTTCTGGCCGAATACAATTGTGTTGTTGGCGTCGCGGATGTCAGCCTGTCGGTCAACCGGGGTGAGATTTTCTGCATCATGGGTCTTTCCGGCAGCGGCAAATCCACTTTGGTCCGCCATTTCAATCGATTGCTTGAGCCGACAGATGGCAAGATCGAGATAGAGGGCACCGACGTGATGGCGCTGGGGCCAAAGGAGCTGCAGCAATTTCGCAACAACAAGATCGGCATGGTGTTTCAGAACTTCGCGCTCATGCCGCACCGGTCGGTGCTGGATAACGTCGCGATGCCGCTGGAAATCCGTCAAGTCAGCAAGAATGAGCGGATGCGCCAGGCCGCCGCCATTCTGGACATTGTCGAGCTTGGTGCCTGGGGATCGAAATTCGCGCACGAGCTGTCAGGCGGCATGCAGCAACGTGTGGGTTTGGCCCGCGCACTGGCGGCCAACCCGGACGTGTTGTTGATGGATGAACCATTCTCGGCGCTTGATCCGCTGATCCGGCGGCAGTTGCAGGATGAATTCATCCGGTTAAGCAAGATCCTCAAAAAGACAACGATCTTCATCACCCACGACCTGGATGAGGCGGTCCGCATCGGCAATCGGATCGCAATCATGCGCGATGGCAAGGTGGTGCAGATAGGAACAGCCGAAGACATCGTGATGAACCCCGCCGATGATTATGTCGCCGATTTTGTTGCGGGCATTTCACGGCTCAAAGTGGTGCGCGCCCATGCAGTCATGCGGCCCATCCCTGAACATATCGAGGCCCATGGGCCCCTGTCATCTGATGCGCCACGCGTCAATGAGGGAGAAAACCTGAGCACGCTCATTAATCTGGCGATCGACAACAGCAGCGCCATTCTGGTCGAAGACGGTGGCGTGGATATTGGCGTGATTACCCGCGCCGATCTGCTGCGCACCGTGATCGAAGGGACCGAAGTGTCATGAACACCTCTGATGTTAATCCACTGGAAGATACCGAAAGCGATGCTGCGCTGGCCTATGCTGAAGAGCGGCGCGAAAACATCCGCTCCTTTGTGCGCACCAGCCCTGACTATTACATCCGCAATTTCGACAAGATTGGTGCCTCGTCCCGATTCACGCCAACCTTCAACCTGATGGCAGGGCTATTTGGCCCGGTGTGGTTTGGCGCACGCGGGTTATGGTCATGGGCGCTGCCCTTTCTGATCCTCGAAACGATCGCTTTCGTGCAGATCGCCCGTGGACTGTTCGGCGACCTTGCAGCCGATGCCATGGAGCGCATCGCCTCGATCGAAGGAACGCTGGAATTGCGCCGCCAGCAGCTCGCCGCAGCGATCGAGAACAACTCGGACAAGATCGATGTCTATCGCCGTACCGTAGAATCGCTTGAGGAAAACATTGGTGGGATCCGAGCAGAGGCCGAGGCGTTGGCCGCCGAAGGCCCCACTATTGTTTTAACGGGCCTTGTCATCTTGATCATCGTGAAAGCGGTGCAGTCACAGGTAGCCAACTGGGCGCTTGAGGCCCGGTTTTCTGACTGGTTGTCGGATCGCTCGATCCGCTCAGCCATGCCGGTGTCACAAATCGTGTTCAGCGCGATCTTCATGGTGCTGATCGTGACAGCCGCTATGATGCATTATAGTTTTCCCGGCCGGTTTTCGCTACTCAGCCAGTTTCCCACAGATCCGAACATCCGCCTGACCAGTATCACCTGGGTGGAAGAGTTCATCGCGTGGTGCGTTCGCAATAGTGTGGCCTTCTTTGACGGGCTGACATTTGGCATCCGCGCGCTGCTAGACGCGCTCGAAGTCATTCTGGTCCAGACGCCATGGATCGTGATCGCCAGCCTGATCATATTGCTGACCTGGTTGACGGCAGGCATCAGCACGGCGATCTATTCGGGGGCATTTCTGGCCTATATGGGCCTTCTGGGTTTCTGGGAAGGAGCTATGACCACGCTGGCATTGTTGGGTACAGCGGCATGCCTGTCGATCGTGATCGGTATTCCGCTGGGCATGTTCGCCGCCCGCCGCCCACGGTTTTACGCCTTTATTCAGCCGATCATGGATTTCATGCAAACTATGCCCGCCTTTGTCTTCATGGTACCCGTGATCGCGTTCTTTGGCGTGGGCAAACCAGCGGCTGTTGTTGTCACGATGATCTTTGGCGGCACGCCGGTCGTGCGCCTGACGGTTCTTGGCCTGCGTGGTGTGCCCGAAAGCGTGCGCGAAGCGGCGATCAGCTTTGGTGCCAACAAGTGGTACCTGCTCACCAAGGTCGATTTGCCACTGGCAAGCCCGTCGATCCGGGCAGGGATCAACCAAACGATTATGCTGTCACTGGCGATGGTCGTCGTCGCTTCGCTGATCGGGGCCAAAGGACTGGGCGAAGACGTGCTGGAAGCGTTGCAATATGCCAATGTGGGCCAGGGTATTCTCGCCGGTTTCTCGATTCTGTTCTGTGCAATGATCCTTGATCGTATCGTGCAGGGCGGGCGCAAATGACACCGATTGTATTTGTCCATGGGTTTTTGGGCGGCAGTCGGCAATGGCAGGGGCAGGCCGAAGCTCTGGCAAAATTCGGCGCCATCGCCCTGGACTTGCCGGGATTTGGTCAGAATGCGCAGCTCGAAACCTTCGGTAGCATTGCGGGCTTCGCCGAGTGGGCGCTGGAAGAATTGTTGGCAAGAGGCATCCAAAGGTTCCACCTGATCGGCCACTCGATGGGCGGGATGATCGTACAGGAAATGGTCGCCCGCGCACCCGAACGCATTGACCGTTTGGTGCTCTATGGCACTGGCACCATGGGGGTTTTGCCCGGGCGGTTCGAGACGATCAGCACCTCAAGGCATAGGGTCAAAACAGACGGACCAAGGGCCACGGCCAGACGCATTGCGGCAACCTGGTTTCTGGAGCGCGAGAATGCTGCGGCCTATGAGGGTTGTGCTGCAATCGCGGAGCAATGCAGCCTGCAAGCCATGCTAACTGGGCTCGACGCGATGGAAGGCTGGAGTGGTGCGGAACGCTTGGCGGGTATCAAATCCCGAACACTGGTGATCTGGGGCGACCGGGATCGTACTTATCCATGGAGCCAAACCGAACAATTATGGCAATCCATTCCTGACGCCAACCTTGCGGTCATACCTGATTGTGCACATGCCACCCATTTGGAGAAGCCCGGGATGTTTAACGAAGTCCTGCGCGATTTCTTCGCAACCTGAGGAGTTTCCTCTCTGAAGGAATCACTCAGAAGTTCGTCACTGACGTTTATTGCTGCACAAGCCTGATATGCCCCGCGCATTACGAGCGCATACTGATTGAGAGTTTACATCGGCGTCATAAGGTCTATTCAACACTGGGGTCAGAACTTCGGTAACGGTTCTGTCTCAGTCAAGAGCTTTTGCGCAAGCAGATTGATCTTCCTACAATTGGCAAGCACTCCAACCGGCATCCATCTGCAATCAAACTATACCACTGAGGTTGCTCTAGTTGTGAATTGATCTGCAACACTGTACGGGAATTGTCGATTGCGGGTCTCCGCCGTCAATCCCTCCCTCCTGTCCGCTCGGCACTCAAGTAGACGAAATTGGTCCATTCGTAAGTATTGAACTATCAATAAACACTTTGTCGTTTTCTTTCCGGCCAGAACTCATCGACCACTATATATGCGACTATCACAAAGATTGCCGCGCTGGCGACTTGCAAAACACGTGTAATACTTTTGACGTCCGCTTCGTCTGAGAAAGGTGCAATTGACCCGCCATACACGATCAAAGCTGTTGTAATGGCCGATCCTGCGGCGGCGGCCAATGGAACCTGGGATTTCCCGAGCGTGCCGAGGGTCAGACAGAAGAAAAAGCACAGAAGGATTGGAGTAAGGATAATCGGAGCGATGACGTTAATCTCATAGCAGATAATGGATACCGCAGCGCCAAGCAGATTTGCAGTTAACATGGCCTTCGCAACAGTTTTTCCCGCCGCGGGCATCGCTGCAAGCTGTTGGCTTAGAAGCGCAACAAAAAACAACACAAGTAAGGCCGAAGCCCCGGAAACGAAGAATGCCAATGCAAATGGAACCGTGACCAAGGACATTCTAACAATGCGCCTTTGCGGATCAAAGTCCTGCTTTGGCGTACCTTTGGGCTTTGCATCAGCCGGCGGCTGCGCAGGTATGAGTACAAACATTAACGTCGATGCAAAACCTGCAAATAACAAATTCAATGGGATCCAGAACACCAACACCAAGGCCAAATCCTGAGATTGCAGCACGAGGTTCGGGATCATCAAGGCACCCATTAACGCGATAACACCGGGTAAAACCCCCGCGCCAGAGACGGACCACACAAATGACAGGACTATTCCGATGGCGACCATAATCAGAAAAACAACCGGGTAAGGGGCGAAGATCGATGACA
The DNA here is from genome assembly GCF_041537925.1 of Ruegeria hyattellae. Classification (NCBI taxonomy): domain Bacteria; kingdom Pseudomonadati; phylum Pseudomonadota; class Alphaproteobacteria; order Rhodobacterales; family Roseobacteraceae; genus Ruegeria; species Ruegeria hyattellae. The sequence continues at coordinate 257,300 of NZ_JBGOSH010000003.1, read as the reverse complement.
GCAGAAACGAGATGAACATCAGCCCAATCGAAAACATGAACAGCTTGCCAAACGCCGCTAACGGCAAAGCCGCAGGTGCCTGAAGGAACAGGGCTGCAAACACAGCGCCTACAACAGCAAGCGGCCAACCCAGAAGTAAACCCAGCGAAAATAAACCGGTGACGCCAATAGCTAACCGAAGAATTGAGTGACGGTCTTCAATACGCATAAGACAGAACAGAAACCGCGCGAATGTACGTGCGGCCAACAAGATTCAATAAGGAATTTTCACTGAGGTACATGATGACATCAGCTTGCCCGTTCAACTGAAAACGAAGGTCGTCCTCGGTGCTCCCGGCTTCATACCCCGGCAAAACGATCCGCACCGGGAACCGCTCTGGTTCACGTAAAAACCCTTTGGTGCTTGGAGGGCTTGCCAGTTGGCCTGGCTCGTCCCCACCACTTAAAGACACTGCGGCACTAAAGCTCTCGATGACGCCGGGAATAATCTGGCCCGGGTGCATGTCCAGTACAACGTCTACAGGCGAGCCCACAGCTGCCCTGCCAAGGTTGTTTTCGGTAAAATAGGCCTCGATCCAGACATCCGTTGCATCCAGGAAAGTCAAAAGGTCCTGACCAGAACGCGCGTAAGTTCCCGGCGCAATCACCAAGTTTGAAATCACACCCGTTGCAGGAGCTCGCAGCTCTGTCCATTCAAGGTCTAGTTCCGCATCAGCCAAGGCCGCCAGCGCCCGCTGAATTTTCGGATTTTCCAGTCCTTCATCGCCTAGCCTCTGCTTGGCCTTTTCAAGATCGGCCTTGGCATTTTCCAGGTTGGCCTCCGACTCGGCCAATTGCCCGCGTGCATCGTCGGCGCGGGAAACGGCTATCAAACCTTTCTTTTCGAGTGCAAAAACGCGTTCAGTCTGAAGGCGGATCGTATCCAGATCACTTTGCGCGCGGGCCAGTTTTGCTTGAGCGGCACTTACCTCTGCGGACGACGCCCCGACCTCTTGTGTTGCGGCTTCAAGATCAGCTTCCGCCTTGGCCCGGTCGATCTCGTATGGCCGTCTGTCAATCCGTACAAGGACGTCACCTGCGGTTACGATCTGACCGTTTTCCACCAGGACTTCGGTGACGGTTCCGGTCACCTGTGGAACAATTTGTGTGGCGACGGCCTTTACTCTCGCATTGCCCGTGAACGGTGTTTTCCGATCTGCCACTAGATACCAGATAAGAAAAACGAGAATGATCGCGAATGTGATCCAAATCGTTTTTCTCATTCCGCTGCTCCGTCGGCAGTCTCTGCGGTCTCGGGCGAAGCGTCGATCCAGACCTTGAACAATTCATAGAAAACCGCGAACAATACCGGCCCCATGAAAATGCCTATCAGGCCATAGGCCATCATGCCACCAAGGACACCGATGAGAATAACCAGCATGGGTGTTTCCAAACCCTTGGAGATAAACACCGGGCGTAGGAAACTGTCCATGATCATTGTCGGGACAGCAAGGACAGTGAAAACCAAGGCCACTCCTCCGGACATAGTACTCCAAGCGTATATAATCACGGGGAGCAGAACCAAGCCCGGCCCAATCTGAATAATCGACAATATCAGGCAAACGAAAGCGAGCGTCGCGGCTGATGATATTCCAAAAACCGCTAACAAAACCCAAACAACAAAGGCTTGGATAGCGGCAACCCCAATCACGCCCTTGGTCACATTGCGGATCGTGGCGCCGGCCAGATTGATAAATTCACCGCCGCGTGGTGCAAACACGCGATTGGCAAACCTCTGAAGCCCTTGGACCAATTGTGGGCCGGGGCTGAAAAGCGCACCCATGATTATCACGGATAGCGCAAGCCCAAGCAGGCCAATACCTATTCCCAGAACCTTCCCGAAGAGTGACTTGGTAATCTCCAGAATTTGCGCCCCGTACTTCGCAAGTGCACCATCAAGGTTCCGTTCAAACATGGTCCAGACGTCTGCGATCTTGCTTCCGACCAACGGCAATTCCTTGATGCCTTCTGGGGCGGGCGGAATTTTCAATTCTCCGCTGTTGGCCTGTTCAGCAAATTCCGATCCAAGCTCGGCCGCTCCCGAGACTGCGGTTGCAATCGGACCTAATGTCAGTACCAAACCCAACAAAACTATGATCGTCGTGGCTATTGATTTGCGCCCTCCCAACTTGCTTTGAAGCCAGTCGAATATTGGGTACAGCGCAACGCAGAGAATTGTCGCCCAAATGACCACACTAGCAAGTGGGGCGACCATAACCAGCGCGCTGTAAAGGAAAAGCCCGAGGAAAAGTAATCGTATTGCGAGATCGACGATCTTGGCATCCTGGGTCTTTTCCATTCCATCCCTCCAAAGTTGTGTTTGGAGAATGTTACACTCAAAAAACACGATGTATATATTTTTTCAGTGCCAGACAGAGCCCATCTGTCTGAAATATAGTTAAAAACCCAGAGCGCAAAATTCACAACGTGACGACAACACGCTGGCCGCAGCTATTTTCACGCTAGAAAATGATGTTACCTACTTGCCTGAATCGTCGTCGCTTTGAGAGAGGATTGCGTCCGCAACTGTAGTCGCTGCTGTCACGAAAACTCCAAGACCGACGATGATGTATATCATCGTAAAAATCTTGCCCGCGGCAGTTTCCGGTGAAAAATCACCAAACCCGACTGTCGAAATCGTCACGACTGAAAAATAGGCTGAGTCCAACCAGCTCCATCCCTCGACGTAGTGGTAAAAAGCTGATGCCCAAAAGATCATGCCAACGGTAAAAGCTAGAATGCTCTTGACCCTGCCATCCTTGAGCGCGACGCCTATCCCTCTTGTTATTCTGGTCAATGAGTTCATCGTGCCCTCTCATATTGCCGAGTTCACTGTTATCATATTTTCAATAAACTCAATATGTTGATTGTCAGCCATAGCCGGCATTCAAAGCGTATTTTTCTAAGGCTCAGGTCTCATAAGCAATAGATAACCGTTGCGGCGAGTGCGACTCCTGACAGGAAGACCTTGGGACTTCCGTCGTATCGGGTTGCGACGCGTCGCCAATCCTTGAGCCTGCCGAACATGATCTCGATGGGGTTATGCCGTTTGTACCGGTGCTTGTTGCATAGCACAGCTTTAGAGCGGGACTTTCGATCTGGGGTACATGGCTTTTTGCCCTTGTCTTGCAGGGCTTCTCGGAACCAGTCAGCGTCATAGCCGCGAGCCCCAAGGAACCATTCGACCTATGGCAAGCTGCTCAGCAGTGCCCGTGCGCCGATGTAATCGCTGACCTGCCCAGCGGTGACAAAGAAGCTGATGGGCCGTCCCTGGCCGTTGCAAGTGGCATGAAGTTCCGTGTTCGACGGCCAGCCCTATCATGATTGGGGCAAAGACACATTTGTCGCTCCACCGTTTCCAGCGGTTATATAGCGTCTTATGTGGCCATATCCTTTGGGCGCATCACGCCATCGTAAGCCATTACGATTGATGAAGATAAAACCACTCGGCACACGTCTGTCATCAACACGTGGCCGACCATGGGATTTGGGGAATTAGGGTTCCTGACGTGCCATCTGCGCGTCTGTCAGCCAGTAGAGATCAGACATGTTCACTGCTCGTTGTTCGAACCGTGAAACAGGTAGTTCTGCGGAAATCAATGGGTCTGAACCCTAAATTGAACCAATACCAGAAGTGCTCCGGCTGTGGGACTCGCAGGTGCAGCAATCATGATCTGAGTTTGGAGCCCGTGCTCAATTGAGATCTTTGTCTTTCCAATATTTCGTGCCTGAAGCATTTGCGTTAACGCGCCACCCTGTCTTGCTCAGTACGAAGAACATCCGCCCATTTGAGAAACTGACTTCAGCCGTCGTTCGTTCGTTGCCTTGCATTGCGCCCGCATCTGCCGAAGCATCATATCCGTTTTCTACAAAGCGCTGGAAATCGACTGGCGTCTCGAACATGATGACGAACTGGGATTCAAAGCCGCCAATTCCGAATGCGGCACCGGCTCCTCCGGTCCCCATTTGCATGTAAGTGTGGGCCCCTTCCGGAAGAGACACGGCAACCCCGCGGCCATATCCGGCAGAGAGCGGAAATATGGAAATTCGCCGCATATCGAAAGCAGCATACCCGGCACTCATCTCCAATGCCCGGGCAGCCTCCGGGTTCTCGTCAATCAAACGGGCTAGAACCTCATCTGTCATACGGTCGAGTTTGGTTCTGGTCGCCTCCGGTGTCTCTTCGTCTTTGACCAGCTCGCTGGTCGATCCGATGGCGTTATCAACTGCATCAACACCTTTTTTGCCGACTTCGCCGACTTTGCCTGCGCCCTTCTTCAGGTTATCCAGAAGGCCTTCGGCATTTGCACTACCGGCACTTATTGCTAGCAAAAGAAGCAAGATTTTTTTCACGATATCATCGCCTTTTTTCAGACAGGGTTGGGTGCGTCGACATGCAAGCAGCCTTCGTTTCGCAATTGCGGTGAACTTGATTGTTAATCGTACAGACGGATTCTTCGTTGGCCAACAGCGAACTCATGCGACCGCAGCGAAAGGTAGAAGAGTCCCGCCCCATTCCAGTTCATGTGCCATGCAGCGAAAGGGCGTTATGGTTATGGTGCCTCATTGCTGGGTTCAATGACCGGTTCGGCGAAACCCGCAGCGTTTCCGCAAACGCCTCGTCGCGCCTGCAAAGGTTTTCTGCGTAAGCGAAAGCCGCGCCGGCAAAAAGGCAGAAAACTCCGCATTGCTGCTAATGGTTGAGCAGTGCTCGAAGGTCCACTCAGGGCAGAATTCTGCAATTTAAACAATCTGGAATGTGTTGTATAAACCCGCCTCAAACAAATAGTAGCGCTGGTAATCATCGGTGAGCCTTAAACGCAATCCTTGATCCAACCGACATTCACCGCGCTATTCTTGCTGATCCGCCCATGGGTGAGTTCGACTCCACCAAGACAACACTTCAGGGAAAACAAACTGTCTCTCGAGCAAACTGTGCAATCTTATTGGGGCGATCGCAGGTTAATATCCTTCCCTACAGAACTTGTAGGTGCGCATCAAAAGGATGCGTTGCCTTCATTGATTTATTCAGAAGAATTGGGTGCGTTCGCCCATAAACTCGTGCGACATTTGCGCATAAGTTTGCACGATTTGCCCATAAGTTTGCGCGACTAAAAATACGCGCTCTTTTGATGGCAGATGTAGTGTCATTCCGACAACTTTGACGCATTGATGCTCAATCAAAGAAGAATGCTGATTGGCAAACTTCAGCCCTAATATGAAGGACGCAGCTCGTTCCCGGGCTTGGGGTAGGTCGCGGAGTTGGAATCCAGTGGCAGCAGCTCAATTTCTGTGGAAAGTCGTTAGGTGCAAGAGCTGGTTCAGCCGGACGAACCGGGGGCCGTCGTTTGCCTCAGCTATGGGTCTGTGGTCGAGATACGGACGGGAATTGACCTTAGCCGGTGTCCGCTCCGGTTCTTATGCGTTATCAGATTATCCGCCCAAAAACATATCCCGCCGCAAGTGAGCCGAGAACGGCAAGCAGAAGATAGAGCAGAAATGGCTTCAATTTGAGTACCGGCGCTATGGCTATCGCCCCCCAAATGCTGACCACACCACCCGAGATCAGAAAAGCCATGGCAGCGCCCTCGGACATGCCATTGTCAATCAGTCCACGCGTCAGCGGGAGCGCAGCGTACCCATCGATATAGGCTGGAGCGCCCACAAAGACGGCAGCAGGTATGGCCCACCATTGATCCTCGCCAACATAAGCCGCAAGCACCCCCGGGGTCAGTGCAGCGTTCAGGGCGTATTCGGCCGCGAAGGCAGGGACCAGGCAGATCAGGATCAGCCGAGCGGTAGCCCAGAATTGCTTGGCAAAGGATCGCCGACGCGCCTCGGTTTTCCATACCTGCGGATCGAAGGTCTGGTCTCTACCACATCGGGCAGCGCTCAGTTGACGCGCCAGACCGTTGTCACGAAGTGCGTTCAATGCCCAAGGCGTCTTGGCAAATAGTCCGGTGACTGCGCCACCGAATAGACCTAACCCGAACGCTGCGAGTGTTTTGCCAATCGCAAAGCTCAAGCCAAGTGTTGCTGCCGTTGTCGCGAGCATTGCAGGATCTGTGATAGGGGACGACAACCAAAACGCCATGATCGGGGCGAGCGGCACGCCCGCCGCCAACAATCCAGCCATCAACGGTAGCACTGTGACACCACAGACCGGCGTGATGGCCCCGATTAATGATGCCGCCATCACTGTACGAAGCGTCCTGCCCTCGAACACGCCGGCAATATGTGCATCTGCTCCGCTTGCGATGATCCACGCAGCAAGAACGATGCCCGGAATGACAATGGGGGCAACGACAACGAGACCCCACAGGACGAACTTGGCGGCATTCGCGATGTGTTCCGGCCAAGCAAGACCGATGCCGACCAACAGCAACAGGCACAGGCCCCATACCACATAGATTTTGCCTAATTGTCGGCGGGCAATTGTCTGATCGGTCATAGGACGCTCCTCTGACCTTGAGAAATAGGGATTGATAAGTCATGTGTGAAACGAATAGTATCAATTTCTGATATTGGATTATCGAATGGAAAACTTAGACAGCGATTTGCTGCGCACCTTTGTCGCTGTAGCCGAAGCGGGAAGCGTCACGGGCGGCGCGGCCCGTATCCACAGATCCCAATCCGCCACAAGTCTCCAGATCAAACGTCTCGAATCCATCCTCGGCCACCCCGTTTTTGAGCGGCATGGGCGCGGGGTGGCCCTAAGCGATACCGGTCGCCAGCTGTTGCCCGTTGCACAGGAAGTGACCGCACGCCTCGACACAGCACTGCGGGACATTTCCCAAACTGCCGTGACGGGTAAACTACGCATTGGCATTCCAGATGATCATGGTCGAACAAAGCTGGCGCAGATTATCGCAGCATTCACCCGTCACCATCCACAGGTCGAACTGGATGTGACCTGCGCTTTGAGCACGGGTTTCCCAGACGCGCTCGACAAGGGATCGCTGGACCTTGCGGTTTATGAAGTAGAACGACCAGAACAACATGAAGAACTGTTGTTTGCAGACCCAACATGCTGGGTGTCAGCCGCGCATCGGGAATTCCAAACCGATGAAAGCTTACCGGTGGCCTTGTTCGATCACGCCTGTTGGTGGCGCGATGTCGCAATCACTTCCTTAAAAGACCGCGGAAAACCGTATCGCATCGCCTATTCCAGCCAAAGTGTCTCTGGCGTAATCGCAGCAGTAGAAGCTGGGATTGCGGTCGGACTACTGGGCCGTACCTCGCTACATTCAGGGCTGTCAGTCGTGGGGGAGAAACTTGGCTTTGGAAATACGCCCGCCTCGAAGCTGGTGATGGCCGCAACCAGTTCAAGCGAAGCTGGGCCACAGGATGCCATGAAAACCGCTATCCGCACTGCGTTTCTAACTGGGGATTAAGAAAACAGCTCTGCCGCGGGTTTCAGCGAACGAGCAAGTTGAGGTTAGTGCTGACATTGGCTGAATCTTAGCGAGCGTCTGCTCTGAGGGAATTACCGGCTTTCGTTGCATGCACACTAGTGGCTGCTTTTGTCTATTTGCCCCAAGAAGCTACCACGTTGCCATCGAATGCAATTCAATTGAGTCGGATGGAAACGGGGAGACGGCATCAATTTGTGGTAGCGTCAGTCAACGGTCAATAATTTGACTGAACCGAACAGCCGAAAGCGAATACTCATGTTTGAACCGACACAGGTCCGAGAAGAGGTATCCAGTTTTTGCGCGCTTTGTGTATCGCGGTGCGGTGCAATAGCAACCGTTGAAGACGGGCGGCTGACATCGCTGTCGGCGGATCCTTCACATCCGACGGGGCGGGCGCTCTGTATCAAGGGCAAGGTTGCCCCCGAATTGGTCTACCATCCGGACCGGCTTGAATATCCGATGAAGCGCACACAGCCAAAAGGCGCTGCTGATCCTGGGTGGCAACGGATCAGCTGGGGCGAAGCATTGCGCACAATCTCTGACAATTTAAGGCGTCTTTCCGATCAACATGGCCCCGAGACTGTTGTCTTCAATACTGCGTCCCCGTCGACCTCTGCCATGTCTGATTCCGTAGAATGGGTCAGGCGGTTAAGGCGAGCTTTCGGCAGCCCGAACCAATCCATTTCAATGGAACTGTGCGGTTGGGGCCGGTATTTGGCCAACCTTTACTCATTTGGGTCGGCTTTACCCGCGGGAGTAATGCCGGATCTGGAAAACGCGGGTTGTATCCTGTTCTGGGGTTACAATCCAACGGTCTCGCGGATTGCCCATGCCACGGCAACCAGTGCGGCCAAAAAGCGTGGTGCACAGTTGATCGTTGTAGATCCGCGCAATGCGGGATTGGCGCGGCAGGCTGACGCTTGGTTGCAAGTTCGTCCAGGCACCGACGGAGCATTGGCGTTGGGATTGTCGAATGTCATGATCCAAGCGGGTTGGTGTGATCAAGCGTTTTTGCGCAGCTGGTCGAATGCACCGATGCTGGTTCGAGATGATACCAAACGGTTGTTACGCGCTTCTGATTTGGCGGTTGGCAAGCCGTTTGACAGCTACATGGTCTGGTCTGGAGCAACCAAGGAACCAGTGGTCTGCGAACATGGCGCCGACACCAGCAGCTATGCCCTCTCGGGTTCATTCGAAGTGGCAACCTTGGATGGACCAGTGACCTGTCGCCCGGTCTTTGCACTTTGGGCGCAAATCTGCGCTCGCTATACCCCAGATAACGTAGAGAAAATCACCGGCGTCGCGGCATCGGAAATCACGCGGACGGCCAAGATGATGTGGCAATCGCGGCCTGTTGCCTACATGACCTGGTCAGGACTTGAGCAGCAATCCAATGCAACCCAGAGTGCGCGATCCATTGGGCTGTTGTATGCGTTGACCGGCAACTACGATACCAAGGGGGGCAATGTAGAATTTCCCGCCGTCCCGACCAACAACATCCAAGGGGACGAGTTTCTGTCGGCAGCGCAACGGGACAAGACTTTGGGACGGGTCAAGAGGCCTCTTGGCCCGGCAAAATATGATTTTGTCGCCTCGGCCGATATCTACGACGCCATTCTGGACGAGAAACCCTACAAAATACGGGCGATGATTAACTTTGGCTCGAACCTGTTACTGGCCCATGCAGATGGCGCGCGTGGTTACGAGGCGTTGAAGGCGCTTGAGTTCAATGTCCATATCGATCTTTTCATGAACCCCAGTGCCGAGCTTGCCGATATCGTTCTGCCTACGACGAGCCCGTTCGAGTCCGAAGGGTTGAAGATTGGATTTGAGGTAAGCGAGGACGCATGTTCCCTTGTTCAGTTACGCCAGCAACTGGTCGAGGCACGAGGTGAGGCAAGGTCGGACATCCAGATTGTTTTTGACCTGGCCTGCCAGCTTGGGCTGGGGGATCTGTTCTGGGACGGTGATGTCGATGCTGCCTACCACCACCAGCTGTCGCCTAGCGGATTGACACCAGAGGCCTTGCGCGCAACTCCTGAAGGCATTCGTGTGCCGTTGCAGACGACCTACCAGAAGTATCAGGCCCTCAAAGACGGCGTGCCGCGCGGATTTGATACTCCTTCGGGGAAAGTAGAATTCTATTCTGAAATCTTGATGGATCACGGATATCCGCCGTTACCTGACTATGAGGAACCACAGGTAGGCCATTGTGCCCAACCGAAACTGGCGGCGAGATACCCATTGATCCTGACCTGCACCAAAGATTCACTCTTCTGTGAGAGCCAGCATCGTGGATTGCCAAGCCTGCGCCGTCGCGCACTGGAGCCTCAAGTCGACATGCATCCAGAAGCTGCTGAAGCGCGAAACATCAGTGCTGGTGATTGGGTGCGTGTAAAAACGCCCAAGGGCCATGCCCGTGCCCGAGCACGGCTGGACAAAACCCTTGATCCCAAGGTGATCTGTGGTCAGCACGGATGGTGGCAAGCTTGCCCGGAACTTGACGCACCAGGCTATGACGTATTGGGCGAAAACACAGCGAACTTCAATCAGATGATCGGTCAGGATGCGTTGGACCCAGTCAGTGGATCAGTTCCTTTACGCGCATATGTCTGTGAGATTGAAGCGCTTTAGTGAAATTGACTGCTTTCCTTTCCAATGAAGACCTAACCCAGGCGCGGATCGGGCTGTTTTCAGCCTGATCCTAGTTCTCAATTAACCAGCCTTCAGATAAGGGATCGCACCGAAATGTCCGTGTCGTCGATGACGTTGAAGTTCGAGACACTTCCTGATTTGCGAGCTTGACCATGCGGTGCGTAAACAGGATCGGCGGCGAAACTATTGAGTACGGTGCGAGTCGTGAACTCAAGAACTGCGATTAGGGTGCTTTCCCTGCTTGTAGCGGCGGTAAACAAGGACTTTGAAAGCAAACTCACGCAAGCGAGTCCTGCACACACGAATGTCGAGCGTAGTGCAATTTCGCGGCCAAAGTCTGGTTCCAGTACAGAGACATGGCCCCACCTGCCATAGCCCCTAAAGGCATCGAACCCCAACCAAAGAAGCGGTAAATCCTGTTGACGCGGCGCAACACCTCCGCGGAGACCGATGCTAGGGTTCAAAGCCTTCGCTTCAGCACCGGCAACGCTGGACGGAATCGAAGTGGCGCTCATGATCCGCAAAGGCCAATTCACGCCCGGAGTCTGTCCATTCGTCAATTCGCGGAACTGGCCGCTTAACCCGCAGCCACGGCGAGATCTCTTCGGCCAGCTGAAACTTCGCAACAGAACCCGTAGGTGCTTTGATCGCTGACGATTGCTTTCAGTTCTGGCGCCCTCGGCCTATCCTTTGGCCGTATAGTAATGGGCGAGGCAAAGATGGGAATGCTGGTCGACGGAAAATGGGAGGAGGTGGCCGATCAGTCGATGGTTTCGGGAACCTACCGTCGAGAACCAAGTAAGCTTCCAACCTCTATCGACGCCGATGTGCTGAAACAGCTGACCGACGCGCACGACCGGTTTTTCCTGATAGCGTCAGCAAGTTGTCCATGGTCTCACGGAGCAGTCCTAGCTCTTACGCTTGCTGAACTGACTGACAGCATCGAAATACAATGGGCCGGTGGGCCGCGGGTCGAAGGGTATGGATTGTTGGCTGGTGGACCGGTCCCGGACCGATCTGAGATCCAGCACGTTCACCAGTTCTACACGATGACGGCCCCGACATTTACTGGGCGTGCAACCGTACCGATCCTTTGGGATGCAAAATCCTGCAAGATTCTGTCAAATTCCTCTGCAGATATCATTGCGGCGTTCGATGATGTTGGGAATAAAATCAATCTGCGCCCCGCTGGACTTCTCGATGAAATCGAGGATTTGACCCAGTTCATCTTTCACGGCCTTTCCAACGCCGTCTATCGCGCGGGCAAGTCCCAAAGACAGGATGAATATGACGAAGCGGTCGATGCGGTATTCCATACAATGGATGCACTCGAAGACCGCCTGGACGGTCGGGCATTTCTATTTGGCTCCCAAGTCACGTTAGCAGACATAAGGCTGTTCGCGACCCTCGTCCGTTTCGACACGGTCTATGCAACGCATTTCCGCTGTACTCGAAAAAGACTGACCGATTATCCGAGGCTTTGGCGTTTCACACGTAGCATCTACCAAATGCCCGGCGTCAAGGAGACCGTGGATTTCGACGAGATCCGGTTTGGTTACTATGTCAACGATGGTAGCCACAATCCGTTCGGCATTGTCGGGCAGCAACCCGAAATTGATTGGGAACGCCGCGATGATCTGCTGGATTAGCAGCCATTCGCCAAAAGTGCGAGGTTGGTTCGCGGTTTCTCAAGAATAGAGCTTAATAGCATTTGAAAAGCGCAGAACCCAGCAATTGTACAAGTGGTCGGTGGTTCGGAACCCACAATGGTATCAGGCGAAGATCAACCGACCGGACAAACTAATCTTTCTTCAGCTTTCGCCGCCCTGTCAGAACACCCGATTCAAGGATGATGCTAGAGACAAGGTGTTCGCGCCGATATGCCATAATGTGCACGCCTGATATGCCCCCAATCTGGCGCAGCTGCTGGATCAGCTCGATGCATATTTTCTTGCCCTCATCCGAAGGATTTTGCGCCACCTCCATCCTGTCGATGACGGCATCTGGGATGTGAATGCCCGGCACGTTGCTGCGCATCCACCGCGCCGCCTTGGCCGAGGCGAGAGGGCCGACACCGGCGATAATAAACACGCGCTTGTCTAGGCCTGCATCACGCACGCGCTCCATGAATGCCTCAAAGAGGGGAATATCAAAAATGTAGTTGGTCTGGATGAAATCGGCTCCGGCCTCAACCTTTTTGGCGAGGCGGTCTGCCCGCCACTCATAGGGTGGGATGCACGGATTTTCTGCCGCCCCGAGGAACAGCTGCGGTGGGCTGGACAGTTTGCGCCCCGACAGAAACACACCGTCGTCGCGCATCGTGCGCAAGGTGCGCAACAGGTTGAGGCTATCAAAATCAAACACCGGTTTCGCGCCGGGTTGATCGCCCACGCCCACGCCATCGCCTGTCAAGCAAAGCACGTTGCTAACACCCAGGGCAGCTGCCCCCAAAACATCGCCTTGAATGGCGATGCGGTTCCGGTCACGGCAGGAAATCTGGTAGACCGGGGAATAGCCGGCGCGAGTCAACAGAGCACAGATGCCGATGGAGGACATATGGCAGTTGGCCCCCGATGCGTCGGTGGCATTGATCGCATCCACGACTTCTCCCAGGGGCTGGGCCGCATCGAAAACATCTGCTGCGTTTGCGCTGTCAGGTGGATTCAATTCGGCTGTTACGGCAAAGCGGCCTGAGCGCAATACACGCTCAAGCCGGCTGTGAGAGACATGCCCCTCGGGAGGCTTTGCATAGGGCAGCAGGGTGTTTTCGATGGTTGAAATATCGCTCATGCGCCGCGCCGCGTGGTCGTTGCCTTGGGTGGCTCGTCTGCCAGTGGGGCTGTACTTGGCTCCTGCAATCGTGCCCCTGGAAAGGCCTCAGCCAAAGTGGTGCGGGCCGCATCTCGTTTCTCGCGGTTCAGTGCCGCTATTTCGCGGCTGACGCGCAACCACGAGGAAGAACCTTGCAGGCTGCGATCGACAGGTGGCAGAACCTCCCTGATCTTCGCGGCCCCGTCTTTCATGTGGCTGGCCCCCTCCCAGCCCAGCGTCCAAACGCATTTCATTTCGGGCTTCACCTCGCAGTACCCGCTTTGCCGCACCCCACCACAAGGGCCATTGCGGAGCTGTTTGGGACAGTTCATCGGACAGGACATGCCGGTTGAGGACAACACGCATTGGCCGCACATTTTACAATCAAAAAGAAGTGTCTTCACGCCCTTTTCGACAAGGGCAATCGGGCGCTCGACACGATCGTAGCCAATTTTTGCAAAAATGGGGTCCAGGGCCACTATGGCCTGCTCGACACGCTTGTAGATCCATTCAAAGGTGCGCGCGCGGCGGATGACAAAAAGTCGGGCACGGTACATAGATTTGTTCCTTGTAGAGTCTTGAGCTTAGCACGGGTCGGACATTTTCTATGCGCAATTTGGCGCTGACACATCTATGCCGGCAAGGTCCACATCCGCCATTTTGCTAACCTCCTGATGGCTGCCACCTCCAAAACCTATCAGATGAGAGATAAAGGGGATGTCCATTCCATCAGAGCCGTAAAAGTTGCATTTCGTCATATTGAATACCTGCGGGGCTGACGTGTCGCTTGGTTGCGGACGCACGGCGTGTGGTGGCCTATATGTTGCGACCTGCAATCATAATCGGCTCGGCTTCCAATCATCGCGATTTTCGGCCCGACGTATTTGCGTTTATCGAGCGGGTCAAACCCGGATTATTTGCAATTGACCCAGATTATTTGCGACCGGCCTGCAATCACCCAACTCAGCTCACATTAGGTGCGAATGATCGCAGCGCGGACAAAACCGCCCGTTGCCACAGTTATCACAACAGAAGAGCGCCTAACGTCTGATACGCGGGCGAATACGGGATTTTTCAATTCAACAAACCTCTCCGCTCTTACTAATCAAGCTAGGTGGCACGTGGATTTGACCGTTTGGGTTTCCGATGATGTGGCACAGAATTGGGCGGCGAAACGCCGAAATTCACGTGACGGACAGGCCCGTTATTCGGATCTGGCGATTGGGATTTGTCTGACGTGGCGAGTCGTTTTTCAGCTGGTTCTTCGGCAATCCCAGGGCTTCATGCGGTCGATTGCGCGGCTAATGAGTTTGGACATTGCGGGGCAGAATTCTCAATGCTTTCGCTACGTAGCAATGGCTTGAACATCCGTCAGAACACGAGACGTTCTTGCGACGCGATCTCTCCTATCGTCGCCTCATCCGGATTAAAAATGCATGGCGGGAAAGGGCGCGTCTCACCTTCAGCCCGATCTGTTCAACAAGCGCCCAGACTGCGTGAACTTCCACCTAATTCAGGTTTCGACAAAGTCAGAAAGCAGCGAGAGTATGCTCTAGACCTTTTTCGATATGCAGTTGCAAAACCTGCGCCGCCCGGTCGACATCCCGGTTCAGCGCCGCCTCAAACATGTGACGATGTTCTTCTGCGGCCGCTTCTCCGCGATAGGTCAGAACGAGCATCTGGTAACGCAGGTATTTGTCGTAAAGGACGGCATGAAGCGAGAGCAGATTTCTTGATCCGCAAGCTTGGATCAGTGCCTTGTGGAATTCCCAGTCATAGCGCTTCCAGCCTTCCTTCTGGCTGTCGTCGCCACCCTGCATCTTCTGCTCCATCAGGTGCAGTTTGTGATGCGCGGCAACTAGGTTGCCCTCCCAATCGGTGTCGCCATTTTTCACCGAAAGGCGCAGTGCATGGCATTCCAATAGCACGCGAAGTTCGGCGATTTCGATGAGATCTTCGCGCGAAACAGGCGTCACGAAGAACCCTCGCTGGTCCTGTGCCTCTACAAACCCTTCGCTGGCTAGGCGGTTCAGGGTTTCGCGCAGGGTGGACATACTTGCGGAATAGCTTTGACGCAGCCCGTCCAGTTTTAGCTTCTTACTGGGGGCAAGGTCGCCAAAGATGATATCACGCTTGATGCGTTGGTACGTGGACGCACCGACCTCGTTCAAGGATTTTGCCATCGCATTCTATCCGATATCTCTGATTTTGTCCGTCAATCTATCATCACGGTCAGATTGGGCAACCAGTCACTTCATCAGTGTAAAATAAAAATATCTGATGATATTGATATTGCCAGTCAAAACGGAATAGTGTGCGCCCGGAACGCGGAAACCAAAGGGCGAGGCCAATGTCAGCAGCAACTTCTATCGCCATCGTGGGCTTTGGCCTGATTGGTCGGCGACATGCCGAAGTTGTACGTCGATCGCCCGGATTGTCACTGGCAGCGATAGTCGATCCAGATGGCAACAGTCGGAGATCGGCTGTCGAATTGGGCACCAAAGCCTTCGCATCGCTGGACGAGATGTTCAAAGAGCTAACACCGGATGGCCTGGTGCTGGCCACCCCAACGCCGATGCACCTGGATCAGGGGCTGACCTGCATTTCGCGCGGTTGTCCTGTGTTGATTGAAAAGCCAATAGCGGTCACCTCGAGCGAAGCCGGTATTCTGACGGACGCGGCCGAAGCCGCTGGCGTTCCTCTTCTTGTCGGACACCATCGGCGGCACAACGGCATGGTAAGGGCAGCAAAGAACCTTCTGGCGAGCGGGGCGATCGGAGATGTGCGCGCAGTGCAGGCAACCTGCTGGTTCTACAAACCGGATCACTATTTCCGGGCAGCGCCCTGGCGGATGCGCAAGGGTGCAGGTCCGATATCGGTCAACCTCGTACACGATGTTGATTTGCTGCGCCATTTCTGCGGCGAGGTTCGAACTGTTCAGGCGATCGCCGTTCCTTCGGCCCGTGGGTTTGAGAACGAGGATCTGGCAACCGCCATTCTGACCTTTGCAGGCGGTGCGGTCGCGACGATTTCGGTCTCGGACAGTATCGTCGCGCCATGGAGTTGGGAGCTGACGTCTCGAGAAAACCCGGCATATCCCGCGACGAATGAAAGCTGTTATCTGATCGGTGGCTCGGAGGGTGGATTGTCCTTACCGGATCTCAGGGTCTGGCGGCACGAGCCAACGCCAGATTGGTGGACGCCGATCTCGGCGACATCGGTGACCTGCGGGTCCGACGATCCGTTGGCGACGCAGATGCATCACTTTGCAAAGGTCATTCAAGGCCGCGAGACTCCATTGGTTTCCGGACCGCAGGGGAGGAGATCGCTGGAAGTTGTCGAGGCCATAGCGGTTTCTGCCCAGACCGGCGCCGAAGTGCGCATCGCGGATGCCGTCGACGCAAAAACCGGCGTTCAAAACGTAACTGCTAAAATCTAAAATGTCAGATATTTTATAAAATATCTTGCAAAACAATAAAAATCAGCAATAAATGACGCGACCTCGTTGCAATGGTCTGATCCAAGGGAGGAAAACCATGATCACCAATCTTACCCGTCGAGCGGCCATCGCGTCGCTGGCTGCCCTGGGGCTGGCTGCCGGTAGCGCGGCCCCTGCATTCGCTGCTGACAAGATCACGTTGCGGATGGCGACATCCGGTTCGGAAACGGACCAGCGTTCGGTGGCAATGGCCGACGTTTTTGCACCAATGGTGGCCGATTTCGTCGACTACCAACCCAGTTACAACGGTACGATCTTCACACAGGGCACCGAGCTTGACGCGATCAGTCGGGGCAATCTGGAAATGTCGATCACTTCGGCACAAGAACTGGCACAGTTCTTCCCCGAATTCTCGATTTTCACCGCAGGTTACGTCCATCAGGACGCCGCCCATCAGGTGGCCGTGTTCAACGACCCGCTGATGGATGGCTTCAAGGAAACCGTTGAAAACGACCTTGGCGTGAAGCTGCTCTCGGTCATGTATCTTGGTCGCCGCCAAGTAAATCTGCGCCAACCAAAGGAAGAGTTGACCGTCAATACGCCGGCGGATTTGGCGGGTGTGAACCTGCGGATGCCCGGGACCGACGCGTGGCAGTTTCTGGGCAAGGCCTTGGGTGCCGCACCGACACCGATGGCCTTCTCCGAGGTTTACACCGCGCTGTCGACTGGCGCCGTTGACGGTCAGGACAACCCGCTGCCCACGGTGGTCGACGCAAAATTCTACGAAGTGACCAACCAGATCGTTCTGACGTCGCATCTGGTGGACCTGAATTATATCGCGATCGGAAAAGCAGTCTGGGACGAGCTGACACCTGAGCAGCAGGAGGTGGTTCAGAAAGCCGCCGATGCCGCCGCCGAATCCGGTCGTCAAAAACAGCTCCAGAAAGAGGCCGACCTTGTCGCTTTCCTCGAGGAACAGGGCCTGTCCATCTACGAGCCCGACCTGACCGAATTCCGCAACCAAGTCCAGTCGATGTACCTCGATAGCGAGTTTGCGGCGACCTGGCCGGAGGGTGTCTTGGACAAGATCAACACGCTCGGCAACTAAACCAAACCGACACCATCAGGAGGGAGAACAGCCATGAAAACTTTCATCAGGGGGTTCTCCCGACTTGCAGAGGCGATTGCCGGCGGCTTGCTGGCGGCAATCTTCGCAATCTTTCTTTTGCAAATTCTGCTGCGCTATTTCTTCACCCCTGCCGGATGGACGCTTGAACTGATCGGCATCCTCTGGGTCTGGGTGATCTTTTTTGCCTGCGCCTTTGTCGTGCGCGAGCAGGATCATGTGAAGTTCGACATCATTTACCTGTCGGTCGGCAAACGGACCCGGCAGATCTTCGCGCTGATTGCTGCGGCGGCCATTGCCATCGGCATGCTTTATACGTTCCTGCCGACTTGGGACTATATCGAGTGGATGAAGATCCGCAAGACTACCACCGTGCGGAACCCCTTCACCGGCGCCAAGATTCCGATGCGAGATGTGTTCTCGATCTATGCCATCTTCACCATCGCGGTTGCGGCTCGCTACGCATGGCTTTTCTTTGAAGTCTTGCGAAACGGGCCACCGAAAACCGAGCTCGAACTTGTCGTCGAAGCTGTCCACGAAGCTGACCAGGACGAAAAGGGAGACGCGAAATGAGCTTCGAACTCCTCACATGCCTGTTCACGCTTTTCCTGCTGGCGGGTGTTGGAACGCCGATCGGATATTCGATCCTGTTGGCTTCGGTGGCCTATCTTGGCGTTGCCGGGCTGGACGTGGCCCTTGCCGGTGAAAAGATACTTCAGGGTTTTTACAAGAGCACCATTCTCCTGGCCGTGCCGTTGTTCATCGTTGCTGCGAATATCATGAATGCAGGTTCGATCACCGATCGGTTGCTGAATTTCTGTGTTGCAGCTGTTGGGCGGTTCAAGGGTGGGTTGGGCCACGTCAATGTGGTCGCCTCGCTGATCTTCTCGGGGATGTCAGGCTCTGCCGTGGCGGATGCTGCAGGGATCGGCAAGATCATCATCGAGATGATGACCAAGGACAACCGCTACAGCCGGGGTTATGCGGCGGCCATCACCGCAGCTTCGGCCACTATCGGCCCGATCATTCCGCCTTCGATCCCGATGGTCCTTTATGCGTTGGTATCGAAAGCCTCCATCGGGTCGCTTTTCCTTGCGGGGATTCTGCCGGGCCTGATCATGGGCGGGGTGCTGATGGCGATGAACACTTACCTCGCTGGAAAACGCGGCTTTGCCATCGAAGATCCGGTCCCGCTCCGCGAATTGCCTGCCAAGACCGCAAACGCCTTTCCGGCGCTGCTGATGCCCGCGATCCTGCTCTATGGCATCTACGGCGGCGTCACGACCCCGACCGAAGCGGCAGCTGTTGCAGCATTTTATGCCCTCATGCTGGCGGCGATGTTCTACCGCGCCATTTCGCTTGGCGGCCTCTACCGCGTCTTTGTTGACAGCGCACGGTCTTCCGCCTCGGTGGGGATCGTCATAGGCGGCGCATTCATCCTGAACTTCATCGTCATTCAGGAACAGATCCCGCAATCCATCTCGGCCATGCTGGAAGGCGCGGATATCAGCCCGATTGTCTTCCTCATCCTGGTCAATATTCTGATCCTTCTGCTGGGCTGTGTGCTTGATGCCACGACAATCATTCTGGTGATCGTGCCACTGTTCATTCCGACCTGCGAGGCTTTGGGTATCGACCTCGTGCATTTCGGCGTGCTTGTCGTGGTGAATTCCATGATCGGTCTGATCACGCCGCCCTATGGCATCCTGTTGTTCGTAATCAACGCGGTCACGGACATCCCGCTGCGCGAGATCATTGCCGAAATCTGGGCCTTCCTTGCGGTCCTGATCGTGGCTCTGCTTGCCATGTTGCTGATGCCCGAAATGGTGCTCTGGCTGCCGCGGGTCTTCGGCTATCAGGGATGATCGGGGAGATCGGGTATGACAGGACTGTCGATCGCCACGACCTCGGTTCCCGGTGACCTGATGACGAAACTGGATGCAATCGCTGAATCCGGCTTCTCCGGAATCGAACTGTACGAGCCTGACCTCACCGGGTTTCCGGGCCGCGTGGAGGAGGTTGCAGAGCGGGCCGGAGCGCTGGGCCTGTCGATCGACGTTTTCCAACCCTTCCACGATTTCGAGGGTCTGGCGGGTGCCGAGCGCGAAGCTGCTTTCGCGCGCCTAGATCAGAAGCTTGCACTGATGGGCAAGCTCGGGGCCAATACGCTGCTAGTTGGCACCAGCAAGCGAAGCAATTCTGCGTCGGATCGGAAGACCACTGCGGCTGACATGGCAGAACTGGCCACCCGAGTTGGTCAGGCCGGATGTCGCGCGGCGCTCATCGCCCTGCCTTGGGCGGCACATATCCGCACCGAACTGGAAGCACATGACATAATCGAGACCGTGGATAGCCCCTTTTTGGGATTAGCATTGAACTCATTCTTTGCGCTGGCCGACGGTTCGCAGGCGGCGCGTCTGCGCGACATTCCCGGTGACCGGATTTTCCACGTCCAACTGTCGGATGCGCCAGCTTTCGATGTCGATATCTCACGGCTCAAAAGCCGGTTTGGCCTCTTGCCGGGACAGGGCGCCCTGAACCTGCAAAGTTTCGTTCGGATCGTGGCGCGTGCGGGATACAGGGGGCCGTGGTCGATCGCGCGGATCAGCTCAAGTGCAGAGGATAGCCGCGAGACATATGCCAGGGATGGCTATCGTGCCCTCGTTGCGCTGCTGGATGAGGTCGCGCAAACCGAACCTGCGCTGCCCCGCCCGTTGCAGGATCTGCCGCCACGCATCTATCCGACGGGTGTCGAGTTCGTCGAGTTCGCCGTTGATGATGCCAATCGTGGGTCTTTGACGAAACTCCTGAGCAGCCTCTCCTTCCGAAAAGAACGCAGACACATCTCCAAAACTGTCGAGCTTTGGCGGCAGGGTGCGGTGAATATCGTCGTCAATGCGCAGGTAAGTGGGTTTGCAGCCAAAGCCCTGGCGGAACACGGACCGTGTGTGTGTGACATGGGGTTGCGTGTAAAAGATGCAGACCAGACCGTCACCCGCGCCACCCGGCTGGGTGCGCCGGCATTCTCTCAGCCCGTGGGGTCAGGAGAGCTGGATATTCCTGCGATCAAGGGTGTTGGCGGTTCGGTTGTGCATTTCATCGACGAGAAATCCGATCTTCACCGGGTGTGGGATATCGAGTTTGATCCGGTGCCAAGGGAAGGGGCCGCGCAGCCTGTAGGCCTCAGGCGGATCGATCATGTCGCGCAGACGATGCGGTATCAGGAAATGCAAAGCTGGCTGACCTACTACATGTCGACCTTCCTGATGGAAAAAGCCCGCGTCGTCGACGTCGCGGATCCCTCAGGCGTGATCCTCAGCCAGGCATTGGCCAGCCCCGAGGGCGAGGTGCGGCTCAATCTGAACGGGGCGGGTGAGCGGCGCACGTTTGCCGGTGCCTTCCTGGCAGGGGGGGTTGGCGCAGGGGTCCAGCATGTCGCCTTTTCGACGGACGACATTTTTGAAACCTCTGCTCAATTGGCAACCTCTGGGTTCGAGCGGCTTCCGATTGCAGCCAATTATTATGATGATCTGCAGGTCCGCTACAGCTTTTCCGATGACCTGACGGCGACCCTGCGCGAAGGTCACATACTCTATGATCGGGACGGGAAGGCAGAGTATTTCCAGATTTACAGCAAGCCGATCTTTAACGGATTTTTCTTCGAAATCGTGCAGCGAAAGGGCGGTTATCAAGGTTACGGTGCGCGGAATGCACCGATCCGGCTGGCCGCCCAGATGCATCTGAGCAAAACAAAGGTACCCGCATGAGCGACGACGCACAGGCCGTCCGCCATTGGTGGCGCACGTCTATCATCGACATGAAACCCGGCCATATCGCGTTTCGCGGTCGCCCGATCGAAGAGTTGATCGGCAATGTGAGCTTTGGCCAGATGATCTGGTTGATGACCAGGGGCGACTTGCCTTCGGTGGAGCAGGCTGCGTTGCTGGACTGCGCCTTGGTCGCAGGTGTTGACCACGGCCCGCAAGCCCCCTCCATCGCGGCAGCACGGATGGCCGCAACCTGTGGTGTCGGGTTGAACAACGTCATGGCGACCGGTGTAAATATGCTGGGGGATGTGCATGGCGGAGCAGGAGAGCAATGTGCCGAGCTCTATCTGGACATCGCCGCGCGGTTGGATGATGGCAGCGATCTGGGAACCGCCGCGCGAGACGGCATCGCAGACTGGCGCGCGACTTACGGCAAGATCGTTTCGGGCTTCGGCCACCGGTTCCACAAACCCGTCGATCCCCGCGCCCCGCGTCTGATGGCGCTTGTCCGTGACGCTGCGGCGGCCGGAACCGTCACTGGCCGGTTCGCCGAAATCGGCGAGGCCGTGCAGGCCGAGATCGGCGCGCAGCGCGGCACCCCAATTGCCATGAATATCGACGGCGCGACTGCAGTGATTTTCTGCGAGCTGGGTTTTCCGCCGCCGCTGTCACGCGGTTTGTTCTGCCTGAGCCGCTCGGTCGGCGTGTTGGCGCATGGATGGGAGCAAATGCAGCAGGGAGGACGCAACAAGGGGCCGATGCCACCCAGATACCTGCCGGAATTCCAGCCTCGCCTAGATATTGAATGAGTCAATGGCTCGAAATAAAATGATGATTTACAAAACATCAGATATTTTTTATAATGTAGGAAAATGATAACTCGTGACGCCGGAGGCGTGATTGATGCCCGACAGTCAGACAGCAACCAATGAAGCACCGATATACTCGCTTGCCCATTTGACGCTGATCAACTGCACGCCCGCCGAGCTTGTCTATGTTGCGGCACGCGCAGGATACGACGCGGTCAGCCCTCGGTTCATTACGATGAACGTGCCCGGCGAGTTTGATCAGCGCCCGCTTGATAAGGCGCAGGTGCAGGCCACGCGAACGGCGCTCGCAACGACCGGGCTGACGGTCTTGGATGTAGAATTGGCCAGGATCACCGAGGATTGCGATCCGCGCGATTTTGAACCCGCACTCGCACTAGGCGGGGAACTCGGCGCGCGCCATATGATCATGTCCGCATGGACCACCCGGCGCGATGACCGGAATTTCCTGCTCGATGTCTATGCCGAGACCTGCGATCTCGCGGCGCCATACGGAATAACCATCGATCTGGAATTTCCATCCTTTTCCCGCTTGCGCACCCTCGACGAAGTGCTCGACATCGTGCGCGCAGCAGACCGACCCAACGGTGGCATACTTGTGGATACGCTATACCTGCACTTGTCTCGGGTCGATCTGGGCGAGCTTCTGCATGTGCCGCCCGAATGGCTGCATTTCCTGCACATCTCGGACTGTCTGCCAGGGATCGCCGATACCCGCGAGGGCATGGTTCAGCTGGCACGCGATGCGCGGCTTTACCCGGGCGAGGGATGGATCGATTTCGCCGGAATCATCGAACGCTGCCCGCCCATGAACTATGCCATCGAGCTTCCCAACCAGAGCCGGGTCGAAGAGCTTGGGTATGAAGAGCACGCCCGCCGTTGTCTGGCACATGCCAAACGGACCTTCGGGTCCGCCCGCTCCAAACGTCGCGAGATTACCCACATCGCGGCCTGAACCTCTCATCAGAACACCAGCAAGGACGCCAATCATGGCACGAGAATTGACCGAAGACGAACGTAACCTGGCCGAGGGCATGCTGGCTCGTGCCCGCATTGCGATGGCCGAAATAGAGGGATGGAGCCAGGACCGGCTCGACCGCCTCAGCCAGGCGATTGCCTGGTATGCAGGCAACGAAAAAAGCTTCACCCGTCTGGCCCAGCAAGGCGTCGATGAAAGCGGGATCGGGGATCGGGAAGGCCGCCCCGGGAAGCGGTTCAAGATCCACATGGTCTTGCGCGACGTGCTGCGCACCCCCTCGACCGGCATCGTTGAAACCGACGAAGCACGTGGCCTGGTCAAATACGCCAAACCTGCCGGTGTTATCGCCTCTCTCATTCCAATGACCAACCCGGCGATGACTCCGCCAGTGACCGGCGTGTCTTCCGCCAATGCGCGCAACGCAGTGATTTTCTCTCCCCATCCTCGCACAGCAAAAACGACCTATGAGATGACCGGGCTGATGCGCACCGCATGCAAGGCCGCCGGCGCGCCCGAGGACCTGTTCCAGGCGATCCGACACCCGTCGATTCCGCTGACCCAATACCTGATGAGCCGCGCCGATCTGACGCTGGCCACCGGGGGCAAGCCCATGGTGCAGGCGGCCTATTCCAGCGGCAAACCCGCGTATGGTGTGGGTGCTGGAAATTCCTCGATCGTGATCGACGAAAGCGCCGATATCGACATTGCCGCGCGAAATACACGGATCTCAAAGACGTCGGATTTCGGGTCGGGCTGCTCGGCTGACGGCAATATCATCATTCAACGCGCGATCTACGACCAGATGGTCGAGGCGCTTGTCGCCGAAGGCGGATATCTGTGCACCGAAGAGGAAAAAGCGCTTCTGGAAAAGGCCATGTGGGATGCCAAGGGCAACCGCACTTTCCCAACGATTGCCTGCCGGCCACAGCAGACCGCAGATTTCGCCGGGTTTTCCATCCCCGAAGATCGGACATTTCTGATGGTCGAAAATCAGGGCCAGATCGGACCGGAATACAGGTTTTCGAAAGAAAAGCTCACGACGCTGATGGCGCTTTACCATTTTGAGACATTCGACGACGCGCTCGAGATCGTGGAGTCCATCTACAATACCGGCGGCAGGGGCCATTCCTGTGGAATCTATTCTCACAATGACGAGAATATTGACCGTTTGGCCCGTCTTGCACCTGTCAGCCGGATGATGGTGCGGCAGCCGCAATCCAAGGCCAATGCCGGTGCCTGGACCAACGGGATGCCGATGACTTCCAGCCTTGGGTGCGGGATCTGGGGCGGCAACATCACCAATGAGAACGTCACAATGAAGCAGATGATGAATTACACATGGGTCAGTCGCCCGATCCCCGAGGACCGCCCCTCGGAGCAGGAGCTGTTCGGTGAGTTTTATGGACAGGAGGTGGCGTGATGGACGGGTCGAAACTGGACGGCAAAACCGTCGCGGAACATATCGTCGATTTCCTTGAACGCCGTGAGGTGCAGCATGTGTTCGGCCTGTGCGGTCACACCAATATCGCCGTGCTGGCCGCGCTGGCAGAAAGCCCGATTGACTTTGTCACCGTCCGCCACGAGCAAATCGCAAGCCACGCCGCCGACGCCTACGCGCGGGTTCAGGGCCGGGCCTCGGTTGTGCTGTCCCATCTGTCGCCTGGGTTGACCAATTGCGCGACAGGCGTCGCCAATGCCGCGCTTGATTGTATACCGATGGTGGTGATCGCGGGGGATATCCCGACACATTACTACGGCAAGCATCCCCATCAGGAGGTCAATCTGCACGCCGACGCCGCCCAATGGGAAATCTATCGTCCCTTCGTGAAACGCGCCTGGCGTGTGGATCGAGCCGAGCTAATGGCTGACATTCTGGAAAAGGCATTTCATCTGGCCGAAAGCGGTCAACCCGGGCCGGTGCTGGTCAATGTACCGATGGACATATTCTCGGAAGTGATCCCTGCTGATACGTTCGAGCGGGTTGCTCAGAATACTCGGGCCTTGAAGAAACCTTCCATTGATGACGATACCGCGCGCGAAATTGTAACGGCTTTGGCCAATTCCAAAGATCCGGTGGCTTATGTGGGAGGCGGTATTCTGTTGGCAGAGGCCTCGGAGGAACTGGCTGATTTCGTCGAGCATATGGGCCTGCCAGTGGCCCATAGCCTCATGGGCAAGGGAGCGCTGCGGGACGACCATCCGCTGGTCATGGGCATGACGGGCTTCTGGGGGACGTCACTGGTCAATCAGTCCTGCCTGAACGCCGACACTATTTTTGCGATTGGCACCCGCTTCAAAGAGGCCGATTGTTCCAGTTGGTATCCGGGCTACACCTTTAACATCGGCGGCAAGGGTGACAGCACAAGGGTCATCCATATCGACATCGAACCGCAGGAGATCGGCCGGAATTATCCGACTGAGATTGGTGTGGTGGCAGACGCCAAAGCCGCGTTGCGGGTCCTGACCCGCGTGGCGAAAGAGATGTATCCGGACGGTTTTGATCGCGGAGCGAAGAAGAACGAAATCGCGGAATTCCGTGCAAGCTACAAGGAATGCAACCGCGAGATGGCGGAAAGCGTGGCCTTTCCGATGATGCCCGAGCGCATACTGGCGGACACCCGCAAGGCGCTGCCAAACGACGCCATCATCACTACCGATGTTGGCTGGAACAAGAACGGCGTCGGTCAACAGTTCGACATCCTGACACCGGGTTCGATCCTGACACCTGGCGGTTTTGCCACCATGGGGTTCGGCCCCCCCGGCGCGATCGGCGCGAAGCTCGCTGCGCCTGAGCGTGTGGTCATCAGCCTCGTCGGCGATGGTGGGTTCGGCCAAAACCCCTCCATGCTTGCCACCGCCGTGGAACTCGATCTGGGAATCATCTGGCTGGTGATGAACAACAATGCCTTCGGAACTATCGCGGGCCTACAAAAGGCGCATTACGGGCTGACTTATGGAACCACCTTTCCCGGCACGGCAGATGCACCCACCAATGGTCCGGGCTACGCCGAGATCGCCCGGGCCTATGGGGCCGAAGGCGTTCGGGTCAGCTCTGCCGATGGCCTGCTGCCCGCGCTTGAGGCGGCGATCGCGAGCGGAAAGCCCACCGTTCTGGATGTCCCGATGATCAACAATCCCACACCTACGACGGGTCACTGGAACATCCTCGATATCTATTCGCCCGACAAGGACGTCAGCCACGTCTCGACCTGAAAACCCGTGCATCCCGTCGCGACAGGCTGCGACCGGATGCACCTTGCAAACCTCTCCCGGAAGGCCCCGCCATGTACACGAACATCCTGATCCCTATCGCATTGGACCACGAATACGATGTGCAACGGACCATTGAGACAGCGCGTCGCCTGTTGGCAACTCCCGGAAAGATCACCCTTGTCGCAGTGCTTGAAAACGTCCCTGCCTATGTGGCCGAATACGCCACCGTGAAGCCCGCCGACCATATCCGGGCGGAGATCGAGCAACGCCTCCGCGCTTTGGCAACTGATCAGGAAGGCCTTGATGCCGCCGTGCTGTCCGGCAAACCGGGGGTCGCGATCCCCGATCTGGCGGCGGAAACCAGTGCCGACCTAATCGTCATCAATTCCCACAAGCCCGGTGTCGAGGATTACTTTCTCGGCTCCACCGCCTCGCGCGTGGTGCGACGTGCGCCGTGTTCGGTGCTGGTAGTGAGGTAAGCTGCGGTGCCGGGAACACACGGATGTGCCAAACCTGCTCGGTGGTTACGCCTTCCAGACGCGTGATTTCGATTGGGTAACCACCAGGCTTTCACATCTTAAAGTCAGCAAAATCAAATACTAAGCTGTACTCCCTACCTTGCAGATGCCAGGAGAATTTGGCTGCAGTCTTTCTGGTCATGACCTGGATTACAACTGTAGTGAATAAGTATGTCATATGAATATACAAATTATCAGACGGATGACGGTGGTACGTTAGCGATATCGCATTGTGTTCAGGATCTCACCACAACCGGTGTAAGCGGTGTTGGGGTCAATCAACGAAACGCAACGTGTTGCAGGTCAAAAATGACCTGCTGCCAAGGAACATGAACTGGAGGAAATATGTCCCTATTCCAGACATTTACCCGTAGAGCCGTCCTTATGTCCGTTGCCGCTGTTGCGTTGACGGCAGGCGCGGCGCAGGCGGGCGACGTCAAAATTGGATTTCTGCTGAAGACGATGCAGGAGGAACGCTACAAGCGGGATCGTGCGGCATTTACCGCCAAAGCCGAAGAGCTTGGTGCAGAAGTCATCTTCGACTCCGCAAACAATGATGAGCTGACCCAACTTGCCAAGTTCGAAAATATGCTTGCCAAAGGTGCGACTGTCATCGTTCTGCAGCCGGTGAATACCGGTACCGCCGGAAGCATGGTCAGCATGGCCAACAGTGAAGGCGTCCGCGTTGTCGGATACGACTCGATGCTGGTTGATGGTCCGCTGGACGCAATGGTGATGCAGGACAGTTGGGCCGTTGGCCGCTTGCAGGGCGAAGCCATGGTCGAGTGGCTGAAGGAAAAAAATGGCGAGGTCTCTGGAAAAATCGCTTTGATCCAAGGTCAACCCGGCGATTCAAATGCCATCGCGATGAGCAGTGGTGTACTGGAAATCGTCGATGCCAACCCGGGCATTGAACTGGTGACAAATCAGGCACATGAGGGGTGGTCATCCGAAAAGGCGATGGCCACGGCGGAAAACTCTCTGACTTCAAACAGCAACGGCATCGATGCGTTCATTGCCAACAACAGTGGTATGGCACGTGGTGTTATTGCTGCGCTTGAGGCACAGGGGCTGGCGTCGGCAGATAAAGTTTTTGTCGCGGGATCCGATGCCGATCTGGCGAATATTCAATACGTGGCGCAGGGCAAGCAGGCGGTCGAGATTTGGAAACAGATCGATCCGCTGGCCGAAACCGCCGCCGCAGTGGCCGTTGCATTGGCAACCGCTCCCGATGGCGCACCGGCTGATCTCGTTGAAGTCGATAAGGTCATCAACAACGGATACGCCGACGTGCCAACGATCGTGACTCCGATCACTCTGGTGACGCAGGACAATATCGACGACACGATCATCGCAGGCGGCTTCTACTCCAAGGAAGAAGTCTACGGGAACTGATCCCAAGGGCGATTAACCTGGAGGAGGGCATATAGCCGTTCCGCCTTTAAGCGTGCTTCTCCCCGCGCGCGGCTGCATGGTGCCCTCCTTCTTTTGATCTTTCCGCGCCGACCTGTGTCGGCCGGCGCGGACGTGATCAGAGATAGAAACCTGAATTTGTTGGGAAAAAACATGTCGGACGTCATCCTCAAAATGCAGGGCATCATCAAGGATTTTCCCGGGGTCCGTGCCTTGAACAATGTCAATTTCGAAGCGCGGTCAGGCGAACTCTTGGCATTGATGGGAGAAAACGGGGCGGGTAAATCCACTCTGATGAAAGTGCTCAGCGGTGTCTGGCCCTATCCGACCTACGAAGGCGATATCTATCTGCGGGGCGAAAAGGTTCGGTTCGCAAACACAAAAGAGGCAGAAGCCGCAGGGATCGGCATCATCTACCAGGAACTCAACCTGATCCCCGGCCTGTCGGTTGCCGAAAACATCTTTCTTGATCGCCAATTCACGGATTCCAGAGGCAAGATCAACTGGAACCAGACCTTTGCCGAGACCCAGAAACTGCTCAATGAGCTGGGTATCAACGATATTCGCCCGACCGATCTGGTGCAGAACATCACGGTGGGCAAACAGCAGATGGTCGAGATCGCCAAGGCCCTGTCGCTGAAAGCAGAACTTCTTGTGCTGGATGAACCGACCTCGGCGCTGACGGACAAAGAGGTCAAGGACCTCTTCCGCATCATCCGCAAGCTGAAAGCAGATGGCGTTTGCATGTGCTACATCTCGCACAAAATGGAAGAGATCGAACAGATTGCCGACCGGATTGCGGTTCTGCGGGACGGTCAGACAATCGGCGAAGTGACCCCGATCGCGGATATCACACTTGACCAGATCATTGCCCGCATGGTCGGGCGCGACATCAAGGACATGTTCCCCAAACTCGATTTCACACCGGGCGAGGTGACTCTGGAGGTCAACGATCTGTCCGTCACAAACCCCGACCTGCCGGGAAGCTATCTGGTCAAGAACGCCAGTTTCGTCGCGCGCAAGGGCGAGATTCTGGGGATTTCCGGGCTGATGGGAGCCGGTCGAACCGAATTGGTTGGCGGCGTATTCGGTGCCTATCCCGACCAGACCACGGGTGAGGTCAAACTGAACGGTCAAAAGCTGGAGATCAAATCGCCGAAGGATGCGATTGATGCCGGGATTGCCCTGCTGACCGAAGATCGCAAGGCATTGGGCCTGTTTCTGGATAAATCCATTTCCTTCAACACCACGATCTCTTCGCTGGAGACGATCAGCTCAAAGGTGCTGGGCATCATCAACACCCAGCAGGAGCGCAAGGTCGTCAGGGAATATGTCGATCAGCTGGGCGTCAAAACCCCTTCGATTGACACGGTGATCGGCACCTTGAGCGGCGGGAACCAGCAAAAGGTCATTCTTGGCAAATGGCTGAACTCCAGACCGGATGTATTCATCCTGGATGAACCCACGCGCGGGATCGATATCGGCGCGAAAGTGGAAATCTACAAGCTGCTGAACGAGTTGGTCCAGCAGGGTGTGACCGTCATCATGATCTCGTCCGAACTGCCCGAGGTTTTGGGTATGTGCGACCGGATCCTGGTGATGTGCGAAGGCGAAATCGTGTCGAACTTTGAACGGGACGACGCGAAGAAAGAAGCAATCATGGCGTATGCCACCGGCAGCGCATAAGGGAGGAAGCAAATGAGTGCTGACAGCAACGTTGCAGGTGTCGGTGTCAACGGCGCCAAGGAAAATCACCTGATAAACTTTATCAAGGACAACGCGACGCTGATTGCGCTGATCGTGTTGGTCATCGGTCTCAGCTTTGCCGACGATGCGTTCTTTACCGCGCGCAACCTCAGCAACCTGTCCCGCCAGGTCACGATCATCGGGATCATCGCGGTTGGTATGACGATGGTCATTCTGATTGCGGGCATCGACCTGTCGGTGGGCTCTGTCGTCGGCTTGTCGGCCGTGGTCTGCACGCTGATGATGCAATATGGCGTACCTACCGTAATTGCGGTGCCCGCAACGCTCTTGATTGTCGGAGTAGGCATTGGAGCGTGGAACGGCTTCTGGATCGCCAAGTTCAATATACCACCCTTCATCATAACGCTTGGAATGCTGACAATTGGACGTGGCCTCGCGCTGACGCTGACCAATGGCAGTTCTGTACCTGTAACAAGTAAAGTGTTTCCGCTGATCGGTGGCGCCTACATCCCGCCAATGATGTCCAGTATCGTGCTGATCGTCTGCGCAGCTCTTGCCGTCTATTCGATCTTTCGTGACGTTCAGCAAAGCCGAGCCCACGGTGTTGAAGTCAACATGCAGGAGTTATTGGTCAACGGCGCCGTCATGATCGGTGGCTTTGCCTTGGCGTTCCACGTGTTCACCAGCTACAAGGGCATCCCGGTTCCGGTGGCGATTTTTGCGGTCATCGCGTTTGCGGGCATCTATACGCTCAACAGCACCCGGTTTGGCCGCCGTCTCTATGCGCTTGGCGGCAACGAAGACGCGGCGCGTCTGTCCGGTATCAATGTCGTGCGCACCAAGATGATCGTCTACACCGTCATCTCGGTCCTGTCGGCCCTTGCTGGCATCATCCTTGCCTCGCGTCTGAATGGTGCGTCACCCAACCTGGGGACGATGTTCGAACTGGACGCGATTGCGGCGGTCGTTATTGGCGGCACCAGCCTTGCCGGCGGGTCCGGCAAGGTGAGCGGGACTATTATCGGCGCATTGCTGATCGGCGTCCTGAACAATGGCATGAGCCTGCTGGGGGTGGTTACCTTCTATCAACTCATCATCAAGGGCCTGATCATCATCCTAGCTGTGTGGTTCGATGTGATGCAGAAAAAGAAGTAGTCCGGACAGGTCCCCGGTGTGTCCGCACCGGGGACATCTCCCGGCAGTCCCAATTTCATGCAAGACACTTGAGAGGTGAGCGATGGTACAGTCCATTTTTGCGAGCTTACAAAGAAATGGCCTCAAAGCTTTGGGTTTGGCCGGCCTGTTGACCGGGTTGCTGCCCACAATTTCGGCAGCGCAGGAGGATGTGAAAATCGGTTTCCTGCTCAAGACCATGCAGGAAGCGAGATACCAGACAGACAAATCCCTGTTCATCGCGCGCGCGGAATCGCAGGGCGCCGATGTGATCTTCGACAGCAGCGGTAACGATCCTTTGCGTCAGCTGCAGCAGGTCGAAGAGATGCTGGATCTCGGTGTGGATGTTCTGGTGCTGCAGCCCGTCAACACCGCGACGGCAGGGGCGCTGGTTGATTTGGCGCAGGATCAAGGCGCCAAGGTGGTCGGCTACGACTCTATGCTGCAGGATGGCCCGCTTGACGTTATGGTCATGCAAGACA
Source organism: Ruegeria hyattellae (assembly GCF_041537925.1). Classification (NCBI taxonomy): domain Bacteria; kingdom Pseudomonadati; phylum Pseudomonadota; class Alphaproteobacteria; order Rhodobacterales; family Roseobacteraceae; genus Ruegeria; species Ruegeria hyattellae. Next base: position 225,736 of record NZ_JBGOSH010000003.1, on the reverse strand, counting down.
GCTGGGCCGTGGGGCAGCTTCAGGCCGAAGCCATGGTCGATTGGCTCAAGAGCACCCGTGGCGAAGTGGCAGGCCGTGTGGCTTTGATCCGGGGCCAGCCCGGTGACGCTAATGCAGCAGCATTGAGTAGTGGTGCATTGGAAGTTATCGCGGAACATCCCGGCCTGGAACTCGTCAGCGATCGCAGCCATGTCGACTGGTCCCCGGACATGGCCCGGGACACGGCCGAAAATCTGCTGGTTGAATATGACAATGGCATCGATGCCTTCATTGCCAACAACAGCGGTCTGGCATTTGGTGTTCTGGCGGCGCTGGCCGATGAGGATATGGCAACGGTCGATCAGGTTTTTGTCGCGGGATCAGATGCGGACCTCAGAAATGTCAGGCTGGTTGCCGATGATGTGCAGGCTCTGGAGGTCTGGAAGCAGATCAAGCCGCTGGCCTATGCAGCCGCCGATGTGGCTGTCAAAATTGCACAATCTCCTGAAACCGACATCACCGATCTGATCACTGATTACAGTCTGATTGATAACGGGTACGCCGAAATCCCGACGATCATCACTCCGGTATTTGCTGTGTCAAAGGATACGATTGATGCCACAGTGATCGAAGGTGGGTTCTATACCAGCGAACAGGTCTATCAGAACTGACGGCTGATCGAGCATTTTCGGGCGGGTTTTCGAACACGAAGGCCGGTCAGTCCAACCAAGATATCAAGCAAGGGGCGCCATGTCTGACAAGATCAACGTTGCCGTACTCGGCCCGATCCCACGGGACAATATCACCAGCTATCAGGGCGAAAACTTTGAAAAGTTTGGCTGCGCGGTTTACACGGCGGTCTGCATGTCATCGCTGGCAGGGCAGGGGTCCAAGATCAATGTCGTCAGCCATGTGCGCAAATCGGATGTCAGCAAGGTCCGTGATTTGCTGTCAGGCTTTCCGCATGTGGATGTGAGCCATGTGACCGGTGATGCCGATCAGGGCGCTGTGATCGACCTGGTCTATGTCGACCAAAACCGGCGCAATGAAACCCAGACCGGTTTCATGAACCCGATCCTGCCCGAGGATATCGGGGATCTGATGGAGTGCGATGCCTTCGTTTTCGTCCCGATCACCGATTTCGAAGTTCCGCTTGAAACCGTGCGCTACATCAAGGCCAACAGCGACGGCCTGATCGTGTTCGACGCACACGGTCCCACCAATGGATGTTCGGCGCATGGCGAGCGGTATCACAAATTCTGGGTCGACAGGGACCGGTGGCTTCCGCATATCGACTTGCTGAAGATGAACCTGGAAGAGGCCCAATGTAGCTGGTTCAAAGGCGAATACGGTTCTGACGAGCTGCACGACATCAGCGAATTGACGATGGACCAACTGCCCAAGTTCGCGCGGCATTGTCTGGATCGCGGGGTCAAGGCGCTGTATGTCACACTCGATCAGCATGGCTGCGCCGTCTACCACAAGGACGACAAAGGCAGGATGCGCGAGCATCTGGTGAAACGGGTGCTGGTCGAGGATGTAGTCGACACTACCGGTTGTGGCGACAGCTTTGCAGGTGGGCTGGCCTTTGGCTATCTCAAGACCCGCGATTTTGTCAAAGCCTGCCAGTTCGGCAATTGCGCGGGTGCGCAGCGCTGCTCCAGCAGCGAACTGGACGTCTATGACACGCTGGACGAAACCGAACGTCAGATTGCCGAAACCTACGGCGGCTGAAATTTCTGCAACATCACCCGAACGGAGTTCCTGACATGCATCCCATGCTAAGCAGTCGCGATTGGCTGATCGAAGAAACACATTTCGACCTGAATGAGGCGAATTTCAAGGAAACCATATTCACGGTTGGCAATGGCTATCAGGGCACCCGGGGATCGCTGGAAGAGGGCCACAAGGGCGAGCTTTCGGGCACCTATCTGGCCGGGGTCTACGATCACCATGATTCCACCGTGACCGACCAAGTGAACGTGTCAACGTGGTTGCCGCTCAGGGTTCGGGTCGAAGGTGAAGTTCTGGATGTGCAGACCTGCAAAGTGGTCGAGCATCGGAGGGTGCTGGATCTGCAGACGGGGTTCCTGCACCGAGATACCGTATTCGAGGACAGCAAAGGGCGTTGCACGAGAGTTTCAAGCCTTCGTTTTACCAGTTTCGCTGATCAGCATATCTGCGGCATTCAGTTGACGGTCACAGCTGAAAACCATTCTTCACAAATCACCGTGGAAAGTGCGCTGGACGCCCGGCGGTACAATCTGGATCGCCTGCCTGCCTATAAGGGCGGCACGGGGTTTCATCCAGAAGTGAAGTGGGAAAAATGGGCCAAGAGCCGACATCTTAAAGTGACTCGTTCGCATGCTTCCAGCGATGCGACCTACATCGAAGCGCTCACGTTGGACACCGGAATTTCCATCGGCATGGCATCGAGCCTGGAACGGCCATCCGACAGCGGTTTTGAGCGGGTGGAGCGGGAGTATGAGCGGGTCTCGCAAACCATTTCGATCGAAGCCGCAAGGGGACAGAGCTATTCCTTCGACAAGCTCGTGTCGGTCTATACATCGCGCGATCTGAACGGCGCTGAACTAGCCGCAAAATGCGAAGCCTCCTTGGAAACTGCACAAGCCAAGGGTTTTTCTGCCTGTCTGAACGAAAGCGCCGCCGTATGGCGCGCAAAGTGGAACGCCTGCGATTGCATTGTGACTGGTGATGAAGAGGCAACGCGCGCAATGCGCTTCAACATCTATCACCTGCTGATCGCCGCCAACGAGAATGATCCGCGCGCCAATATTGGCGCCAAGTCCCTGTCGGGAGAAGGGTACAAGGGGCACGTCTTCTGGGATACCGAAATCTTCTTGCTTCCCTTCTACATCTTCACACAACCCCAGACGGCCAAGGCATTGTTGAAGTATCGCTATTACACCTTGAATGGAGCAATCGAGAACGCCGGGGCGAGCGGATTCAAGGGCGCGCAATACGCTTGGGAATCCGCCGATACCGGGGTCGAAACCACGCCTAAATGGACAGCAGATGGGGCCAATCGGATTTGGACGGGGGAAGAAGAGATCCACGTCACTGCGTGCGTGGCCTTTGGCATCCTCAGCTATGTTGCAGCGACCGGAGATCAGGACTTCCTGCGCGATTTCGGCGCCGAAGTTCTGTACCAGACCAGCCGGTTCTGGATCAGCCGACTGGAAAGGAACGACAGCGAGAACCGGTACGAACTGACTCGCGTGATCGGGCCGGATGAATTTCACGAACATGTGGACAACAACACCTTCACCAACCGGATGGCGAAATGGCACCTGGAGCAATCCGCCCGGGTATTTGGAGAGCTATGTGCAACCGGCTCGCCAGAGCACGATGCACTCCGGAAACGATTGGGACTGGCAGAGGAAGAGGTGCAGAACTGGGCCGAGGTCGCCCAAAAAATCTATGTTCCCTTCGATCCTTCGCGAAACTTGATTGAACAGTTCGAAGGATATTTCCAGCTCGAGGACATCCCGATCACCGAGTGGGATAAGAACCACATGCCACTTTATCCAAGCGGCCATGACCATTTCTCGCTGAACGGGTCGATGCTGCTGAAGCAACCCGATGTGATCATGTTGAACTACCTTTTGCCCGACGAGTTTTCGGACGAGGTCAAAGCGGCGAACTACGCGTTTTACGAACAGCGCACGATGCACAAATCCTCGCTCAGCCCGGCGATTCATTCGATCATGGGGATTGAGGTCGGCGACATGTCCTCGGCGCACCGTTATTTCGAACGATCCGCCTTTGTCGATCTGGCCAACAACCAGGGCAATACACAGGACGGAATGCACATCGCGTCTGCCGGAGGAACCTGGCAGTCGCTCGTATGTGGCTTTGGCGGGTTCCGCGTTAAACACGGCAGGATGACCTTCAAGCCCTGGTTGCCCGAGCAGTGGACCAACATCCGGTTTTCCCTGAAATGGCAGGGTAACGATGTGGCCGTAACGATTACCCCTGATGAATGCTGCTTCCAGTTAACAGCGCCAGCCGGTACGAAAGAGGTCATTGAGGTTCTGGGTCGCCAGGTCACACTGCTCGCGGGTCAGGAGGTGACCTTTGCTCCTGAACTGGTGTGACCTGCCACGAGGTCGCTCCGCTCCGACGGCGCATGCCCTGTAAACTGTCAATCTGCCAGTTGTTCTGAAATTCGCTGATGCAGTTGCTCGGCAGCGGTGTGATCAATGATCAACTCATTGACCAGCCCCCGGCAGATCAATTCAAAGACGGTGTCTCCACGCTCTTTCTGAATGGCGACAACAACGACGCCGCTCTGGCTTGGATCGGAAAACGCCCGGTCCGCGATCGTCTGAACATGTTCCGCCTTGATGCCGGTCCAAAGGCCGTTCAGATCGTCGATCAGGGCTTTCCTTGTCTTTGACAATCCGGTCTTGGGGATCAGAATTCCACCAAGGTCACCGATGATCAGTTGCCTGAGATCATCGGCCCGCATTCCCCCGGCCTGCACCAGCTCTTCGAAGCTGCCCAAGACCGGCGTATTCGAAGACCCCACGCTGGAGATCAGCATGTCCATCTTTCCGATCAGCGCATCCGGCCCGGAAAACACCCGGTGATAGCCGGGCGTGTCGGAAATAAAATGCCAGATCGACCTGCGCATGTTCTCGTCATAATGCCTTGGCACATAGGCCGGAAAGCCGGTCAGTTGCGGGTTTTCTGTCGGCACCTCGTTGAACAGTTCATCGAAGCTCCCCGCCAACCTGCTTGCGGAATATCCATGTTGGGCCAGCGAAACCAATTCGGCGCATACGGCGGCAAATTCGATTCTTCGGGTCTTGCTGATCGGCTGTCGTGAGGCGGCGATCCCCTCGGCCAGAGACTTGATTGTCCGACCCCAGGCGACACCTACGACTGAGGATTTCTCGATCAATTCGATCAGACGCCCCGACGCCGTCCGCCCGAACCGGGTGCGGCGCTGAGCTAAGGCCACCTCGGTATTGCCCGGACCGCTTTCGAACACACCGAGCCTCGGCGTTCCAATACCTTCGCGACGGCAAAACCTGCCCAGATCGGCAGTCAGCCCCGAGGGAGCCAGAAATTCATCCATCTGACGGATCCACTCATCCGAGAAATCCTCTTTGACGAAACGCTGCTCGATCACCAGATAGTTCTGCCGCTCCGCATGTTTCAGCAACCGGGACACATGCGGCTGCGAGAGCCCGCCAAGGATTTTGCCGATCTCCGTCTGCGACATGTTGTGGGTCGCGCGCATATAGGCCGCGCATTGCGCGCGCTCTTCGAAAGGCAGTTTTTTGACGTCTATCATGTGCCCCGACAATGTCTGATGGCAGAAGTGGGTGGCTGTGAATAAGTATGCCAGATACACATTCACATGCCAAGCAATTGCAGATATCTCGGTGCGTGTTACCTGTCTTGGACAAACGCTCTGACCATGGAGATCCGGCATGGCGATCAAAGGACTAATCTTCGACCTCGATGGTGTGCTGGTCGACACCGTGCCGGCACATTTCGCCGCCTGGAAACGTATGTTCGAAGAACATGGCTATACGTTTGGAAGGGCGGAGTATCGCCGCCTTGTTGATGGCCGGCCTCGTTATGACGGTGCTCGTGCGGTCATGACCCGTCACTCTGATAGCGAAGTCAGAATCGCCGCTGACAGCAAGAACGACTATTATGTCGAGATGATTGAACAGGGGGAGTTCCAGGTCTTTGAGGCCGCGGTAAACCTTGTGCGCAAATGCCAGTCAGAGGGGTACGGGCTGGCCGCTGCCTCGAGCAGTGCAAATGTCCGATCCGTACTCGAAAAGGCGGGACTGCTTGATGCCTTCCCGGTTGTCATCGGCGGAGATGACGTGGCGAATGGTAAGCCCAACCCCGATATATTCCTGGCCGCAGCCAGCGGTCTCGGCCTTGCGGTCGAAGAATGTATCGTAGTCGAAGATTCGTCATCGGGGGTCCTGGCGGCAAAGACGGGCGGGTTCTACTGCGTCGGTGTGCGGCACGATGACCACGACGAGGACTTACCCGGCGCGGACCGGGTGGTCTCAACCTTGGCCGAGATTGATATTGATCAGATGGAAGAGCGCTAGCGACAGCGATCATAGAGGGTAGAGGCTCTGATAGAATGGACATCCCCTGATCTCTCATCTGATAGGTTTTGGAGGTGGCAGCCATCAGGAGGTTTGCAAAGTGGCGGATTTGGACCTTGTCGGCATAGATCTTGCGAAGAATGTGCTTCAACTTCATGGCTGCAGCTCTGCAGGAGAGGTGGTTTTTCGCAAACAACTCTGACGCAACAAACTTCTGTCGTTTGTTGCAGAACTGTCAGCGTGCACCATTGTGATGGAGGCTTGTTCCGGGAGCCATTATTGGGGGCGAGAGTTGGAAGCGCAAATCGCACAGCGTGCGCGGGAAGATGAAACATGTCAGAGGTTTACCGCGATACCAGGCGTTGGCCCGGTAGTTGCGACAGCGATTGCTGGACTTGCACCACACCCTTCGACATTCAGACAGGTCCGCGATTTTGCAGCATGGTTAGGCTGAACCCCACTCCAGCATTCAACAGGCGGCTAGCAGCGCCTGGGACGCACAACTTCGATTGGTAAATGGCAAGGCCCCATTCCCGACTTTCGAGCATTTGCGATTGGTCGCAGACGATCCCCGGTTAAGCCAAAAAGGCTATGTCAGAAAATGCACCGAAGTTTTTCGATCCGGATACAACAGACCGAAGCCTGCAAGCCGAACCAGAGTAAATAGGTGATCTTTGCTCGGCATACTCTTGTGTAAAGGAATTAGGTTCCATCTCGGGTTTGCCACCCAATGAGGCTAAAGCACGCGAAAAGAACCGCGGCAACGCAAACGATAGAAGGGCCTGCCGGGGTATCAAAAACATATGCCGCTCTCAAACCAACCACGGACGAAACCGCACCTATCACGGCGGCAATCAAGGCCATCGATTCCGGTGATCGAGCCAGACTACGCGCGGCGGCGGCCGGAATGATCAGCATTGCAGCGATCAGCAGAACGCCCACGACCTTGATTGCGACCGCCACGGTCACCGCGAGGGACACTGTCAGGATCAATTGTTCGCGCTTGGGGTCAAAACCGCTGGCATAAGCCAGTTCTTCGTTCAGTGTTGCAGTCAGCAGTTCAGACCAACGCCATGCGATCAGGGCCACAACAAGAGCTGCACCGCCCCAGATCACGGCCAAATCAGTTCGCGACACAGCAAGAATGTCACCAAAGAGGTACGCCATTAGGTCGATGCGAACACCGGACAGGAACGAGACCGCGACAAGACCGAAGGCCAGCGCGGAATGCGCCAGAACACCCAGAAGCGTATCCATCGCATACCCGCGCCCGGCCAATAATGTCACAGTCAGCGCCATGATCAGTGCTACGGCCAACGCACCTGTGAAAATCGACATCTGAAAAGTCAGTGAGAGGGCAACGCCAAGGATCGCCGCGTGTGCTGTGGCATCTCCGAAATACGCCATGCGGCGCCACACCACGAAACATCCCAGCGGAGCAGCGGCAAACGCAACGCCAACACCCGCGAGCGTTGCACGTGTCATGAAATCATCAAGCATTATTCTGCCGCTTCCTTGGGGTCTTCACCATGGTCATGGTGGTGATCATGATGGTGCCGATAGAGGGCAAGCGCGCCGCCCGTGCCGGTTCCAAACAGGGCCCGATATTCCGGGGCCGAGGCGACGACCGCGGGGGAGCCTTCGCAACACACGTGACCGTTGAGGCAAATGACCCTGTCTGACGCGCTCATGACAACGTGTAATTCGTGGCTGATCATCAATATGGCGCAGCCTGTTTCGCGGCGCACCGTCTCGATCTGTTGGTAGAAGGCTGCTGATCCCCGCTGGTCCAGACCCTGCGTCGCCTCATCCAGCAACAGGACGTCGGGCTGGTTAATCAGCGCTCGGGCCAACAGAACCCGCTGAAACTGCCCACCAGAGAGTTGCGACATCTGGCGTTTCCACAGATCAGGGACGCCGGCAGAGTCGAGTGCATCTGCGCAACGTTGCCGTGACACATGGTTGGTCAGGCGCATGAAGCGTTCAACCGTGATCGGCAAAGTGGGATCGATGTGCAGCTTTTGCGGGACATACCCAATCTTTAGACCCGGTTTCTTTACAACGCCCCCCTCCACCGGCTTGGTCGCGCCTATGATCGCGCGCAGCAAACTGGTTTTGCCGGACCCATTAGGACCGACGATTGTCACGATCTCACCGGGTTCGATTGTCATCACGACATTATGCAGAACGGTATTGGAGCCGTAGCGGACGCTTAGCCCTTCGACAGAAACAAGAGACATCTTTAGGCCTTCTCGGTGCAATCGGGGCAGATGCCTTCGGCTTCCACTACCGTTCGCTCGATCTCAAATCCTACCGCGCGGGCAGCAGCGCCAAATGCGCCTTTAGCTGGGGCAGATTGTGCCTCGGCCACCGCGTCACACTTCCGGCAGATCATAAAGGCAGGCGAATGTATCGCTCCCGGATGTGAGCAGGCAACGAACGCATTCAGACGCTCGATCTTATGCACAAACCCATTCTCGACCAGAAAATCAAGCGCACGGTATGCCACTGGTGGTTGGGATCCGAATCCTTCTTCGCGCAAGCAGTCAAGTATTACGTAGGCACCGAGCGCTCGGTGTTCCTGTAGCAGCATTTCCAACACTTTTCGCCGAACTGGCGTCAGACGTAGCCCTTCCTCACTGCATCGCTCCTCGGCCGTTGCCAAAGCAGTCTCAACGCAGTTCTCGTGGTCATGCTTCTGAAAACCGACCAGCGCTGGGTCATAGGTCGGCATCGGTTGTGTATCACTTGTCATGTTATTCCATATCATGTATGCCGCTCGTAATGTTATACAATCACATAGAGGGTCTGATGTCCAGAAAGCTTCTACCAGTTTCGATCACCGCGGCGTTAATGGGTGGAACGACAATGGCAGATGTTCCGAATGTTGCAGTAGATATTGCACCGGTGCATTCATTGGTGGCGCGTGTCATGGATGGTGTTGGGATACCCGACCTGATTGTGCCTCCGGGCGCCTCGCCCCACGAATACAATCTGCGCCCATCCGAAGCGGCAGCACTGCAAGAAGCGGACCTTGTATTTTGGATTGGTGAGGACCTGACGCCCTGGATGGAAGGCGCGGTTGAAACCCTTGCTGACGGCGCGACTGTCACAACCCTGCTTGAATCTGACGGCACTATCCTTCTGAATTTCCGCGAGGGGTCTTCGTTCGAAGCGCATGACCATGGCGATGAGGACGATCATGGTGATGAGGAACATGCGGAGCATGAAGACAATGATCACGGCAACGAACACGCCAAAGACGAAGAACATGCGCATGACGACGACCAAGAGGAGCATGCACTGGGCGAAGAACATGACGATCATGAAGGCCATGACGATCACGAAGGTCACGACCATGGCGATCATGACCCGCATGCCTGGCTGTCACCTGAAAACGCCAACACATGGTTGAACGTGATCGCTGCTCAACTGTCGTCGGTAGATCCGGACAATGCAGGGGCTTACTTTGCGAACGCTGCGGCGGCACGCGAGGAAATGGATGCGCTATCCGCTGAAGTGGCCGCGACGCTTGAGCCGGTTCGCGGTGGCAGTTTCATCGTATTCCACGACGCCTATCAGTACTTCGAGAACGCCTTTGACTTTCCAGCCTCGGGTGCGATTTCAATCGGGGACGCTTCGGATCCGAGCCCGGCACGCATTGCCGAAATTCAGGCTCGCATTAAGGACGAGCGCGTTGATTGCGTTTTGGCTGAACCGCAATTCAACCCCGGAATTGTCGAAACCGTGCTGGGTGGAACCCAAGCCAAAACCAGTGTGATCGACCCGCTCGGATCTGATCTGGAACCCGGAGCGGCTCTCTACCCACAAGTCATCCGCAATATGGCCAAGACACTGGCCGAGTGCCTTTGATCCGCGCGATCAGCCCGGCCAAAGATGAATCTTCGGCAGGGCTAATTCCGTCAGGGGCGACGCATGTTAACAGTTCCAGTGTTTGGAGTGTTGGCGTTGCCCCAAACGCGCTCAGATTGAGCGCTTCTATTTCGCGTGATCACCACGAATCTTCAGCTTGAGTCGCGACCATGACTTGGGCCGCTTGTCCTTTTAACTGAGAGAATGTAATGATATTACATAATATCACGAAAGGGCTACAGTGATTTCCCGTGCAGCAAATGGCGCCGAGAACACAACGGATCGGCGGATACCCGTTACCGTTCTGACGGGCTTCCTCGGAGCGGGGAAGACGACGCTGTTGAACGCAGTGCTATCCGAGTCTGGAGTCGGAAAAATCGCTGTAATCGTGAATGAATTCGGCGAAGCTGGATTGGACCACGACCTGATTGAATCCGTTGAGGACGAGATCGTGCTGATGCAGTCCGGTTGCCTATGCTGCTCCATTCGGGGAGACTTGTCTGGGACAATTGCGGATCTAATCGAACGGCGGGAGGATGGCGTTCTTCGGTTTGAACGGATCGTCATCGAAACAACCGGGCTGGCGGACCCTGGCCCAATTCTCCAGACGCTCTTGGTCGATTCAGAACTGGCTCGTGCCACCCGCATGGACGGATTGGTCACAGTTGTTGATGCGGTCAACGGACCCGCGACATTGGACGCACAGTTCGAAGCTGTTTCGCAAGTTGCGATGGCCGATCTCATTCTGCTCAGTAAGACAGATCTGGTCACGCCTGCCACAGCGGACGCGTTTGAAATCCGCCTAAGTGACATGAACGCCACCGCACAGATCGAACGAGTGATTGGTGGTCGTTTCAAGCTCAAAAAGCTGTGGGCTCTGAGTGGCCTACGCAAGGACATAGACCCGAAAGATGCGATCGCGTGGACAACACCTGTTCCACCCCCTGAACTTGACCCACTAGTCAACCTCTCAGGCTTCTCCAAGCCCAAGACGTCGCCCATGGTGATTTCGCCACATGATATTCGGATCAGTTCCGCCTCGGTTGTGTTGGACCAGCCGCTGAAAGACGTGGCTTTTGACCTTTGGTTGGACACCCTGATTACGCTCAAAGGCCCGGACATTCTGCGCGTCAAAGGCATCGTATTTCTTGAAGGCATCGAAGCGCCATTCGTCTTCCATGGCGTTCAGCACATATTCGACCCGCCGGTCCCGATGAGGAAGTGGGACGGCGACGACCGCCGCTCGCGCATTGTGGTCATTGCCCGAGATCTCAGCCGTCCCGAGTTGCAGCGAAGCCTCGACATGCTGCGTGCCGATCAACCTGAAATCGCCACAAAAGATGAAGTGTTTCTGACCCATGACTGATACCCGCCTTCCTGTCACCGTATTGTCCGGCTTCCTTGGGGCCGGAAAAACCACCCTGCTGAACCGCGTGCTGAACAACCGCGAAGGCAGACGTGTCGCTGTGATCGTCAACGATATGTCCGAGGTGAATATCGACGCTGACCTTGTGCGCGCCGAAACCAAGCTGAGCCGCATCGACGAGACCCTGGTCGAGATGTCGAACGGTTGTATTTGCTGTACCCTTCGCGACGACCTGCTCGCCGAAGTGCGGCGGTTGGCCATAGAGGGCAGGTTCGACTATTTGCTGATCGAGTCGACCGGCATCTCCGAGCCCTTGCCCGTCGCGGCAACATTTGATTTCCGCGACGAAGACGGTGAGAGTCTGTCGGACCTTACTCGGCTCGACACCATGGTCACGGTCGTGGATGCGGTGAACCTGCTCAACGACTTTTCCAGTCATGATTTTCTGCGTGACCGTGGCGAAACATTGGGGGAAGAGGATGAACGCACGCTCGTCCACCTGCTGACGGACCAGATTGAATTTGCAGATGTCGTGATCCTCAACAAGGTAGACGACGCGGGCCCCGAACGCACCGACGCCGCGCGCAAGATCATCCGCAGTCTGAATGCAGACGCCGAAATCATTGAGACAAACCATTCCGAAGTTGCAAGTTCGGCAATCCTGGACACTGGGTTATTCGATTTCGACGCAGCCCACGAACATCCGATGTGGGCAAAAGAACTCTACGGTTTTGCCGACCATGTCCCCGAAACCGAAGAATACGGTGTGTCGTCCTTTGTGTACCGAGCGCGCCGACCTTTTGTGCCAGAAAAAATTCTTGCAGTATTGAACGGCGAAATGCCCGGTGTGATCCGTGCCAAAGGTCATTTCTGGATTGCATCCAGACCTGAGTGGGTTGCAGAGTTCTCGCTCGCTGGCGCGCTATCAAGCGTCAAACCAATCGGGATCTGGTGGGCATCGGTGCCAAAAGAAAGATGGCCAGAGCACACATCGGCGCAGAACTACATCAAACAGCACTGGATGGAACCCTGGGGCGACCGGCGACAGGAAATTGTATTCATCGGCGCCGACATCGATTGGCCAGCATTGAGTTCCATGCTTGACGCCTGCCTGCTGTCCGAGACCCTTGCCTCAAGCCCGGGCAATCTTCCAGAAGACTTACCTGATCCCTTTCCCCTGTGGCGCCGAGTGGAGGATGCCGCATGAGTTACGTCCAAACTGAAATTAGGAACGCTGCGGTGGGCGTTGGTGTCAGTGACGGACCAGACGGGCTGGCGAGGATTGCAATGCCCGGATGCGCTGCAACAATCTGGCGCCGCCAGCTGGCATCAGATTTTCAAACATGGATCGATGCACTGGATCCTTCGAAGCTGCCCAAGGCGCGGCTCGTTCTGCGCCCCGAAGCAGTGAACGATGCTGTCAGGAACCTATGCAACATCGCAGGTATGGAAGACGTCTCTGAACGCGCTTGGCTTGAAAACGATATCTCCGACCTGGCCACGCGTTTCGCGGAAATGATGCGCGCGCCCTATTTGCGCCTTCGTCTGGATGCGATCAACACAAACGCGTGCAGGAAATTCCACATCGACGCGATCCATGCCCGATTGATCTGCACGTATCGAGGTACGGGAACCCAATATGGAAACTCGACCGATGGCGGGAATCCAAAGCGGGTCTTCACCCTAGGCACTGGAGTGCCAATGGTCATGCGCGGCACGCTCTGGCCCCAGAACCCGCCTTGTGGTCTGCTGCATCGCTCTCCACCCATCGCAGGTACGGGCGAAACACGCTTGGTTCTTGTGCTCGATCCAGTCTTTGACATCGATGAGGTCGATTGATGGGCCGCAACCTTGGCCAAACAAAGCTCCGGACACGACGCCGCAGAGAAGACCCAATGCGCGAATTTGACCGTCTCCCGCCGGTATTGCGTGCTTGGATCTCGCAAGCGGCGTTGCCATGGCGGCCACGTTCAGTCCTGCGTGCCTACAACAATGCGCTTGCTCGGACGGGAGACCAAAACCGCGCACTGGACGTACTGAAGCACCTTGAGGCTGCACTGTTGGCGAAAGATAGCCGGATTGCGACTACACTGTAAATTCTTCAGGGACGGGCATGGAGCACTCAGTTTGTCACCCGCTGATCGCAAACGTGCCCGAGCAAATCGGGCATTAGTAATCAGAGCCGCCAATGGCTATCCATTGCACCTACACGCCAGCAAACTTAGCTCTGTCCATTGATCATGAAGCATGGGTTGGACCCATCGAAGCACCTTGCAGCTAAGAGCGAACACCTTGATTATCCATCCGGACGCCACCTGTCGGGATTGCCTTGAAATTCGGACTAGTCACCAACTCCAGCGCGAAAAAGAATGCGGCCGCGTTGTGCGATCAATTCCGGGTCTCCGGTAACCGGATGAAAATATCCTTCAACACGTTGCCCGTCCGGGTTGGTGCCATAAACCTCCCAACAGCCGCCGTCTTCCTTCATGAAGCGGACAGACCAACCGCTCGCTTCCAGACGCTCTGTAAGCTGGTCTTTGGTCAACCAGTCAGATTTGTCCCTGGCTTCGCATTGATGGATCCCGGTTGCACCTGCGCTGACTGGGAATGACAGTAGGATCAGTAGCGCAAAAGCTCGTTTTTGGATAATCATGTCATGCCGCCTGAGGTCTGGTTGAGCGTTTCCGAAAGTTGTGAAGCACGCGGTATATTTCGAGACCCGCAAGCGGCACGAAATGAACAAGCGCCGGGCCGAAATTGTTGTGAACAAAGATCCAATGCAACAGGGTCGCGACAGCGACGATGTAGACAGTTCGTTGAAGTGTTTTCCAACGCGGGCCTAAGCGCCGGATCGCATCATCGGTGGAGGTGATGGTGAGCGGCACAAAAACCACCATGGCAAGCCAGCCAGTCCAAATGCCAAGCGCCAAGAATTCGCCGAGAATGGCCCGTAGGCTGCCCATATCAACGATGTAAAGAACTGTGTGAAACAGCGCGTAGAAGAAGGCTGCCACACCGAAGTAGCGCCGCCGCTTCATCAACCAGCGTAGAAAACCAGAACCGGGGAAAAGCATCCGCAAAGGGGTGAGCATCATCGCAATGATGAGAAACCTTGCGCTGAACTCACCTGTTGGGTGCAGCAGCATTTCTGTCATTGGCATGCCATTAGGGCCCGGCTGTCCCGATGCCAGAGCACCGATCATCGGAATAGATGGCAGTGCCAGAATTGCCCAAATGAAATAGCGGTGGTCGACAATGCTTTTCGACATTTGGACGTCCCTTAGAAACGGTGCGTTTGAACAACAAACGCAGCGGATCCGATTTTCCGTCGGATTGATTGCAAAAATATTTGTGCTGCTCGCAGTACGGCTAAGGGCGGCGTTGATCCGGTCACATAGGCACAAGAGCTACGAACCAGTTCAAACACGACATCGAGCTCTTCCTTGGTTTGCGGCGTATAGATAATGACAAATCCTTTCCATCCGACGCGCTGATCAGCCCAGGGATGTGCGATGGCCCAGCCGGCCTGAATGACCGCTCGGGTGATTTTCGGATCCAATGATGCGTGCGAACTGGCATCTGGATGCACATGTGAAAATTGCGACCGCCGAAAATTGCTTTGGGTCGCGCCAATTCGACATCCCGGTTCAGTTGAAACCCAGTTGCACCGGGTAGCGAGACACGCGTCGCCCCCAATGCGACGCCCGGAAACTCACTAAATCGTGTTCTGTTTTTTCGATCCACCAGTTGCGAAAAACTTCCTTGCAAACGAATGGTGAGGGATTTCTGGCCACAGTCGAGCCCTTCTTGGATGGTGAAGCGGCTATCGCCAGCCCGATCTGTGGTAGACTAGAAGTGAGGATATTCAAGCAGGAGTTTTGCCGTTGCAACCGAGTTCACTCCGTCTCGCAATTGCTCTCATGATCACTGTCTCCTCGTCGGGGTCACTTGTGACCCGGGCGGATGCGCTATCCGCAGATATCCCCGCTTGGCTGCAAAAGCACGTGGGCACAGGTGATGGTCAAATCGCACCGGTCGTTCTGGAGAGGGCGCGTGCACTCTACCAAAAAAAGAAACGTCAGGGGGCCGTCAGAAACCCCTGCTACCTTGCCAAAGACGCAACGCGTCCAAGCACCGCTTCCAGCGGAAACCCAGGGCGTCGTTTTTACGTCATATGTGAGTCATCGAAATCGTTCCGTGCCGTCTCCTCCGGCTATGGCAATGGTCGAAAATTACAGCGCGCAAATTTTTCGAATGGTCGACAATGCGCGAAGAACTTCAGCAATGCAGAAGGTTCGAAACTGACTGCGGGTGGATCTTATCTGACCGCTGAATCTAGGACGTCTTTCAAAGGCTATTTCAACCAATCAGGCAAGACGACGCCATTCTATCGCACATTTCTGCTGTTTGATGGGCAAGGTGAAACCAGTAATGCCCGAGAGCGTGCCATCGGTGGCCACCCCGCTGTTTTTCTAAAGTGGCAATGTCGCTTCAAAAACACTAAAAGCCCCCATGCCGACAACGAAGGGTATGTACCCTACGGGAAACTGGTGAATTATACCGGCGGTCGCAGCAACGGCTGCACGACTTGGTCACAATCTGCTTCCAAAGAAATACTCGCGCTTGTAGAGGATAACCCGACGACGCTCTACATCTACCCAGAGTCCAAAGATATCAACGCAGTCGCAAAAGCGCTGAAAAAAGGGAAATCCCTTTCACGTGCCGGACTCTACTGGAACGCTTCATGTCTACAGGCAATCGGCTCACCTAGATTCTGGCCCAAGAAGAGTCTCCAGCCGATCATCAATCAATGGAGGGACTCCTTGCCTAAGCAGCCGCCATTGGAATTGCCGATCTGTAGATGAAAGTTGTTGCTATGCCGCTCCCTCGCATCTTTGAAGAACTCGGCATCCTGTTCATTGGCAATCTGGTAGATTTAAGGTTTGCGGCGACCGTATTGCACAGACCGTCGACGTGCCCTAGTCGCTGGCAAGGGGCGGGAAATAGTGAGCGAGCACGAATTGAACCTGATACCAGCTTAAATCACGTACGAAGCCCGGTATATTTCCTTCTATCAAAAGGGCGTAGGCACTCCACTACTTATCGCTTACGGGTAGCTGAATACTTCGCGTACTCTCGGTGAAGCCGTTTATTGGCAACTCCCAAGAAGCACCCGGCCAGAGTAGTGATAGCTTGATGTCTGAAATTCTGTAGACCGCTGTATAAAGCGTGCCAAATCCCGCGTTAAACGCGGTCGAATACAACGGCGGTCGCAGGAAAGTGTCTAGGAAGCGGCTTTCAGATTCAGAATGCAGAGTCAGTCTTTGCAACAAAAACCGTTCGCGTTCGACAGTCGCAGTAAAGCGGGCATGCGACGACCATTCCACCGCAGCTTGGTGATTGGTCGCAACCGGTTGATCGGTGATCACCGCTTCGCGGTCTGGCGCCATATAGACGGTGGCGTAGCGCCCTTTCGAATCAAGCACCGTTACGTTGTAGCTCATATGGCAGGGAATACGGGCCAGCGCTGCCACTGCCTCATCACGCGTTTCGCAGAATTGCAGCACATAGCGTAATATAAGAGGCACGCCGAAGCCGAGTCCGACCTGCGTCCGGCCGCCAAAAGTCAATGATACCACCAGACCGGCATCGTTGATCCCGTCCAGCAATCCCAAAACACCGTCGCTCATCCCCACCACACGACGTCCGGCCCACTCGGTTTTCAGGATCGCAGCATCGAACGTTCGTGGGTGATAATCATAGTTACGGACCAGAAACGGTGTATCGCCGCGCCAAATCGCCTGGCTGCAGCCTGATAAGTACTTTGGCGGGCAATAGAAGCTGAGAAAGCGTGCTTGACTGTCACTGCCGCCTACAAGCTCGACCACCTCTTCGTATAGCGGAAAGATTTCAGGCATGTGCTGCTTTAGCGCGCGAAAGCATTCGCGATAAGTCGGGCGCGCGGAATAGCCTTCACGCGCCCACCATTTACGGTATGCAGGCCAATACTCGCTAAACAGCCCGGCCAGTTTAGGGCCGGGCTGTGATTCTTCGATTGATCGGAAAACAAGCGCCATTAGGCTTTCTACATTATCTTAAAGGCGGGTTCGTCCAACACGTTGGCCGCCGGAAGTGGACGGGCGGAATATGCTGACTTTAGGCCATGGATCCAGCGTTTGGATTGGTCAGTCAGCTTGAAACCCTTGGTCATAGAGCGACCGCGGGTCACAAGGATACCCAGATCCGCTCCTTCATAGCGATAGTCGCCAGCATTGGAAATTCGCAGGAAAAACGCTTCGTTCTCGCCAACCGCACGGCGGTGGTAATCGAACCGGTCAAAAACCACGCGACCATCCTCGAGCATTTTGTAGATTCCAGATTGCGGCGCCTGAGTGATGATGTCGACATTGTCATCAGTGTGTTTGATCACCATCTGAGACCAACTGTCTATCATGTCCGGGTCGGCCCAGCGGGCGTTCAGTTCTTCGACGCCCAGATCGAACGGTTTCTTCGAGAACTCCAGCAGATGGAACAAGAACAGCGGCGCGTCCGCATGGGCAAAGGCCGCGTGGTTGGTCATTGAGCTGGCTCCGGTGATCCGGGGGTTCAATTCACCCAGCCAGAGGTCGCCTGACTTCTTGTCGATCAGGAAATCCAACTCGAAATACCCTCGATAACCGGACTTTCGTAATTCCTCACCGAATTGAAATGTCAGTTGCCGCGCCTGTTCGCGGGCTTTGGGTGGAAAAGCGGTCGCAAAGATCTCGTTGCCACACCAGCCGCCGCGATAGGGCGTCAGTTCCTTGAAGCCCACAAGCTCGGTCATCAACGGGCCAACGATCGTTCCTTCCGAGGTTGCGCACGCCTCGATTGCGGCGCCCCGGCAGTCGATACGTTTCATGATCTTGATCTCGCCCTCGCCGACGATCTCGTGTTCATGCTTCTTGAAGTCAGCCTCGGACTTGATGAAGAACGTCGTGTGACCGCTGTCGCCAAACGCCGATTGCAGCACCAGGTCGTGGCCAAGCTTGGCCTTGTCGCAGATCTTTCTAAGATGATCGTAGCTCTTGACCACACTCAGCGTATTGGGCACCGACGGCACGCCTGCTTTGTTGCCGATGCGCACCGTCTCGATCTTGTTGTCGCATTTTGTGCGAAGTTTGGCCTTCGGGAACCAAAGCTGGCCACCCAGTTCTTTGACTAGCTTTTCAGTTGTCTCGTCAAACATCAGGAAGACAAATTTCGGTTTGCCACCGCGCCGCTTAACCAGGTCGATGACCTCTTTGTGTTGCAACAGATAGTTGTTGATATCCTCGATGGACTGGAATTCGTCATGCGGTATTTCCGAGGGTACGAATACGTTCGGATGTCGCCCGTCAAAACAATCCATGTAGCAGATATAAGTGAAATTCATCACCCATTCATCCAGCCCCAAAAGGTTGAAATTGGTCGCTGATACGAAATAGATCGGGTCCTTGTTGGTATGGAAGTAGCGGCGGATCTCCGAGATGTTCTTAAGCACCTTCTTTGGCATGTATTCCTCCCTGACCCGTTATGGGTTCTTGACTGATTTCAATGCGTCTTCTGTAAAAATGCGCAGGCCCAGATCGGCACGGAATCCGTGGATTTCCGACACGTCCAGTTCCTGCATGAACCTGAGTATCTCGGGACTGATGACCTGCCCCGGAACCAGAATTGGAAAGCCTGGAGGATAAGGGATGACGAAGGTGGCAGAAACCAGCTCTTCGCCAGCTTCCAGCCGTTCAAGCATCTCCTTGTTGGGTTCAACATAGTCACAATTGTCCTCGTCGTAGGACAAGAAAAAAGCGGTCCGGATATCCCCCGCCTCGGTGCCTTTTTCGCATCGGAATGCATCGTGGAACCGACTGAAATCGGGCAACGGAGGGACATTTTCAACTAAGTTCTTAACCCTCCTGTCGAAGGCGAGCTTTTCCATCTTTGATGCGTCGTCCATCAACTCGTCGAGCTCTTTGGCGATCTCGACCAGCACTTCAATCAAATAGGCGACGGAACTGCGGGTAGTGCCGATATTGGTCATGAAAAGCACGGTATTGCGCGAAGTCTTGTTGATCTGGATTCCGTACTTGTCCATCAGTATCTTGGTTTTGAACGTGTCGCCATCCCAGCCCGTCGCGCCCACGTGCAGGGTTATGCGAGTGGCATCCAAAACGAACTCATCTTTGGCCCAGCAATCCCAGACATCGGCCCACCCCTGATCGGGATCGAAGTAGCTTGTCATCCCGCTTTCGCGATATTCCTCAGGAATCATGTCGCCGGCGGTGACCAACCTGAAGTATTTCTTCAGCAGCGGGTGCGTCGATACCGCCCGCCGAATGGCCATCGCACTTTCCACCTGACGTTGAACGAACTCGTATCCTTCGATCTCGACCTGCCGTCGCCCCACATCCAACGAAGCAATGATCTGATAGTTCGGTGAGGTTGACGTATGCGTCATGTAGGCTTCGTGAAAAGCCTCTTCCACCGCTCCTTTGAACTGCTGATCGTAGACATGGATCATTGAGCCCTGCCGCAAGGATGTCAGCGTCTTGTGGGTCGATTGCGTGGCATAGACGCGTACCCGCGCATCCGGCGGTGCTACCAGACGTGTGTTCAACAACACCTCGTCATCCGCGCCCTCTAGAGCGGCTTTCTGTTCGGCATAAGCGTCGGAATGCTCAGTTGTCCGGAATTGTTCACGCAGCAGATTGGCAGATCGCATCGCTGTACGAATCCGCGAATTGGGCGCGAATCTTGCATAGGCGAACCAAGCCTCATCCCATAGGAATACCAGGTCCTTTTTGATCGCCAGACATTCCTGCATCACCCGCTGAACATTGTAGACGATGCCATCAAACGTGCAGTTGGTCAGCAGTACCATGCGCACACGATCCAACTTGCCTTCGGCCCTCAGCGTCAGCAGTTTGTGCTTGATTTCACGAATTGGTACCGCGCCGTACATTGAGTATTCGTGCAATGGATAACTGTCCATGTAGACCACGCTGGCTCCAGCCAAAACCATTCCGTAGTGGTGTGATTTGTGGCAGTCGCGGTCGACCAACACGATATCGCCGGGTCGTACCAAGGCTTGAACCACGATCTTGTTGCAGGTCGAAGTGCCGTTGGTCGCAAAGAACGTCTGTTTTGAACCGAATGCTCGGGCCGCGGCCTCTTGTGCCTCTTTGATCGGGCCTTTGGGTTCAAGCAGCGAGTCCAAGCCGCCAGACGTAGCCGAAGTTTCGGCCATGAAGATATTCGAACCATAAAACGCCCCCATGTCCTGAATCCAGTGACTGCGGCTGATGGATTTTCCGCGGCTGATCGGCATCGCGTGAAACACACCCGTGGGCTGTTTGGAATACTCCTTGAGTGCGGTAAAGAACGGCGTCTTATACCGGCGCTGCACTCCTCGTAGGATGTTGAGATGCAGTTCCAGGAAATCTTCCTGATTATAAAACACTCGACGACACAGCCCCAGATCAAGCCCGGCAATATCCTCAGCCGAGCGATCGGTGATAAGATACGCATCCAATTCCGGGCGCAGTTTTCCGATACGGCGGCACGTTTCGGGCCCATATTCCGATGGCGCCAGCGCTTCAAGATCGGCACCCTCCCCATATAGACTGATATAACGGCCTAACACATTAGTTTCGTTTTTGGATTTCAAACTTAAGCCGGGACGCACGATGACGGCTTGTACATTCTGATTGAACAGCACCCCTATCAGCGCGTCTTCGACACTAGGGACAACCACAATCTCATAAATGAACGGATCTTCGCTGCGGCGCATGCGTTGCAAGCTTGATTGCAAAAACCGTTCCTGCTGCTCGTTGACGTTGTCGACGATCATGACCTCGAAATAGGGGCGGCCCAGTGCACGCGCCTCATGGGTCTGGGTTGATTCGTCTTCGAATTCGTCGCCCTCTGTCTCGTCTGCAATAAGAGGTATTGAGCGGCGGCGATAGGCGCCCGATGTAAGCGCCCTCGAAACCCTACGAACAGCTGTAGAGAAATCAGTAAAATTGCCGTGCTCCAGAAGTCGGCGCAGATAGTCGAAAGCCGATGCTCCCGGAAAGGCAAAATACACTTCGATCGGCGCCAATGCCTGTAGTAAATGTAGGGCCCGATCACGATCTTTCTCACCTCCGGTGTGGCGCAAAGCTTCCGCCGTTTCCCGCAGCGCGCTCCATCTGTCGGCTCTAAGTTGTGAGGCGCTGTAGTAATCCGAGATGGTGTGGAGCTTTTCGCTATCGGAAATGCCGTGCATGAAATTCTATCCTTTCTGCCGATACCGAAAAGCTGCCCAGCATCAGTCTGTGCCTGAACGCCCCTTGTAGAGATAAAGATTGTCGGGCTTTGTCGTAGCGTCGTCGCTGTATCCCAGCGCTGTCCTCGGATCAGATGCAGCTAGTCCGGCTGCATCGCCTTTTTGCGGAATGCTCAGCGGACCCAATGTGTGCAGATAAGCATCCGCCCCGCTGCTGCGGTCATAAACTGGAAAATCCGCCTCACGGTCGCGGAAGCTTTTGAGAACCTGACCAAGCCCCTTTAGTCCAACCTCGCGCTGGCGGCGCACCTGATCAAGATCGATCTCAATCGGAAAGATGTCCTCTTGCCCAGCGGATTGGTGCAGAACGGTGGCCGATGGATCGACCACAATCGAACGCCCAACGCCACCAGCAGCTAACCCGTTCACATCAAACACATAGCACTGAAACTGCGCGGCGGTGGCCTTGGCGATCGATAACTCGGCTTCTCGGTCGGTGGTGCCGGTCAGCACCGGGTGCAGCAACACTTCGACCCCCTGACTGGTCAGGTGGCGCGTGGTTTCCGGGAACCAGATATCATAGCAGATCGACAGACCGAAACGTCCCACATTCGGTACGTCGAAAATACAGAACTCGGTGCCCGAGGCGATATTCTGCTCGTAGGGCTTGAACGGGAACATCTTGGAATATCTTGAGATAATCTCGCCATCAGGGTTGATGACAACAGATGTATTGAAAACCCGCCCGTCCTCGCGCTTTTCAAACATCGAACCGGGTATCAGCCAGATCCCATATCGGCGCGCGGCGTCCTGAAACCGGGCCAGATCTTCGTTTGGAAAGGGTTGGGCAAAACGATCCAGCGGGCCAAACGGCGCCAACTCGCTGAACAAAGCCATCTGGGTCCAGGGGAACCGTGCCATCATCACATCGATCCGATGCAGCATAGCCTCGACATTCGAATGCACCGCGCCAACATGCATCTGGATTCCGGTGATCGCAAAAGGGGTCATTTCTTACTTCTTCTCTATTTCGCGCCGATTGCGAAAGCCGTGTGATCCAGCGTTCTTCATCGGAACATAACAATGTGCCTCAGCGCAAGCCCGGTGTCTTCGGACAACGACTCAATGTGACCGCATCCCTCAGCCGGCCTCTTCCTCGACCGCATCCTCGCCCGGTGTCTCGGCGAAATCTATGTCGTTGCGAACCCAGAAAAATCGGAAGCCGCAGCGACGCAGCCATTTCTCCAGCCGGTCAAGACTGGACCATTCGCGGCGTAACCCTCGGGTGGATTCGACCAACGCCCATTGACCATCGACCAAGAAATAGACTGTCCAAGTGTTAGGATAAGCAGAGTGATTGGCAAACCCGCCGCTCACCACTTCGCGCGTCGTTCGGACGGCCACCGGATAGTCGCCAAGGCGGCTTTCTGCGACCAGAGATGCCAGATCGCTTTGCCGGATCGTGAATGCTGGAAAGGGTGCGTCGCTCATGGATGAGCGCCTCTTGTCGCAGAAACGGCCAGTCCGGATCGTCCGCGATCCACCACTTCTTTAGTCAAGGTGGCAATCACGCTGCCTCGGTCTTCGCTTCAGTGGTTTCCACGCCAGCCAGCGCTTCGTCATACTGCGCGGCCTGAAACAACTCTTTGCGGCGCTCGATGATGTCCTCGGGTTTGAGGTTTTCCATACGTGTTGCTAGCGTCCAGATATGGCCAAACGGGTCGACAACCGAGGCGCAACGCTCGCCCCAGAATGTATCGGCAGCCACTGCAATAAGACTGGCGCCACTTTCCAGAGCGGTAGACAGCACCGCGTCCACATCTTCGACATACATGTACTGACTAACGGGCATGACAGCACCCTGGACTGCGGCGGTATGCGCACCCCAGCCGGCTGTGAGAAACATCACGGAGTTGCCGATTTTGATCACAGCAAAACCAGGCGCTTCATCAGCGTCGCAGTTCTGAACCTTCGCTTCGAAAGCTCTCTTATAAAAAGTCAACGCCGCAGGAACATCAGCGACAGCAAGTGACGCAGTGCAGGTACGATAGCCACGTGGCAAGGTGGCAGGCTTCTTTTTCATTCCAACAATCTCCGGATTGGGCTGGGGATCGCCCCCTTTGGCACGCAGGGAATTTCCTGCATTATGCACCATAGTGTGTATGGTTTTGGCGAACGATGCAACACTATGATGCATAATGCGGCTCTGTATGAAACACTTGCTCAGAATTCCCGCGGTGCGCAGGCACTTACAATCTGATGTTTTCTGGGTCCGCCCTGCCAGAATTGATGCAGTGTGCGATTTTCAAGGTAATGGGCTCCCCGTCTGATTTCCTCTTTACGCGTTTTTTTTGAGCTTCAGAGCAGCTTCGCCTGCACGGACCGAACTCCATGGATCAAATTTGAGGGAAATATGCGCCATACCCCCTTCACTTCAGAAGAGGGATTTATTCGCCGAACGACAGAGAGGTGTCATGCGGTTGAGCGCTTTTTATGCAACTTTCGCTTCAGCCAGTCGTATTGAATCAGCAATCGATTCGATAGAATGGACATAGCCAAAAGAGTAGACAGCGGATCGCTTCAGTGCGGGATGCGCACCGTTCTTGACGTTAGATCAATCGCCCGCACGCCAATCGGGATTGAGAGGTTTCAAGTCCTGTTGGGATCCGCGAAGTCGCTCAGCGCGTAACGCGGCGCGGCGCGCAGCGAGGAAGCTTTTTCTCGTTGTTTTCCAGCCTTGTGGATCGGATGATGAATTGTCACGCGCGTAGCGTCCTCGACCCACCTGGAAAAGGGCAGAGCGCAGGTCGTCCGTCGCACCATCTGGGTGAAATCGCGCCCAATCCTCAAGCGCCGCATATGACCCGCCGAGGTCTCGGCTGCGGATCGCTTTCAGGACCTGGCGAGTTGCAAAGATTTCGGATGCGCGCCAACCGTCCTTCAGTGCGCTTGCCCAACCCGAAAGCAGTGGCCAGACGGCGCGTAATACCAATGCCACAACCGCCGCCGCCGCCACTCCCACGAGGGCTTTCCACCATGTTACCGGCTGGGATCTTCCTTCTGCTTCCTCACCCGGCGCGATGGATAGTGACAGACGCGGGATTTCGACGGTTTCCACCTTGCCGGTTTCGAGGTTGTACCAGTCGAAGCGCACTTCCGGCAGTTCCGCTGGCCCTTCTGCGGTAGCAAGGTAAGTTGTCCGCTCTGTCCGGGTACCGGAGAGTGTCCCGCGATCCTCTTTGTCGGTCACTCTGGGTTCGTCCGGATAGGACCTGAGCCCATCCCCGACGGCTTCCGGTGCGAGCTGCGGGATCAAAATTGGCGTGGTCCCGATGATCGTCGCCTCCAGGGTACGCACGACCGCGCCGCCAACCGCGAGCCCATCCCGCCCTTCGACTTTGGCCTCGAGGATGAAACCGGTCGCTACGATGAGGGGATCAAGATTGTGGGCGGGTTCCGGAACAACAGCATTGAAGGCGATGGGTTCCAGGGCAATATCCTCCGTCACAGGATCACTTCCGCCCGGATTGGCATAGGTAATGCGGACACTCTGGCCAGGTATTTCGAAGCGTCCGGGCTGCAGCGGATAGAGGCGATAGGCGCGCTGAACGCCGGACCAGGTATCTGACCCGACCCGTTCACTGATCGGGCCGCTGGCGCGTTCGGGCAGGCGCACAAGTAGTCCGGGTAAATCGAGGGGCGGGAACTCGGGGGGTTGGGGCAGCCATGTCGGGACCAGCACCTTGATCCGCAGCACCAGAGGTTGGCCGATAACAGTTTCCGTTGCGTCCAGTTCCGCCGTTACCATTGGACCGTCCTGCGCCATCGCCGAAAAAGTGGAAAAAACAGTTATCGCGAGCAATAGCAGCATGCGTCGCATCAGCCATCCCCCGCGTTGTCGAGAAGGAACCTGCTGCGAAGAAAGTCGCCCATGTCGGTGTCGATTGACTGAATCCATTGATCAGCGGTCAGCGGGGCGGCATCTTCATTTGGCGCCTCGATCTGCGTTTCTGCACCACGCGCGGCCTCGTTGTCGAACACCACGTCATCGGCACCGATCCCACTTTCCTCGCCCGTGTCCGATTGCTCTCGCGTGGTCTCGACGTATTCGACGATAGCCATCGCGACTTCGCGATTGCGCGCGGCTTCGGGGAAGTCTGGGCGGCGGACCTGAGCCGTCTCGAACGATCGGACCGCTGGACGATACTGGCGGCTCTTGATCTCGGCCATGCCCTGGGCGAACGCTGCCTCGGCTGTGTCAAGGCGAGCGAAAATCGCAATGGCCTCCTCGTACTGGCCCGATTTGTACTTGGCATAGCCTTTCCACAATGGGTCCTCGAAAAGCTCGCCAGCTTCAGCGAATTCTTTGTCCTCGAATGCAAGTCGGCCCTGCTGATCCGGGGTCAGAAACCAGTCGATCCACCCCCCGGCACGCGCTGATGTCGGGGTATGTATGAACGACAGCGTCAGCAGGGCCAGCACCCAGCGCATGGTCCAGCCGCGCCGAAACCAGAGCGCGCAAAGAAGAGCTGCTGGCCAGGCCAGCCACCAGCCCCGATCATCCCAACGCAAACGATCGTCTGCCGCCAGAGCCGCAGCATGCGCGGACCGTACGCGGCGTTCTATTGCGCCCAGATCGCTGTCGTCAGTCGTGATCTGGACAACAGTCGCGCCTTGAACCTTGTCGAGCTGCGGTAGGTTGGTGCCGGACGGCGCGGCAACGAGAAAGACCAGCGGCGTTGGTGATTCTTCATCACGTGCGTTCATCGCATCCACGTCCGCCGGGTTCAGATCATCGAGCGCAAACAGCACGGCACCGGGGGTCTCGGCAGTTGCGAGGATATCGAGGGCGATTTGCAGCGCGTTTCCGGCGTTGTCCCCATCCACCGGCATCACCGCCGGGGTCAGCCCCTGCAGGAGTGGCCGCAGAATTTTCGGATCTTCGGTCAGCGGCGAAACGCGGTGAGCGGTTCCGGCGTAGGCCACGAGTGCTGTGCGTGCACCGGCGCGGGCTTCGATCAGGTCGAGGATCTTGTACTTGGCGCGTTCCAGCCGCGAGGGTGCCAGATCCGGTGTCTCCATCGATGATGTGACTTTCAAGGCAACGACCAGCGGGGCGGTTTCCGCGACCAGTGGGTTTGGCAGCTTGCTCCAGGTCGGGCCAGCAGCGGCACTAGCTAGTAAAATGCCCAGAAGTGCCACGCCGTCGATTGGATAGATGCGCCGCAGGGCACCGCCTCCGACTTCGAGTGCAGCGGCCAGATGCGGGGCGACGCCATTCTGAGTCTCGCTGGCGCGGGTGTCTTTGGGGCGGATCGCATACCAAAGCGTGACCACCGGGAGTATGGCCAGAAGCCAGAACGGGCGGATCAGGTGAAATGCCTCAAAGACCTCCATCATACCACCGCATTCCGTCGGCGCGAGAAATGGAGCCAGCCGATCGAACCGATCAAGATCGCGAGCGCTAGGGCCAGCGGGATATACGACAGCCCTTCGGTCGGCCGGAAACTGCTGGTTTCCGTGATGCGCGGGTTCAGACGGTCAATCTCCGCATAGACTTGTTCCAGGGCGGCCTGATCGCTGGCGAAGAAATACGCCCCGCCAGTCTGGCTGGCGATTGCCTGTAGTGCGGCGAGATCCACCTTGTCTTCGCCTGAGGCCTCTGGATCGCCAACGCCGACGGTGTGGATTGTCACACCCTTGTCGGCGGCGATGGACGCCGCATTCACCGGGCTCATCCGGCTGCTGGTGTCTGCGCCGTCGCTGAGCAGGATCAAGACTCTCTGTTCAACCTCGCTGGACTCGAACGTACGCACCGACAAGCCGATCGCGTCGCCGAGCGCCGTGTTGGGCCCCGCCATGCCGACAACGGTCTGATCAAGAAAGCCCTGAAGGCTTTTTAGATCTTCGGTGAAGGGAGCCTGCACGTAGGCTCGCGTACCAAAAATGATCAGCGCTATTCTGTCACCGTCGCGAGCGGCGATGAATTCGGACAAAACCTGCTGCACAGCGTCGAGCCGCTGCAGGCGCCTCCCATCTGTGGCGATGAAATCGCGCTCGTCCATCGAACCGGAGATATCGAGTGCGATCACGATGTCGCGCGCCGCGGTTTCGACCACGATGGGTTCACTCAGCCGCTCGGGACGTGCCAGAGCAAGTACCACCAGGATCCAGATGGCCGTCGCTCCGATCATCTGGAAACGCGAGCGGGACAGAACAACGGCCCCTACCTTGCCCTCGATCTGGGCGGCTTCGGCGACCTGCCGGAAGTACGGAATACGCAGTGCGCTGACCTGCTCGCGGTGCGGAGGAGCAAAGCGCCAGATCAGCCAAGGCAGAGGCAGAAGGGCCAACGTCCATGGTGCAGCCAGCGAGAACATCAGGCGACCCCAGCGTCGCGGCGATGGCCCCGGATCCAATCGCGGGCCAGTTTTTTGGCCTCAGGATTGGGCGCGTGCGGCCGGAACGGAGCGGTGGCAAAATCCTTCCCTGCGCCATCCAAAAACCCGGTTCCCTTGAAAGTGCCGTCCAGAAACGCAAGCCAGTCCGAACCGGCAAGCGACGCGACTTCTGCCCGAGGAAAGGCGACCAGTGCAGTTCGCCGTAAGATGGTGGCGACAGCGCCGGGGTCGTCACCGGCCTGCGCCAGCTCGCGCAGTGCGGCGCGGCGGTAGGCTTCCGCCCGATGTCGCCGCAACATCCAATGCAGGAGCAGGAAAAGCAGCGCAGCAGCAACAACGCCCATCACGATCCAACCCGGCGTTTGTGGGGTTAGTGGGATCGCGCGAGGCTCGGGCACCTCTTCAAGAAGATCGATCAGGTCGACCAGACCGAGCCCTTTGAATTCCTCGTTCATCGGGTCCCCCCGAGGTGGCCGAGCAGATGCAGGATCTGGTCGAGCGCTGGGATCTCGGTCGTTAGCGGAAACACCGGTACGCCATACTTGCGGCCCCAGCGGAACACCTCTGCGACTCGACCAGAGGCCATTTCAGCAATTCGTTCGCGGGTCGCGCCCGAGTCCGCATCCAGTTCCGCCTGCAACTCACCATCTGAAACGGTCATTTTCAATCCAGCAGGCAGTTCTTCGGCCATTGGGTCGGACACGTTGAACAGGATCAGGTCGTTCGATCGCGCCAGCGCTGCGACCAGCGGTTCCGTCGCCTCGTCGATTCCGTCGAAATCCGAGAAAACAAGAACCATGCCGTCAGTCTTGGTGATCCGAACCGCAGCCCGCAGCACTTGATTGAGCGGAATCGCCGGCGCTATCGGAGCGTCAGCATTCAGCTGGGTATTTGCATCTGAGATTGAGTTGAGCAGCCGGTTCAGTGCCAGACGACTGCGCCGGGGCCGATGCTCGGCAATCCGGTTGTCCCCAAAGACCAGTCCGCCAACGCGATCCCCCTGCGCGAGCACGCGATGCGCCGCCAGCGCGGCAGCCTCCGCAGCGACGACCGACTTCATATAAACCTTGCTGCCAAAGAACATCGACATTCGCTGATCAACGATCAGCAGGGTCGACCGGTCACGCTCCTCGGTATAGACGCGTACATACGGCTCGCTGGTTCGGGCGGTGACTTTCCAGTCGATGGTGCGGATGTCATCACCGTCGACATAACCGCGCAATTCCTCGAAATCCAGCCCGCGGCCCCGTAGCCGTGAGGCGTGTCGCCCGTTCAGGATCGAACCCGCAGGCTGGCGCGGCAACAGACTGATCGCGCGTGCCTGTCCGCCTAACCGCCGCAAGTGATCGGCGCTCACATGGATCCGCGGGTCGAGATTGGAATCGCTGGTTGGTTGCGCCATTGTCTGGTCCTCAGGGCAATGCCACGAGCTTCAGCATCTCGTCGATGACGGTGTTCGCCGCCACTCCATCGCCCTGCGCTTCGTAGCTGAGCGCCAGACGGTGTCGGAAAACATCATGCGCTACTGCGCGAACGTCGATCGGATCGACGTAGTCGCGGCCATTTAGCCAGGCATGCGCCCGTCCGCATTTATCGAGAGCCAGTGTTGCACGGGGACTGGCCCCGACTTCAATCCAGCGCGCAAGGTCCTCACTCAGAACCTTTGGAGTCCGGGTCGCGTAGACCAGATCGGCCATGTACCGTTCGATCGCGTCCGACACGTGGATCGCCCCGATTTGCCGCCGCGCCTCGAAGACGATGTCTTGCGGGATCGCGGGTGGAGCTTCGGGCTTCGTTGAGCCGCCGTGCGATGCTTTTTCCTCAGCCCGGACTAGCCGGATCACCTCAACCTCGTCTTCTACTGGCGGGTAGTCGATCGTGACATGCATCAGGAAGCGGTCCATCTGCGCCTCCGGCAATGAGTAGGTGCCTTCCTGTTCTATCGGGTTCTGGGTCGCCATCACGATGAACAGCGGCTCCATCTTGTGGGTGGCGCCAGCCACAGTCACTTGCCGTTCTTCCATCGCCTCCAGCAACGCCGCCTGCACCTTGGCCGGTGCCCGGTTAATCTCGTCGGCGAGCACGATATTGGCGAAGATCGGCCCGGGATCGAAACGGAAATCGCCGCCCTCGGCCGTCTGGTGGTAGACTTCGGTTCCGGTTACATCCGAAGGAAGCAGATCCGGGGTGAACTGGATACGGCTAAACTCGGCATCGAGGTTCTTTGCCATCGCCTTTATCGCGCGGGTCTTTGCCAGTCCCGGCAAGCCCTCGATCAGGAGGTTCCCATTCGCTAACAATCCAATGACCAGTCTGTCGATGACATCGCGCTGGCCAATGATGCTCTGGCCCATCTGGTCCTGGAGTGCGTTGATGCCGCCACGTGCGTCGCCTGGTTCCAAGGTGCTCACCTCCTGTCGAATGCCTGGTCAATCTATACTACGAGGTTCTCCGCGCAATTCTGGATTGTACGCCAGCGATGGCGTCACAACTCGTGTCGACGTTTTTCTATGCTGGGGTGCCTCATGAATTGGGATTTCTATCCGCGGTTAGCTGGCATCGCAATGTCTACTCAAGTGCATATGAATCCTAAACCGTGATCAGGCGAAAGCATTCTTTCAGCCCAGGGGGTTTCCAAACAACCAATTCTATCAATTCATATGATCCGGGCTCCCGGCTTCCTGTTCTTTGATCATCCCGATGATCTGCGCTTCCGTGAAACTGCTCTTTCGCATCTGTTTTCTCCTTCGAAATGTTGAGAGAACTCTACACTAGAACACGGGAGGTTTCGGGGAGCAGATCAGATGCAGTAACCTTATCTGTTCGATGAGGCCCAGTTGCGGAAGCGGTCATTGAACCCGACCTCGACGCGCAAATCTCTAGCGGTTGTTTGTTCCGTTGCAATTGAACCGTAAGGGATGATGTTCAACCAAGCCCTCCGGCTCGATGATCCAATAACCCCACCCCTGCCGCTTGCGCGGAACATTCTAGGATCACAGAACCGCAAGCCTTATGGCGTATGCAACAAGTCCAAGAGCTGCAACGCTCAGAAGCCAAAGGGCGACAAACCATGCAAAGCGTCGAAGAGGTTCGAAGCGCATCAGTGATACCCCTCTTCAGGATCGATTTTGCCCCGGAACACCCAGTAGGCGTAGGCGGTGTATCCAAGGATCATCGGTACCAGCACGACCGTTCCCACAAGAGCGAACAGCAGGCTTTCATCCGGGGCTGCGGCCTCGGCTATTGTCAGGCTGGGGGGTACGATGTTGGGATAGAAGCTAATCCCGATGCCGATGAAGCATAAAACGAACAGGGCTAGGGCTGCCAGAAACGGCTGTCCGTCTTTGCTAGCATTCAGGCCTGTGAACAGCGCCCATGTCGCGGCCAGAACCGCACCCGGCATCAAGACACTCAATACGGAGCCAGGCAGATTGAACCACCGCTCAAAATACACCGGGTCCTGAAATGGCGTCAGGACACTGGCGATGCCGATGAACCCAAGTGTTCCAGCGGCCAGCCACCACGCATAGCCCTGCATCTGACGTTGCAGGCTGCCTTCGGTTTTCAGGATTAGCCAGGTGGAGCCGAGCAATGCATACCCGATCACAACCGCAAATCCCGTCAAGATGGAAAATACGCTCAGCCAGTCCCACCAGCCACCGGCATAGGCGCGGTCTGCAACCTCTATACCTTGAACCAAGGCTCCCAGTGCGATGCCTTGCATGAAGGCCGCAATGAGGGAGCCACCGAAGAACGCCACATCCCAAACCGGCTTCCATCGCCCTGTCCGCCAGCGATATTCAAACGCCACGCCGCGGAAGATGAGCGCGAGCAGCATGAGGATGATCGGCATATAAAGCGCGGGCATGATGACGGCGTAGGCGAGCGGGAACACAGCGAAGAGGCCGCCGCCGCCCATGACCAGCCACGTCTCATTCCCATCCCAAATGGGCGCGATGGAGTTCATCATGGTGGCCTTCTCTCGCTCGCTTTTGGCGAAAGGAAACAGGATGCCCACGCCCAGATCGAACCCGTCTAGTATCACATAGGTCAGGACTGCAAAGGCAATGATGCCAGCCCAGATAAATGAAAGTTCAAACATTGTTCTGCTCCTATTTACCAGGGATAGCGTCTGGATTGGTTTGGGCAATTGGGGTGATTCCGGCGGTCCGGATCGGGCCATCGCGCAGACCAAGCTGCGGTGTGGCAGGAGCCTTGTTCATCATCCGCAGCAGGTAAAAAGTGCCCGCCCCGAAGACAAAGAAATAGACCACGATGAAGGCGATCAGCGATGCTGCAATGGCAGGTGCGGCTACCGGGGCCAGGCTGTCGGACGTGCGCAGTACCCCGTAGACGGTGAAGGGCTGGCGGCCAACTTCGGTGGTGATCCAGCCAGCGAGGACCGCGACAAATCCCATGGGGCCCATCACGATTGCAGCACGATGCAGCATTGGCGTATCGTAAAGCCGCCCGCGATACCGCCGCCATGCAGCCCACGCGCCTAGCCCAAGCATAGCAAAGCCAAGTCCAACCATGACGCGGAAACTCCAGAAAACAATTGCAACTGGGGGCTCTTCATCGTCGGGGATTGTATCCAATCCGTCCAATGGGGCGTCCCAGTGGTGCTTGAGGATCATGCTGGACAAATGCGGGATTTCAATCGCGTAATCGATCCGCTTTTTTTCTGGGTTTGGGATGCCAAATAGGATCAGCGGCGCACCATGGGGATGGCTGTCGTAGTGCCCCTCCATAGCCATCACCTTGGCAGGCTGATGTTCCAGCGTGTTGATCCCGTGCATATCGCCCGCGAAAATTTGCAAGGGGGCAACGACAACTAACATCCACATCGCCATGGAGAACATCCGCCGCGCGGGTGCGTCCTCGCGGTTGCGTAACAAATGCAAGCCCCCTACGCCGCCAACAACCAATGCCGTAGTGAGGTAGGCCGCCAGCACCATATGCGTCAGGCGGAATGGGAAGGACGGGTTAAAGACAATCTGCCACCAATCTTCGGGTACGAATTGCCCCAACTCATTGATGCCGTAGCCCGCAGGCGTCTGCATCCATGAGTTCACCGATAGGATCCATGTCGCGGACATCAGCGTTCCAAAGGCGACCATTGCCGTTGCAAACATATGCAACTTGTCACCCACGCGCTCGCGGCCAAAAAGTATGATGCCAAGAAACCCGGCTTCGAGAAAGAAAGCGGACAATACTTCATAGGCCATGAGTGGGCCAAGCACCGGCCCGGTCTTGTCCGAGAATACCGACCAGTTGGTGCCAAACTGATAGGACATCACGATGCCCGACACGACACCCATGCCGAACGCCACGGCAAAGACCTTTTTCCAATAGGTGAACAGAGTCAGATAAGTCTTATCGCGTGTGCGCAACCAAAGGCCGTTTAGCACAGCAAGGTAGCTTGCCAGCCCGATTGAGAACGCGGGAAAGATTATGTGGAACGACACAGTGAACGCGAATTGTATCCGGGCAAGTGTCTCTGCTGTGAAACCATCAAACATTGGCGTGCTCCATCGGGCGGCAAGGGTTAGATTTTGACTTTGCGCAGGTAGGGGCGAAGCGTCTCAAATCCCTGAGGGAAAGCCACCTTCGTATCCGCATCCGAGACAGATGGTGGGATGATCACGTCCTGACCCGGCATCCAATCGGCAGGTGCCGCGATCTTGTGCTTGTCGCCGGTTTGCAGTGCATCAACCACGCGCAGGATTTCAGCAAAGTTGCGCCCTACGCTCATCGGGTACGTCATCGTCAGGCGGATTTTCTTATCCGGGTCGATGATGAAGACCGAGCGTACGGCGGCTGTTTCGCACTCGCTCGGATGGATCATATCATAAAGTTTGGCGATCTTAAGATCCGCATCCGCAACAATCGGAAAACGCAGGTCAGTGTTTTGGATGTCGTACACATCGTCGATCCATTTGACGTGTTCTTCCACCGTGTCAGTGGACAGGCCGATGGCCTTGACGCCTCGCTTTGTGAATTGCTCCGACAGCTGCGACGTCCGGCACATTTCTGTGGTGCAAACTGGGGTGAAATCCGCGGGGTGGCTAAAGAAGAAGGCCCATTCCTCACCAATCCATTCGTGGAACTTGATGGGTCCGGTTGTCGTATCCGCAGAGAAGTCGGGGGCTGCGTCGCCGATACGAAGCGTCATCTCGTATTTCCTATATTTAGAATGGTTCTTTTACGTGACCTAGCGCAGCCTATTTACAAAAGCAATAGTTTGAATATATCTTTTAATGCGGCAACAGGAAGCACCTATGAAACTGACCAGCTACACCAACTATGCAATGCGCTCGCTGCAACTTGCAGCTCTAAAGTCGCCCGACCTCGTGCGCATCGATGACGTGGCCCAAATCCACAACCTGTCGCGCCCGCACATCATGAAGATCGTGTATGAGCTGGGCAAAGCCGGATATCTGGAAACCGTCCGGGGCCGCAACGGAGGCTTTCGCCTGGCCCGCCCACCCGAAGACATCATCGTCGGCGAGGTTGTCCGGCTGACCGAAGGGCCATTGGATGTTGTCGAATGCTTTAACCCCCAAAAAAACACCTGCCCGTTGATGGGAATCTGCATCCTGTCGCGCAAAATGCAGGAGGCGACGGCGGCCTTCATGGCCGTTTTGGATGACCTGACAATCGCAGACATCGCAGCCAATCGCGGCCAACTGATGGACCGCATTTCTCCTCTTGAAATACCGAGAACCGAGACGGTTGCCACATGACCAACTATGCTGATTGGGTCGAACGGTTTCCGGGTCTATCGCGGCTTGATCTGCCGACCAAACAACTACTGACGACGCGAAGTACAATCGTGAGCATCCCCAAAGACACAATGGTTTTCGGCCCCGGTGAATCGCCAGAGAACATGTTGTTCCTGTTGGATGGCACCGTTCGCGTGCAGCAAGTCTCTGAGACGGGCCACCTGATCGTGCTTTACCGGATCGAAGCTGGACAAAGCTGCGTGCTAACAACGGCTTGCCTCTTGGCTTATGACGATTACTCGGCAGAAGGCATCGCGGAATCGGTCGTTAAGGCTGCCGCCATTCCCCGAGAAGTGTTTGACGATTTGGTAGCTGGGTCAAAACCGTTTCGCGATTTCGTTTTTGCCGCCTTTTCCAAACGCATCACCGATCTGTTCTTGATGATTGACGAAGTCGCTTTTCAGAGGCTGGATGTGCGGCTGGCAGATAGGCTCCTTAAATTGTCCGGCGGAGCGGACAAAGTCGCAACCACTCATCAAAAGCTGTCGGTCGAGCTTGGTACGGCACGCGAAGTAATCTCTCGCCAGTTGCAGGAGTTCCAGCGGCGTGGCTGGATCGAACAGGCGCGCGGGAGCGTGTCATTGGTAGACCGCGAACAGCTTCAAACCCTCGCCAATCACAACTCATAAATAAATTCGAATGTTTGGTGACAATGTCACTGAACCATGTCGGTAAAAGGACTATTTAATTTAGATCTTTTATAGGAGACAGCGACATGATGACGAATCTTGGCGATCTTGACCGAATTTTCCGCGCCCTTTTGGGCATCGTCCTGCTGGCCGCACCCTTTGTTAGCGGGCTGGCCATATTCAACGGAACCGCTACGACGATTATCTCGGTCGTAGTGGGCCTCCTGATGCTCGGCACATCGGTAAGGAAGTTTTGCCCGCTCTATCGCATCTTTGGTATTCGGACCTGCAAGCTATGATTTTGGAAACAACTTTCACCCCACTTCAATCGCTTGGTGGCGGTGCCTTGATTGGATTTGCGGCCGTCCTTTTGATGCTGGGCCTTGGGCGCATATTTGGGGCCACGGGTATCCTGTCAGGGCTCGTCTTCTTTGAGAATCGAGAAGAACTGTCTTGGCGTGTCGCGCTGGTGATCGGGATGATCCCAGCCCCCGTCTTGCTCTTTGCCGTCACCGGGTCGATGCCCGCGCTCACCATCCCCGTTAGCCCAGTCATGATCGTCATCGGCGGGATCATTGTGGGCCTCGGCGCAAGCCTTGGGTCAGGCTGTACTTCGGGCCATGGGGTCTGCGGATTGTCGCGTTTTTCGGTCCGGTCACTTGTGGCCGTTCCGACCTTCATGGTGACGGCGACGATCACCGTTTTCCTGATCCGCCACGTGATTGGAAGCTAAGCTATGAAACTGATCTATGCACTTATCACGGGCCTTGTCTTTGGGTTGGGCATTGCGATCTCAGGAATGATGGACCCGACCAAAGTCCTTAACTTCTTCGACTTTGCGGGAGCATGGGACCCCAGCCTTGCCTTTGTCATGGGAGGCGCTCTTGTCGTCACCTCCATTGGCTATCGGCTGGCGTGGAAACGAAGCGCACCGCTGTTCGAAGGGCGATTCCAAGTCCCCACCGGAACCGACATCGACAAAAAACTTGTCGGTGGCTCTGCCTTGTTCGGCATCGGCTGGGGCATCGCTGGGTTCTGTCCGGGTGCCGCCATCCCAGCGCTTGGTACGGGTCGATGGGAAGTCGCACTTTTCCTACTCGCCGTGGTTGTCGGGTTTTTTCTGCGCCGCCTTTTGGCTTCGGCGGGCACGGCAACAGCAACACATTGAAATCGGAGGAAATGAAAATGACGCCTTATCCAGTGAACATGGATGTGAGACCCGCGGTCGAAGCGTTCTTTGACGACGCAACGAACACCATCAGCTACATCGTCAAGGATCCAACGTCGGAAGCCTGCGCAATCATAGATAGCGTCATGGATATCGACTACGCCGCCGGGCGGATCACCTATGATCACGCCGACGCCCTGATCGCGCGCATCACGGAGATGGGCGGCAAGCTGGAGTGGATCATCGAAACCCACGTCCATGCCGATCACCTGAGTGCTGCTCCCTACATCCAGCAAAAGCTGGGCGGCAAGATTGGTGTTGGCGAAAAGATAATGGTCGTGCAGGAAACCTTCGGCAAGGTCTTCAACGAAGGCACCGAGTTTCAGCGCGACGGGTCGCAGTTTGATGCGCTTTTCAAGGACGGTGACACCTACGAAATTGGCAATATGCAGGGCTTCGCAATGTATACACCCGGCCATACGCCCGCCTGTATGGTGCATGTGATCGGCAATGCGGCCTTCGCCGGCGACACGCTCTTTATGCCCGACGGCGGCTCTGCTCGGGCGGACTTCCCCGGCGGTGACGCGGGCGAGCTCTATGACAGCATCCAGAAGGTTTTGACCCTGCCCGACGATATGCGCTTGTTCATGTGCCACGACTACGGCCCCAATGGGCGCGACATTGCCTGGGAAACCTCCGTGGGCGAAGAAAAAGCCCATAACATCCACGTTGGCGGAGGCAAAACCAAAGAAGAGTTCGTCAAATTCCGCACTGAACGGGACGCGCAACTCGCGGTGCCGAAGCTGATCATCCCGTCTTTGCAGGTGAATATGCGTGCGGGTGAAGTGCCGACAGATGACAACGGCAATCCGATGCTCAAAGTGCCGGTT
This sequence comes from Ruegeria hyattellae, assembly GCF_041537925.1. Lineage (NCBI taxonomy): Bacteria > Pseudomonadati > Pseudomonadota > Alphaproteobacteria > Rhodobacterales > Roseobacteraceae > Ruegeria > Ruegeria hyattellae. The sequence continues at coordinate 188,253 of NZ_JBGOSH010000003.1, read as the reverse complement.
AACGGTCTGTAAGGAGGATCAGGATTATGGATATCAAAACCCTTGCCGCAAACCTGTCTGTAACCCCGCAGATCACCGCATCGGACATGCAGGCGATCAAGGACGCTGGATTTCGCGCTATCATTTGCAACCGTCCTGATGGCGAAGGTGCCGATCAACCAACTTTTGCCGAGATTGAAAAAGCAGCCAAGAAGGTTGGGATAGAAGCGACGTATCAGCCGATAGTTTCGGGCAAAGTGTCCGACGAGGATGCGACCGCTTTTGACACCGCTTCAGCCAATTTGCCCGGTCCAGTGCTCGCCTATTGTCGCACAGGTACACGCTCTGCAACACTCTGGTCCCTGTCTCAGGCTAAGACGCGCAGCGTCGCCGATATCCTCGCTGCAACTAAGGCGGCGGGCTATGATATGAGGGGTGTTGTGCGGCGGATCGTGAACGGCAGCAAAACACCTACTGATACGGCAGATGCCCAATATGACATGGTGATCGTAGGTGCAGGCGCGGGCGGGATCGCCGCTGCCGCCAGCCTGAAAGCTCGCAAGCCAGGGCTTGAGATCGCGATCATCGATCCCGCCGACATTCATTACTACCAGCCAGGCTGGACCATGGTTGGCGGCGGTATCTTTGAGCCGCAGCAGACATCCCGCACCATGGGTTCTCTGATCCCTCAAGGGGTGCGTTGGATCAAAGCTGCTGTTGCGGCCTTTGAACCTGAAAACAACGCCGTGATCCTCGATGGCTGCCGCGTTGTGAAATACACGCGGTTGATCGTCTGCCCAGGGCTGAAGTTGGATTGGAACAAGATTGAGGGCCTTGTCGATACGTTGGGCCAGAACGGCGTGACCTCGAATTACCGCTATGACCTCGCCCCCTACACGTGGGAACTCGTGCAAGGGATGAAGGAAGGTCGCGCTATCTTTACCCAGCCGCCTATGCCGATCAAATGCGCAGGCGCACCGCAGAAAGCGATGTATCTGTCAGGCGATGCCTGGCACCGGCGCGGCGTTCTGAAAAAAATTGACATCCAGTTCAACAACGCGGGCGGTGTGCTGTTTGGGGTCAAAGACTACGTCCCTGCGCTGATGGAGTACGTTAAGAAATACGACGCCAGCCTAAACTTCTTTTATAATCTCGTCGCAGTCGAAGGACCGGCGAAAAAGGCATGGTTCGACGTGGCCAAGCCAGATAACCCGGTCGAGCGGGTTGAGATGGACTTCGACATGATGCATGTGTGCCCGCCGCAGACAGCACCTGACTTCATCCGTGTCTCCGCCCTCGCAGACGCGGCAGGCTGGGTCGATGTTGATCAGGCCACGCTGCGGCACAAGACCTATGATAACATCTGGTCGTTGGGTGATGTGATGAATGCTCCGAATGCCAAGACGGCAGCGGCGGCGCGTATTCAGGCACCGATTGTGGCGGAGAACATTGTGGCTGACATGCGCGGTGGGTCCCCTGTCGCACAATACAACGGCTACGGGTCCTGCCCGCTGACCGTGGAGCGGGGAAAGATCGTGCTGGCTGAGTTTGGTTACGGCGGTGCAATGCTGCCGAGTTTCCCGAAGTATCTGGTTGATGGCACCAAGCCAACGAGAACGGCTTGGTTCCTCAAGGAAAAGATGCTGCCGCCGATCTACTGGAAAGGCATGCTGAAAGGGCGCGAATGGATGGCGAAGCCTGAAAAGATCGCCGCTGAATAATGTCCTCGTCGCCTTGCCTGCAACTGAGCAAGGCGGCCAACACTGTCCGAGACATCAATGACCCTGTCCCAATATTTGCCGATCCTGAGCTGGGGTCGCGACTATACACGCATGGCCCTTTCAAACGATCTGATGGCAGCCTTGATCGTAACGATTATGCTGATCCCGCAATCGCTGGCCTATGCGTTGCTGGCCGGGCTTCCGGCGGAGGCCGGGCTTTACGCGTCGATCGTGCCAATCCTGCTTTATACTGTGTTCGGCACCAGCCGCGCGCTGGCGGTCGGGCCGGTGGCGGTCGTCTCACTGATGACCGCCGCAGCGCTGAGCAACATCGCCGAACAAGGCACGATAGGGTTTGCTGTCGCGGCTCTTTCGCTGGCAGGCCTATCCGGTGTGATGCTGCTGGCGATCGGACTGTTTCGACTGGGGTTCATCGCCAATTTTCTGTCGCACCCTGTGATTGCCGGATTCATCACTGCGTCGGGCATTATCATCGCGGCCAGCCAACTTAAACACATCCTTGGGATCGATGCGCATGGGCACAATTTGCTGGACTTTGTGGTCTCGCTATTTGGCCACCTGTCCCAGACCAATTGGATCACTGCGGTGATCGGGGTGCTCGCCACTGGGTTTCTGTTCTGGGTCCGCAAAGGATTGAAACCGCTCTTGACCCGCCTTGGACTGGGTGCAGGGCTAATAGGTGTATTGGTCAAGACCGGCCCAGTTGTCGTCGTCGTGGCGACGACGCTGGCAGTCTGGGCCTTAGGCCTTGCTGACAGGGGGGTCAAAATCGTGGGCGAGGTGCCGCAAAGCTTGCCGCCTTTCACCTTGCCATCTGTCTCACCCGCGCTCTTGGGTCAGCTTCTGCTGCCTGCATTCCTGATTTCGGTCATCGGTTTTGTGGAGTCGATCTCGGTTGCTCAAACACTGGCTGCCAAGAAGCGCCAAAGGATCGATCCAGATCAGGAGCTCATCGGTCTGGGTGCTGCCAACATTGGCGCATCACTCACCGGCGGTTTTCCAGTCACCGGCGGGTTTTCTCGATCGGTTGTGAACTTCGACGCTGGGGCGGAAACGCCTGCAGCGGGCGCTTTTACCGCCATCGGCCTTGCTATCGCAGCGCTTGCCCTGACCCCGCTTATCTACTTTCTGCCCAAAGCGACGCTTGCGGCCACGATCATCGTCGCGGTCCTGAGCCTTGTGGATTTTTCGATCCTCAAACGCAGCTGGGGTTATTCCAAAGCGGATTTCGCCGCTGTTCTGGCCACGATCCTGATCACCCTCGCCATCGGGGTCGAAGCGGGCGTTTCTGCGGGTGTAGGCCTGTCGATCCTGTTACATCTCTATAAATCGTCCGCGCCGCATATCGCCGAAGTCGGCCAGGTGCCTGGAACCGAACACTACCGCAATATTCTGCGACATGAGGTGATCACAGACCCTAGGGTCGTGACATTGCGCGTTGACGAAAGCCTATACTTCGCCAATGCGCGCTTCCTTGAGGATAAGATCCAAGCGCGGGTCGCGGGGGACAAAGCAATTCGTCACGTGATCCTGCAATGCTCCGCCATCAACGAAATTGATCTGAGCGCATTGGAATCCTTGGAAGCAATTAACGAGCGCCTGCGCGAGATGGACGTGAGCTTGCATTTATCAGAAGTGAAAGGCCCGGTGATGGATCGTTTGAAACGTGCTCATTTCCTGTCTGAGTTGACCGGAAAGGTCTTTCTTTCACAGTTTGAAGGTGCCAGCTATCTCGCTGAGGACGCTTAAAGTTTCAATCGGGATAGAAACATGCTGGAAGAGCGATTTGCACAAGGCGGATATCTTTTTGGAACCGAACCTGTCCCGTTTTTGCAAAAGCACGACGCGTTTTTCCAGGCTGGCCAGTTCGTTTGTCAATTGCGGAGGGCAAAACAGCTCAAAGAGAATTCCTGAAAACAAACCGGATTTGGTCCTCATGGACCAAGGCACCTCGGCACACGCCAGCCATTCGGATAACGCGCGTGCCGAGGTGCCAGTCACACCTGAAATGGTCGAGTTTTGCGTTGCCCTGTGGCCGGAAATCGTACCGCCATCGACAGCCAATCACGCGCTAACCTGATGGCGGTCAAGGGTCAAAAAATCTGCAACAGATCCGCATAACCCTGCCTTTTCTATCGCTTCAAAACCGGCCGCCAACAATTTGGCAATTCCTATTCAAACAACCTGCGCATCTTGACTTTCATATCCCACCTTCAATGCTTGCCGGATACGAGAGGAGACTGCGCGTGAAGGCTGAAGGCTTTGTCAAAGGGTGGCCGCTGACACTGGTGGTGCTGGACTATGGGCTCTTCAAGGTTCATTCCAATGGCCGGATCATCGGTATCTGCGGGTTCCTGATCAGCACAGATAGTGGTGAGAACATCCTTGTCGACACTGGCTTTCCCAAAAAATATACCGTGGATACAGAAGCGGCATCAAAGGAAGACCAGCTATACGAATTTGGCGAAGTTCTTGAATGCGGACCTGAGAACCTGCCCCATGCACAGCTTGCCAAACTTGGGTTGGCCCCTGACGATATTACTCTTCAAATTTGCACTCACACCCATATTGATCACGTAGGCGGGCTAAGTTCTTTTCCTAACGCGCCAATCTTGATTTCAACCAAAGAACGCTCGTTACCACGGCCCTTGTACTGGGGAGGAATTCAACCCTTGGATTGGCCGAATCGCGACTATCTTGAGGTGGAAGGCGATGTTTTGGTTGGACCGGGTCTTAAGGTCTTGGAAGCGCCCGGACACACGCCTGGTCAGATTGCGCTGATGGTCGAGCTACCGTCCGGCGCGATCTTGCTGACCAGCGACGCCATTTCCCGACCGGCGGAAATCGAAGAAGAGTTCGCCGGGTCGTGGGATGAAGCCGCGGCAATTGCCAGCGCAGATCGGCTTATGAAACTGGCTGCACAACGAGATGCATTTGTGATTTATGGGCACAGCCCGGAACAATGGCCCGAGCTAAAAAAGGCGCCCGACGGATACGACTAGCCGCTAAAACAGCGCCGAGGCGCAACATGTTGGCCAAAGTTTGCGATATGTATGGACATCCCCCTCTGGGCAAGATGGATCTTTAGGTTGGCGGTTCGCGTGGCCGGGTGCTGACACGTGATCGACTGGGCGATGCAGGATCCGCCCTCGCGGGCACAGATCTCTAACCCTACACCGTTGGGGCGCAGACAATATGTCGACCTGATAGTTGCCGTTGGTTTTCCTGAAATCCGCGATCTGCCATTACGTGCGCGACAGCGGCAGTATCGCGATTATATTGATGCCGATGTAAATCGCGACGTTGCTGACGTAATGCCCGTTCGCAAACCCTATGCCCTGCGCCTCTTGATCGGCCAGATGGGCGTACGGACCGCGCAGGAGACAAACACATCCCAGCTGGCCAAGTTTGCCAAACTCATGCGTGAGACAGTCGACCAGTGCCTCGACATTCTCATGCGGCTTTCGATGGTGACCAAGCTGAGCGCTTGGATGCCCGGAAAGAGCAAGCGGATATCAAGCAGCCGAAATCCCACTTTGTTGATACCGGCATTGCCGAAGTACTTCCTCGGCTGAACAACAAGTCGTTCGAGCTTGGCAATAGCCCCGTGTCAAGAAACAACCAAGTGTTAAAGAAACTCAACGCCCGCCCATGTCAAACCGCTGAGCGCCCTTTTGGTTCAACAGCCGTCGCGGCCATCTGTTTTACGACGATAGTCAGCGATGTTTCCCTGCGCATCCAGGGAGAAGTCGCAGCAATCTTCAAAGAGCTTGCGCAACTGGCGCCGGCTGGACTGCACCTGGGATTTAAGCGTCGAATAGCTGATGCCAAGCTCTTCCGCATAGTCCTTTTGTGAAGTGTCTTGCAGATCGACCCGGATTAGTAGTCGCCGCATTTCGGCTGGCAGCGCTTCGACAAAGGGTGCGACACAGCCTTCCAGTACATGTGTATCGTCATCGTCCCTGTTATTGTACCAGAGATCTTCCGGGATAACTGCGTCTGAGCGTCCCTTGCTCCGGTAGAAGTCAATGATCGTGTTGTTCGAGATCTGAAACAGCCACGACTTCAGGCTCTCAGCCTTGTCGAGCCTTCCGATACTATGATGAGTCTTGAGCAATATCTCCTGAAGCAGATCGTCGACATCATCGCGATTTGATATCTTAGAGCGGAGGAAGGCAGTCAGGCTGGCGCGGTACTCCGACCAGATACCCTCCAAATCAGGGGCCTCTTGCTTCATTCGATTGACCTCCTCTGTCACTGCGCGGCAGGTAATAAAAACACATTTATTTCAGGTGGTTGTATTTTTTCCTTCCAAACAGTTCGTCTTTTTGCGTCGTCATTCGTCTTACAAGTCGGATCAAACAAGAGGGATTGCAACCATGATCAAGATCGTCAGTTTCAAAATCTGCCCATTCGCACAGCGTGTCACCGCAATGCTGGAGGCGAAACAGATTCCCTATGACATCGAGTATATCGACTTGAAGAACAAGCCCGAGTGGTTTTTGGACATTTCGCCGACAGTTCAGGTGCCAATGCTGATTTCAGAGGCTGGCCAATCGCTCTTCGAGTCTGACGCTATCGTTGAATATATCGACGAGATCTCAGCACCGATTCAATTGGGGCTGACAGCTGAACAGCGCGCGATCAACCGGGCGTGGAGCTATCAGGCCTCCAAGCACTATCTGGTGCAGTGCAGCATGATGCAGAGCGGAGACAAGACTGTGCTGGACGAACGCGAGGCAAAGCTACACAAATCTTTCGAGAAGGCGGAACGCCAATTGGGTGATGGTCCTTATTTCTCAGGGGACGCATTTGGCAACGTGGATCTCGCTTGGCTGCCATTGCTGCATCGGGCGGCGATTGTCGAAGAACACCGCGGCTACGATATGCTAGCCCAATTCCCTAAGGTGAAAGGCTGGCAACAGGTCCTGTTGGAAACCGGCATCCCTGCGAAATCCGTGCCTGAGGATTTTCACCAAAGGTTTTCGGATTTTTACCTGGCCGAACGGACATGGCTTGGGCGCGGCGCTAGTCTGAATGAGCCTCACAGCAAGCCCGAGCACAATAAGGCTGGCGGTTGCTGCGGGTGATTTCATCGATCCCATCCCGCCCGTTTGCCTTAGGCAGATGGGCGGGCGCATAGTTGATTAACTTTGAATGATACCAAAGCGAGGAAAATATGGTTCGTTGGGTTGCCAATGCTATCGCAAAGATCAATGCAGACGCACACAGGTCAGCGGATACGCATCTGTTCAAACTGCCAAATTCACGCCTGGGTAATGTAGACATCTATCTCAAAGATGAAAGCACCCACCCAACCGGTAGTCTCAAACATCGGCTGGCGCGGTCGCTATTCCTCTATGCTCTCTGCAACGGCAAGATCAAAGAGGACACTACGATTATCGAAGCTTCTTCGGGCAGCACGGCGGTATCCGAGGCTTATTTTGCGCGCATGATCGGCGTACCTTTCGTTGCCGTGATCCCGGAAAGTACTGCGCACAGCAAGATTCGTCTGATCGAGTTTTATGGCGGCCAAACACTTTTCGTTTCTTCGGCACCCGAGATGCACGGCACATCAATCGAACTAGCGAAGTCCATTGGTGGTTACTTCATGAATCAGTTCACCTATGCCGAGCGCGCGACCGACTGGCGCGGCAACAACAACATCGCCGAAAGTATTTTTCGACAGATGGAGTGCGAACCGCATCCGGTGCCGGCAATGTTGGTGATGAGCGCCGGCACGGGTGGAACGTCGGCCACGCTAGGTCGGTACATCCGCTACAAGGGATATGATACCGAGCTGACTGTTGTTGATCCAGAGAACTCGGTATTCTTTGAGAGTTACCAGACGGGCGACCGGAGCTTGACGTCCGATGCGTCCAGCAGAATCGAAGGGATCGGTCGCCCTAAGGTCGAGAACTCGTTCCAGCCGGATGTTATCGATCGGATGATCAAGGTGCCCGATGCCGCCAGTGTGGCCACGATGTTGTGGCTTGAAAAGATGATAGGCAGGCGGGCGGGTGCCTCAACGGGCACCAATCTCTGGGGTGCACTAAAAATTGCCAGGGAAATGAATGCCGCCAAAAGAACTGGTTCTATCGTTACGCTCCTGTGTGACAGCGGGGAAAGATATCTGGATACCTACTATGATCCGGACTGGGTCGGCAGCCAATTCGGAGACATTCAACCCTACACCGAAGAATTGGAACGTTGGATGCCCTGATACCGACAATTGCAGCGCTCAGCACGGTGCATGTGACGGCCAGGGGGTGGTGGACCGCCTTGAGGAGAAGTTTGAGCCCAAGATTGAGATCGTTGTTCCCCCGCCGAAGAACGCGGTTCACTCTGCGAATGCACAGCGCAATCAACACATCGAGTCCATCGCCGAACATGGCAGGATGAAGTGGCGACCCGAGACACGATACAATCAAGGATCACAGGTTGAGGCCCAGATCAGCAGGTGGAAACAAGTTATCGGCGATCGCCTGCAAGCGGATGATTTCGACAATCAACGAGCGGAAACGCAAATCGCCTTTAAGACGCTCAACCGCATGACGGCATTCGGTCGTGTGGCGTATGAGCGCGTATTCTGAAGTGATGAGCTATTGGGTCAATCCGCCTCAATCACGTTCCATGCAACACGGTCGTCCAGACTCTGACATTGCTCCTCCATATGCGGCAGCAATTCGCGTCTTGATCAATAGCCGCCAAGCCCAAATGAAACCTTCAGAGTCTCGGGTTTGGCGTGCGGGGGGATCGTGATTGTGTGCTTGGAAATGTTCGGCTCGATGTTTGCAAAGGTTGCGTGTGAAGGTGTTCTTCCCGGGAATGATACGCGCGCGGCTTGGTCAGAGGCATCCAACTGGAATGCGCAACCGGATGCGGAAAACCGTAGGTCAAGCAGAATACCTGTATCTGCACCCATCAGACTTGGCCGCCCGTTTATGTAGAGAGTCCAGCTGTTCTCGCTTCTTGAGATTTCCACCAAACCTAGACTGCATTTGAGCGGCCCAAACTGCCGCTCGACACGTCCGGGATCAATTACCAGCCCGTTCCAAGCAGTCTCTGATACCACCTCTTGAACGGCCAGAACCGGCAAGAGCGCGCCCCAAGTGTAGAAGCAGTCTGCATCAGGTTGATCGGTAATTGCACCAGTAGTGGCACAGTAGTTTTCACCACACTGTCTGTGCGTCCAGTTCTGCGCAAACATCTCCATGCTTTTTTGGGCCAGGTCGCTGGCTTTTTCATTCATGTCGTAGCGTTTAAGCCCCTGATATACCCAGTAATTCAGTGGCCCCCAAACGCGCCCGCGCCAATATACATTGTCTTGAAATGCGGGCTGATCACGGGACGCTGATGGCAGTGTAAAAGCACCACCGAACTTGTCTTCAGGCGTTAGATAATTCTCAACCAACGCGGTCGCCTGATCAGACGTCGCGATCCCTGCAGACATCGGGAAAAAGGATGTCGGCGCCAGAGCGCGGACAAAGCGACCGTTTGTGAGGCGATTGGCAAAAACCCCACGCTCAGGATCCCAAAGATGTGTCTGGATATCATTCTTATGCGCGGCGGTCTTTGCTGATAGCTCATCGGTCTCATCTCGACGTCCGAGATGATCGGCCATGAGCCCAAGTATCTCGCCATCCAGCGCTAGAATGGAATTCAAGCCCACATCAGCAGAGAGTAAAAGCCCGGTTTCCGGGTCGAATTCGGCCTCGTCATGCACAGCCATGTTGTCCATACCGGATTCGTTTCTGGCCCCGAGTTTCGTTCCCTTATAAAGTCCGCTTCCAACATCCGCGCTGGTTCCGAAACCAACAAGACCCAGCCCCGGCAGAACTCGGTGTGACCACCACCATCTGTAGTTCGCCAACAGGCGCGGGTAGGCCCATTTCAAGAACGCTGTGTCCGCAGTGACCTGAAACAGTGACCAGACAACATAGGATGCGATTGGCGGTTGAGATCGGTCAAGCCAGGCATCGTTACCAGTGACAAGACACGGGAAATTGCCAGCTTCTGTTTGCCCGGCAAAAACTGCTTCAATGTTCTCCCGTGCTTTTTTGGGGTCGAACATCACCCACATTAGCGCATGCAGGAGGTTATCATTCATCCACACACCAAAACCACCGAATTTCCGTTGGTCCCAGTTCCGGGTCAGAACCGTGTATGGGCGGTTGTTGACCGGGTCCATCACGTGGTTCCAAGACAAAACGTCATGCACTGCTTGCAAGGCTGATTGCGCAGGTTCAACAGGCGGAGAGTTGTCTACCAGTTCGGGCGTGTGCGGCACGTTTGGTGCCATGCTTAGCTGGGCTGACAAATCAGGTGTTTCATCCAGATTGAAACGCAGTGCAATACACTGTCCCGACACGCCTCTCGAGCCAAGATAGAAATATCCTTTTGAAACGAATTCTTCGATCAACGCCTCTGGGGTTTCGTGAACAGTCACCAATAAAGGTTTTTGTCCGCAAGTCAGGGACATAGTCCAATTGCGGCCCTGTCCTGTAAGAACCCCAGTCATCTCGTCGTAGGAAAACTCGGTTCCCTCTGGGCCGCTTAGACTCAGGTTGACCCAGTAGCGCAGGCCCCACTCACCATGGGATTTGCATTGCCAGTTGAGCGTCAGGTCATCATGCGCCCCGCGATCATACGTCCAGTTGAGCTGCGTATCCTCGTGGATCGACGCGAATTCGATGCGCCCGTCGCGAATTCCCCGACAACCAAGTCGCAGCAAATCACCCGGTGGCAGGCTAGTTGGGTCGGTTGCCCGATCTGAATATAGGATCGGGGTGATCCGCAACCCGGTTGTCAGGTGAGACAGTTCCGCCGGGCGCCCCGCTGCCCAAGTGTTCCAGTTGAATTGAGGGTAAGTCAGCTGCGGCTCCATTCTGCGAGCAGGGTCTGCGTGTCGGTGATGTCGATCTGTTGATCCAGACGCGGATAAACGTGGTCCAGACACATTTGATGCGAGGTTGTATCGCTACTGGCCAACGCATCGCGGGGCAGCATAACCCGAATGCCAAGATCGACCGCTTTTAGCGCTGTCGCCAAGATACATACATCGGTTTCAATGCCATAAAGCACAAGATTGTCGGGCGACTTTTGCCGAATGTAACTTGCGAATGCCGCGCTTTCGAAGGCCCCGTATGTGGCTTTGTCAAACGTACGTTCTGGCACAGCCAGGTGGCGTAGGGTTGTAACGACTTCGATCTGATCCAATCCAGCCTGCGATCCGGTAACCGAAGCCCAACGTTGATAAAATGATTTCCATGCGCCTTGTGCATCATCGACCGCCCAAGCTGGGACAAATCGGGTGAACAGGGCACGATCTGCTGCTGCTTCTGACAGAGCCAGACAATTTGGGATAATCCCCATTGCACCGGGGCATTGCCAGTCACCGGGATCTAGAAACAAGTTTTGCATGTCCACGCACACGAACAGAGTGTTTTGACCTGATAAGCCAAGGCTACTTTCTGAAGCGCACGTATTCACTCAGATTCTTCTTTTCAGGCGTACGGGTCGAGCCGTTTTATCAGCTAACATTGCTGGGGATCGTGATTGTCTTGTTCGCATCCCAGCTCAGCCATACCTGTCCTCCTTCTGGCAGATCCGGAATATCCTGATCGCGTGCGATGACCTTGAACACAGTGCCGTTGCTTTCAAGAACGCAGGTCGCCATGGCCCCCGAGAAAATGCGGCGGACCAGCGCGGCGGGCATTTTGGACAAGCCGTCCTCGTCGGGTTCGGCAGACGTGATGGTCATGTTTTCCGGGCGCACTGCCAAAACGGGGTTTGTTCCGGCGTTGGATGGCAACCTGATGTCCGCACCAGGCGATTGCAAAGCACTCGGCGCGTCGCCCTTACCACTTAGGATATTTGCTTCGCCCAAAAACTCGGCAGTGAAGATATCATGGGGGTTGTTATAGACATCGCGCGGGGGGCCAGCCTGAACCATCCGCCCATCGCGCAAAATGCCGATTTTGTCGGACAGGGTCAGGGCTTCCTCCTGATCATGGGTCACAAAAATTGTGGTGATGCCGATTTCACGTTGAATGCGCTTGAGTTCGACCTGCATGTCAATACGCAACGCCTTATCCAGCGCCGACAGAGGTTCATCCAGCAGTAGCACTTTGGGGTTTGTCACCATGGCACGCGCCAATGCGACACGCTGGCGTTGGCCACCTGACAATTGGTGAGGTTTACGGTCACCATGTTGCCCTAGCTGGACAAGATCCAACGCTTCGCCCACACGCCGCTTCTCCTCGGCTGCACCGACTTTGCGCACTCTCAGCCCGAAACCGACGTTGTCAGCTACGCTCATGTTGGGAAACAGGGCGTAGTTCTGGAACATCATACCAATGTCGCGCTTCTCGACCGGAACATGTTCGACCGATTGATCCCCAATTCGAATTGTGCCTCCGTCGGTGAAAATGAACCCGGCGATCGTGCGCAACAGCGTAGTCTTACCGCTGCCCGATGGCCCCAACAGGGCAAAGAACCCGCCATCAGGAAAATCCATCGTGACATTGTCCAACGCTTTAAGCGACCCGAATTTTTTGGTGACGTTTTGAACGGATACTTCTGCCATTAACGTTCTCCTCCGAAGTTCGAGAACCGCGCGGCGAATAGCATCACGGCCATTGAGACGACAATGATGATTGTCGAGATTGCATTGATTTCCGGGGTAAACCCTTTGCGGATCGAGGTGTAAATCAGAACCGGCAATGTGCTATCGCCGGGTTCGGACAAGAAATATGACACAACAAATTGGTCAAAACTGACGGCAAAGGCGAATAGTGCGCCCGCAATGATGCCAGACGATATCCATGGCAGGGTTACACGGGTAGTAACGGTCCAGCCATTTGCGCCCATGGACCGCGCTGCCTCTTCCAGTGTGACATCAAATGTTGCCAGCCGGGCACTGACCACAACAATTACGTATGGCAGAGCAAGGGCCACATGGCCGATGATCACCGATGGTGTTCCGCGCCCCAAACCAACTCCGAAGAAGAAAATCAACATGGCCGTGCCGGTGATCAGCCACGGGATGGCAATTGGGGGAAAAAGCATGACTTGCAAGAACCGCTTGCCCGGAAAGTCGAACCGGAACAAGGCAACGGAGGCGGCGGTTCCCAGAAGTGTAGCGATGATCGTTGTCACGACTGCAATCATCACAGAGCGGGACGCGGCGTCTATGATCTCGGCATTGGCGGCCAGCTTCTCATACCACCGCATCGAGAACTCGAACGGCAATTGGTAATATTGCGACTCATTGAATGACATCACTGCCATGACAATGATCGGCGCGTATAAAAAGAAAAGGATCAGCGCGAGCCAAAGCTTGCCGAGTTGTGAAAGGAGTTTCCCGCTCATGTCTGTGCCCTTTTCAATACGGGGCTGGCGACTGCAAGGATCACCAGCACAACCGCAAGCAGGATGAAAGACAGCGCCGCACCAAGCGGCCAGTTAAAAACAGCGACAAACTGGTCCTCGATAACAGTGCCGAAATAGGTGCCGACCCGCCCCCCTAGAATGCGAGGCTCCATGAACGAGCCGACCACCGGGACAAAGATCAATACCGCTCCAGCCAATAGGCCAGGTAACGACAAGGGCAGAATGATCCTCCACAAGATCGTCAACTTCCCCGCCCCCATAGAGCGCGCTGCGTCTATCAGGTTGTCATCAATGGCTTGGAGAGCCAAATACGAGGTCAGGATGACGTAGGGCAGATAGGAATGCACCAGCCCGATCACAATTGCATAGGTTGAGAACATCAGATTCACGTCGACCTCGAACGGTAAGATCGCATTCAGTCCCAAATCCAGCACACCATTGCCCCGTAGCACAATGGCCCACGAAAATATCCGAACAAGGGAGTTGGACCAGAACGGCAGGATGACCAAAAGGAACAATGCCTCGCGGGAACGGCCTTTGATGACCTTGGCCAGAACATAGGCACAGGGAAATCCGACAAGCACAGAAACTGCGGTGACCATCAGCCCCAGTTTGAGTGACTTCCAGAGGAGTGTCGCGTAAGTGGTGGTTTGAAAGAATGCCGTGTAATTCTCAGTGGTGTGAAACCACTCTGTCTCTCCATAGGGCACATCGGACAGAAAACTGAAATACAGCATGGCTGACAGCGGCAGGAAAATTGCCACCGTCAACCAAAGATAGGCGGGAGAAAGCAGGCCGAACACCTTCAGTCTTTCTTGTCTTGCGAGCACTGCTGACATGGCTGCTTCCCCCCTTTTGCTAATTTACTGGGCTGCCTTTAGCTCTTGCCACAGTTCAAGATATGCCTTGCGGGTTTCGTCAGAAACAGGCTGCATGAACTGAGTGCGGGCCACCACAGCCGGGTCGCCCAGAACGCGCTTGTTAAAAGCATCGTCAGGCAAGGCTGCGGCTGATTTGGCATTGGAAGGCGCAGGCGCGCCATCTGCTGCCCAATCCGCGTAGAACACAGGATCAATCATCCAATTGATGAATTGATAGGCTGCATCTTTCTTGGCCGATGTTGCAGGGACGGACAGACCATCAAGCCATCCGATCGCTCCTTCGTCGGGGACGACAAATTCAATTGGAAGACCAGCCGCAATAGAACGGCTGGCGGAACCGGACCAATAGGTGGCGGCATCAAATTCACCAGCCGACATGAATTGGTTCCAGTCGTTTTCGGACCCCCAATAGGTTTTTATCTGTGGCATTAGCGCCGTCAGCTTAGCCTTAACGGCCTCAAGGTCTTCGACATTATTAATGTCCTGACCTGTGGCAAGGGCCGCTATCTGGACGGCTTCCATCGCATCATCGCGGATCGACACTTTGCCTTCATTGGCTGGATCCCACAGCACTTCCAACGATGTGGGAATTTCGTCAAATGCGTTGGTGTTGACCGCGAATGAGGTCAATCCCCAGACCCACGGAACTCCATAAAGTTCGCCGGCGGCATTCAGCTGATCGTTTTCTAGCAGGTTCGGTGCGACGTCGGTCAAATTGGCGACGGCAGATTTATCAATCGGACCGATCAGACCTTCTGTCTGCGCCTGCGGCGTGTAAATAGAATTGATGAGTACGACATCATAAGCACCAGGATTGGTGCGCATTTTGGTCAGCATTTCCTGTTCAGAGTTGAAATACTCATGCACAACTGTGTGGCCAGTGGCATTGGTAAAGGCTTCAACGGCCCAACCCAGATCCGTCCCATACCCTTGCCAGTTCAGCACACGAATCTCATCCGCATAAACGGTGGACCCAATGGTGACTGCGGCAAGAGTGCTTGCCAGAAAAAGTTTCCTTTTCATTTTCTTCTCCCTGTTGCTGATATTTTCAGTCGGCCTCGACTAGCCAGCCTCTTTTCTTTCCATGACCTCTAGAACAACGGCACTTGAAGGAGCCGTCGCCGGGCCTTTTTGCGTTGTGGATAGGGCTGCTGCGATATTGGCATATTCGGCGGCCTGAACGCCGGTGTCGCCTTGTGAAATTCTGGCAATGAAGCTGCCAACGTGCGCGTCACCAGCGCCGTTCGTATCAACTGCTCGGACACGGTATGGTGGGATGTGGTGCAGCGCTGATCCAATGGCTACCATACAACCTTCGGCACCGTTCCGTACAACCGCACCCCCTTGGGGCGGGCGTGACGCTGCCAGCGCCGTTGCAGCTTTGCCCGGGTCAGATAGCCCTGTAAGAGTCGTTGCTTCCCGGGCGTTTGCGCTGATCCAGTGCGCGCGATCCAATGCTGCATGAAGCGCTTTTTGAGGGATGGAAGCGACAACAGGGGACGGATCAAAAACCAGATTAGAAATATTCGGTTCCGTTTCAAGCCAGCCGCACAGCGCGTCACGCGATCCGGCGTAATGCAGCGCGTATCCCGACAATAACGTCCATGCGAATTCTGCAAACCCAATTTGCTTAAGATCATCAGGCGCGACATGCCCCTCAGCCCCATCGCTGGCCACAAAGGTCCGCTCGCCGTCCCTGTCGATCAGAACCGAGCAACAGCCCTGATCCCGTTTTAGATCCTGTGTTCGCAGAAACGGAATCTCTTCAGCGTTTAGTCCTTCGCGCACAATACTGGAAAACGGACCTGACCCGATGGATCCGCCATAGCAGACCATCATGCCCGCTCTTTTTGCCGCTACCATGGCATTGAAACCGCCACCCGGAGCGATGGAAAAGCCTAGAACCATGGCCTCTTCTCCTGCGGACGGAACGTGTTCAACCTCATAAAGAAGGTCGGCAACAACACCAGACATCTGCAGAAGGCGTCGGTTCATTACGCTACTCCATCCAAGTCTGGGTGGGCGCGGGCAACAGCCGCGCGTTGTTTTAGCAGGCCGGCTGCTATCGTCTCGATGGGCAGTTCATTGGCTGCACGCACGGTGGCAAGGGCATCCGGCCTGATTGCGTCGATACCACTGCAGGCTCCTGACATGGCTCCGGCAATTGCTCCGATCGTGTCTGTGTCGTCACCGATATTGGCGGCAATCAGTGCGGCTTTCCAAGGATCGCCCCCAGCAAGTCGTACAACGCCAAAGGCAGCGGGGACAGATTCATGCGACGCTACAGAGGTCCCTGATTGATCGGCCAGCTCTTGTTCCGAAACGCCATCCGCCGCAAGCGCCAAGGCGGCCAAGATACGCTGGGACATATCGTTGACGCCTACGTCATAACCCCGGTTTTGTCCCTGATCTGCGGCCTTCAACGCGGTCTCAATAGCGGCATCAAACCCATACCCGCCGATGCCACAGCTGATTACAGCAGCAACTGCCGCGGCAGCAGCAATCGCCTCGCCTGTGTTGTGGGTCATCCGGCTTGCAAGCTCGACGCGATCCAGAAAGGTCGACAGATCATCAACCGAGGTTGCAATCCCGACTGGTGTGATGCGCATCGCGGCCCCATTGGTGGTTCCATTGCGTCCAGTTTCAGAAGCAGGCACCCCAGACAGCATCGCATCAAGCGCAGCTTTGGAGGATGGGCCAAGAAGGTCGCGCAATCCACGTCTGCGCACGTTCGCCTCCCAAGCCAGCAAGTCTTTCGCCCAAAGGGTTTCGTCAATCTGACCCGAACCGTCGATCAGCCGCGCTGCCAGCAAAAGAGCTTGTTCAGTGTCATCCGTGACCTGCCCCGCCTGCAATCCATGGGAAACGGGGTGACCGGCGTATGGGGGTACAAAGGTCGTTATGGTGCCATAATGTCGCGCGATGTCTTCTCGTGTGAGGGTTTGTGACGGCATGCCCAAAGCATCACCAATGGCCATTCCAGCCAAGGCACCGCATGCGCGTTCAAACTGTGGCGTTGAGTTTACCATTTTCTCTCAGCTTTCCATACTCCATCACGACATGGCTGCGATATATTGCCATCAATCAACAAAGGCGCGTTCGACCACATATGTTGCAGGTTTGTTGTTGGCCCCTTCAGTCAACCCAAATCCATCTAATGCGCTACGGGTGTCTTTGAGCATCGCCATCGATCCACAGATCATACCGCGATCGGATTCCGGGTTTATTGGCGGTACGTTCAGATCCTCAAATACCTGACAGGAGGCAATCAAATCCGTGATACGTCCGCGCACAGGATAATTCTCGCGAGTAAGAGTGCAATAATGGCGGAGGTTTTGGGCTATCTCGCCCACCAACGGATCGTCTTTCAACGTGGCGACCAAGTCCTCACCATATTGAAGTTCCGCAACCTCACGACAAGTATGTGTCAGGATAATTTCGTCGAATTTCTCATAGGTTTCTGGATCGCGGATCAGCGATGCAAACGGGGCAATCCCTGTGCCGGTTGAAAACATCCAAAGCCGTTTGCCGGGCAATAGGGCGTCATTGACCAAGGTACCGGTCGGCTTCTTTCGCATCAAAACCGTGTCGCCCACCTGAATTTTTTGAAGGTGCTCGGTCAGCGGTCCGTCCGGTACTTTTATCGAATAGAACTCAAGTTCCTCATCCCAGCTGGGAGAGGCAATCGAATAGGCCCGAAAAACCGGCTTTTCATCATTGGGCAATCCGATCATCACGAACTCGCCAGAACGAAACCGGAAAGAGGCCGGGCGGGTCACGCGAAACTTGAACAGACGGTCCGTATAGTGGGTTACTTCGGTGACAGTTAGGGCAAACACACCCGTGGGCACTGGGAAATCAGGGATCGTCCTGGCTGTGTCTAGCGTCATGGTGTCATCCCAAACCAAGGGTGAAAATATCGTTAGTATGCTAATGAGTAACCGCGCCTCCCGATTCTTGTCAAGCCCGTCGAGCTTGATGCTCCCGCATTGTCGCCGAACTTGACGTCCGCCGTACAATCATTAGTGTACTAATAAATTATCGATATCTATGGGTTGGGAAATCATGTCATCTAAACTGGTCATTCGAAACATAGGCTTGCTTCTGTCAGGCAAGATCGAGATGCCAATTCTGGATGGAAATTGCATCATTGCGATTGACGGCAAGATTTCACAATGGGGGTATGACAAAGACCTCGATACTGAAGACGCCACCACAGAAATCGACGCCCATGGAGTAGCTCTCGCACCTGGTCTGATTGATAGCCACATACACCCTGTTGTCGGTGATTACACGCCGCGACAGCAGCAGTTGCACTGGATAGATTCGACGCTGCATGGCGGTGTGACGACGCTTATTTCAGCCGGAGAGGTCCACATGCCGGGGCGGCCCAAGGATATTGTCGGCCTCAAAGCGATGGCGATTGCAGCACAGCGATGGTACGAAAATTTCCGCCCTTCGGGTGTTAAAGTTCATGCAGGCGCACCGGTCATCGAACTGGGTATGGAAGAAAAGGACTTTAAAGACATGGCCGATGCCGGCGTCACTCTGATGGGAGAGGTCGGACTTGGCACCGTCAAAGATGGCAAGACTGCAAAGCAGATGGTCGACTGGGCGCGCAAATACGGTATCCAAAGCACGATCCACACCGGTGGCCCCTCTATTCCGGGATCCGGGTTGATTGATGCTGCTATGGTGCTGGAAACCGGCACAGATGTGGTCGGACACATCAACGGCGGGCATTCTGCCTTGCCGGATGATCAAATCATTTGCCTATGCGAAAGCTGTAAGGCGGCATTGGAAATTGTTCACAACGGGAACGAGCGTGCGGCGTTGCTGACACTGAATACGGCCCGAGAGCTGGAAAAACTGGATCAGGTTATTCTTGGCACGGACGGACCCGCCGGATCCGGGGTGCAGCCTCTCGGCATCATGCGGATGATCGCAATGTTGTCGTCACTGGGCAATGTCCCCGCCGAGATCGCGTTTTGCTTTGGCAATGGCAACACCGCCCGACAACGCAAGCTGGATACTGGTCTGATTGAAGTCGGGTATTGTGCCGATTTTGTGTTGATGGATCAGGCGCAGCACGCACCAGGGAAAAACATCCTTGAATCAGTGCAGCTTGGCAATTTGCCGGGTGTCGGCATGACGATCATTGATGGCGTTGTGCGCTCACAGCGCAGCCGAAACACGCCACCTGCGACGCGGTTGCCCGAAGTCTTGTAACTTCAGGTCAGTTTGCGAAGCAACGAAAGGAACGTCCGTTGTTCAGACGACTTGAGAGGTTTCAAAGTCTCTGCAGAAATCCGCACTCCAGCTTTTGCCATTCGGGCAAACAGCGAATGCCCCGCCGAAGACAGTGAAATCAAGGTCCGGCGGCGGTCATTTGGATCAGCTTCTGCAATGGTCAGACCTTTTTGCTGCAATCTGTCTACGACACCTTTGATCGTCGCCACATCCATCGCGGCCAGACGACCCAAACGGTTTTGCGAACAACTGCCTTGCTCCGCAATACGCGCCAAGGCCGCAAATTGTGTCGGCGTCAATCCTTCCAGGGTATAGGCTTGAAAGATCGCAGTGTGGCGCTGATTTGCCCGCCGCAACAGATGACCAATCTGATCTTCCAGGCGGTAATCAGTTTCTTCAGATTGTTCCAACTTTTCCATACTCTGCGCCGCTTGATCACCTGACAACACTATACGTTCAGCGCAACCGAGCTCAACGGTTAACTCGGGCAAGGGTCAACGCAGCCCATCTTTGCCTTCAGCATCGAGGTGGCTCAGTCCGCCAACCCGGGGCAGCGGGCGACCGCTGTCAGTAACGGCGACAGCTACCATTACCTCATTGGCGCGGGGGGCGTCATTCAAGCGGACCTCGATCCCATCAAAATGGCTGCGGACGTAGGCGGCATCCTTGTGTCCAAGTGGCACATCGAGTACCTGCCCGGGGCTACCCATCTTCTTTGATGAGGGCACCAACGCTGCTCCTTTTGCCACTTCGGTGCGCAGGGGAGTCCCCAGTTTTGGATGCAGCAAGGCCGCGGCGTGCTCAAGTTCGCCATTCTCGCCCACCATTGCCGACTTTCCATAGCTCTCGGCTTGTTCAGGTGAAATTCCCAGCGCTTCGACGCATTTACGGCCTAGCAAGGCTCCAAGCTCGGCGCCGGTGTCCATCAGAACGGTCAAGTCTTCGACATATTGGCCTGCAAACGGATTTTCGATCACGGCCACAGCCACCGCTTTGCGGGTTGGAGGCGAGATGGTTTTGCCTGCTTCGCTATGGGTTTCTTCCACATTGACTGCAATTTTGCGTATCTTCGTCATCTCAGGCCGTCCTCTCCTTTGATGTGCCACGCCTCAAGCCCGCCTGAGCGCGAATGAACGCGTGCTCCAGTTGTCATCACCAGTGCAAAGGCCAGCTCGTCGGCGCGGGGGGCGTCGTTACACCCGACCTCCATGCTGTCGAAATGTGAGCGCACATAAGAGGCATTGATATGTGTGATGGGCACGTCCAGTCGCGCGCCAACGCCACAAACCTTTTTTGACGAAGGGACAATGGCATTGGCAGTGCCTAGAAGCTGGCGCATCGCATAGCCGCCTGGTGCGTGCCACAGCGCGCCATGCTCCAGTTCTCCGGCTTCGCCAACAAGCGAGCCCTTACCATAACCTTCGATCTGATCTGCGCCCCCAAGTAAATCGATCAACCTTTTGGCCATGTCCAATCCCAGAGGTTTCAGGTCTTCCATAAACCCCAGAATGTCCGGTTCGTAACGGCCAGAAAACGGGTTTCTTATGATGGCAGTTATTGCCGCGCGGCGAGGGGGAGTGCCGGACACAGGGCCGCCTTCGTGGAAGATCTCTTCGCAAGAAGACACGGTCTTTCTAAGGATGACATCAGGCAATCTGTAAACTCCGATCATCATGGTGGGTAAATGGGGATACAGAACCTGCGACTCGGGTCTGCCCACGCAAAAACATTGCGGCCCCATGGATTATTCTTCTGCACGTCATTTTCTCGGCTGCTTCAGCCCCATTGGACAGGGCGCTGTTGATTTCGGCGCCTGTCAAAGACCCACAGTTTTTAGTGACCAATCGAAGGCCTAGGTCACTGTCATCACGCATCTGGTTTGCCGGGCAGCGACTTATGGCAGGATGGTCCGGCAGATTAACTGCGTTGGCGATCAAGGTAGCCGCTACATCGGCCGAAGCCGCATCCGCTGCCAATACCGTCACGCTGTCGGCGATCCCACAGCTCAGGCTGCGTCCACCAAACCCAGAGGTGGCAATCCCACCGATGGCGTCCTTGGTTCGCAGTATTATTCGACCCAGATCGCGTCCATCAGGTGTTGCCATGGCCAGAGTAAAGGTTTCATCCCCGGTCAAAAGCAGAGCAATGTCTCCGCCGTTGTTCACATAAGCACTTTGAAGGTTGGTCGCCCTGCGCATAGCGCTCAGAACCTCATCTGCGACCGCGCCAGCAACCGCCGCCATCGGTGTGACGAACACGTCCGAATGGACACGCGCGGCGGTGTACATCCTGCGCGCGACAGGGCCCTCAGGGTCTGGCACGCCGGTCACGGGCGTCCGTAATATTGGCAGTTCGTCCACTAGCCGATCCAGCAACCCCTCAAAGCAAGAATGCGCGGCACGAAATGCTGTATCCCGATCACCCTTCGCTCCGATAACCAAATCAATCGGCCCGTGTTGCAGGTGCAAACGTGCTCCACAGGGAAGTATGGCGGCCACCGGGCCCATCCTAGTCCTTGGCCCCCTTGTTCCAGCGGTAATTGCTGCGCGCATTCGGGTCGGGTTGGCTTTCACCTTGGCTGACTTTGCGTGTCTGATCCGAGATAATCTCGGTTACCGGTCTGATTTCTTCCGTATAGCCACCCAGCGTTCCATAGTCGCTAATACGCATCGTAAATTCGATTGGGGCGACCAGGGCGGGTGTCGGGACATAACCAAATGAATTGGTTGGCATATCCAGCACGTCGACCATCACCGTGATTCCACCGCCGGGCCAGACATAGGCCTGTGCGCCACCGCAAGATACATAGGTCAGACTGTCCTTTACCGACTTGGTCAATCTCACGGGGTTTTCCGTCACACCCGCACGTAAGGACCCACCGGCACCGCCCATGAACAGTACTGAACAAACCGAAGGCTCGCAATTCTCTGACACGCGGTTAGCAGAGACCTCTAGCGCGTCCGGCATTTCAGCCGGTTGCGGCACCAGATCTTCGTCCAAAACGAAATAGGCATATTGCTCGCCTGTGGTTGAAATCATCATCAGTCGCTGGCCGGGCCAGGCAACATCGGGCTTGAAGTCATCCAGAATGACAAGCGGGTCCTCAATGTTGGTTCCACCCCAGCCGGTCCCGGGTTCAGCCACTTGAAAATAGCGACCCGGAGTAGAGCGGCGCCCCTTAACACGGATACCCGTGGGGGGTACATCCAGCATTTTGCCGGCTTGATGTTCGCTCAACACACCCGTGATGTGGTCATCTACGACCACTACGTCGTCTACATGGGCAAACCACTGTTTGGCAAACATTCCGATAGCAGCCGACCCACAACCGACGCGCATCAGCCTTTCCTCAATTCCGTTGATGATCGGGGCTTTTCCGGCCTGCACCACCAAAGAGGTTTGGTGTTCCTCCTCTCCGATTGTCATTTCAACAGCGTCGCGATTGCACAATCGCAATAACGCATCACAGGTGACACGCCCCTCTTTCTTGGTGCCCCCCGTCAAATGCTCGACTCCGCCCAGTGACAACATTTTTGAACCATATTCTGAGGTCATGACATGACCTATCGGCTCTCCGTTCACTCGAACGACATCGCGCTCGTGGCCTATGTGGCGGTCCGTGTCGATTTTCACCTTCACCCCGCAATAGGAAAAGATGCCTTCGGTCACGACCGTCACCATATCCACGTCTTCAACCTGCTGGCTGACGATAAAGGGGGCGGGTTTATAGTCGGGATATGTCGTGCCTGCACCAACAGCAGTCACAAAGGGACGGTTCTGTTGAACGATGTTACCGTCCCAGTCCTGAGGGTGCCGTTTGTCGGCCAGAAATGGAACCAGCTTCGCGTCCGATCCTTCGATGATCGTCAAGGCATCCAACCGCACCAAGTCGCCCCCGTGATTGGCATAGCGGTCACACGCACCCGATCGACCTTCGGCGATAAAACACAACACCGGACAGGCATCACATCGGATTTTTTCAGGTTTGACGCGTGGTGTGGTCATTGGCCATTTCCTTGATTGCTGTATGCAGACGGGACGGGGTGACCGGGCCAGTGGTCATTCGCACACCACAGGCATGTTTGATTGCGTTCAGCAGCGCCGGTGCTGTGGGGATCAACACATGTTCCCCCAAACCTTTGGCGCCAAAGGGTCCATGGGAATCCGGTTCTTCGATGATGATCGTTTCAATTGGTGGGATGTCGCCAATGGTGGGAATCAGATAATCATGCAGGTTTTCAGTACGTCCGGGCAAATATTCTTCCATCAATGCCATTCCCAGGCCCTGAGCTATGCCGCCCTGTACTTGTCCTTCGACCAACATCGGGTTGATCGCCTTGCCGACGTCATGCGCGGCAACAAACTTCTGCGGCTTGACCGTGCCAAGTCGCAGGTCAACTTCAACCACGGCCAGATGGGCGGCATAGCCAAACTGGGCATAGGGTACGCCCTGACCATTTTCATCCAACGGTTTTGTGGGGGGGTCATAGGATTCCTCGGCCCGCAGGACATAACCTTCGTCATCCACTTCCATCCCCTGTAATGACAGGATATGCGATGCTCCCTGATCTGTGATCGTGATCTGAGCATCCTCAATTGTGAGCACAGCCCGCTCACTGACGTTCACCTTTTTCAAAATCTGCTCACGCAACACTTCGCCTGACAATTTCGCGGCATTGCCGGACACAAACGTTTGGCGCGACGCAGACGTTTTGCCCGCATCAGGTGTAACATCCGTGTCGCCCCCTACCAAAAAGATCTGACGAACCGGAACGCCCAAAGCAGTGGCAAAAATCTGGGCAATCACCGTATTGGACCCCTGCCCGATATCCATCGCCCCCTGATGCAATACCACAGTGCCATCAGCCCGAATGCCTGATTTGATGGTCGAGGGGTTCGGCAATGACGTATTCCCACAGCCATACCAACCCGCTGCGATGCCAACTCCTCGTCTTAGAGTATCGCCATGGGTGTTGAACTCCTCCACCGCTTTGCGTTCCGCGGCCCAGGCTGGCCGCAAGGCTTCAAGACAGGACCGGATTCCCACACCTTGCTCAAACACCTGACCACAGACCGTCGGAATATTATTGTCCAACGCATTCAAAATGCGAAATTCAAGCCGGTCCATATTCAACCGGTCCGCCAGTTCGTCAAAAAGGCTTTCCTGCGCGATTGCGGCCTGCGGCACGCCGAATCCGCGAAATGCGCCAGCGGGCGGGCAATGCGTGTGGATGCCTGTCGCCTCGGCGCGATAGTCCTTTATGACATATGGGCCAGAGGCATGAACAGGCACGCGGTTCGCCACGGTTGGACCCCAGCTGGCATAGGCGCCGGTGTTAAATAAGCCCTGAAAATTGAAGCCACTGATTTTTCCGTCCCGGGTGGCGCCAATGCGCAACTTGATGTCAGATGGGTGTCGCTTGGTCGTCGACTGCATCGATTCAGTTCGCGAATATGCTAGTCGCACCGGTTTACCTGTCTTGAGTGCAGCAAGCGCCAAATACGGCTGAACCGATAAGTCCAGTTTGGACCCAAAGCCCCCACCTGTAGCAGTTGGAATGATCCTTATCCGGTCTCGTTCCATCCCCAAGATTAGAACGAGTGAGTCCTGGTCCATCACCGGGGCCTGTGTGCAGGCGTGAATTTCCACACGGTCCGCAACAACACGGGCAAATCCAGCCTCGGGCTCGATATAGGCATGTTCGACAAACCCGCTAGAGTATTGCCCTTCGACAATCACATCGGCCCGCGACAATGCAGTCTCAACATTGCCACATTGAACAAAGCCACCACACATGACATTTCCATCCCGACCGTCGTGCAACTGCGGCGCATCAGCGTTTCTCGCTTCGCGGCAGTTTTGTACCGAAGGCAATTCCTCCCAGGCGATGGGAAAATTAGCTGGAACGAATGCGTCGATGGCCTCGACAGTGCCTACTACCGCCGCGACCGCCTCGCCCCGAAAACGCGCCTCTTTTTCGGCAAAGACAGGTTGGTCCACAAAGGCTGGGATCACGCCAAAGGCATTCAGGCCTGGGACATCGCTAGCAGTCAGAACCGCTTCAATCCCAGCGGTATCTTCCACAAACTCATCTATATCCCCAAAGCGAAAAGCTGCCCGTGGGTAAGGTGAACGGATTAGCAAAATCCGAAGAGAATCCGGAGGTGCTATGTCATCACCGAATGCCTCGCTCCCCTTTACTTTAGCCATACCGTCAAGCCGTTCAATAGCGTCTCCGATCTGACCGTCGCTATTGGGAGTAGCCAGAGAGGAGCCGGAGGAAAGAACCGCATCAATGATTTTGCGGTACCCCGTGCACCGGCACAACACACCGCCCAAAGCATTCTTGACCTGCTGTTCATCGGGTGCGGAGTTGGCCCGCAACAATGCCACTGCAGACACGATAATGCCGGGGGTACAGATGCCGCATTGGGCCGCCCCAAGGGCCTGAAAACTATGAGTCAAACGTTTGGCCACTGCATCATGTTCCACTAGCCCCGCTAGCGTTTCCACTACATATCCTTGGACCTGCTGTGTAGGAGTCAGGCAGGCGCAGACCGGTTTGCCATTCACCAACACTGTGCAGGCCCCACAATCGCCGGCATTGCAGCCAACCTTGACGTCACGCGCATCCAACCTTTCGCGCAACGTGTCTGACAGCCGTTCCCCGGCAGCAGGCGTCACGCCAGTTGCCGCACCGTTCAGAGTGAGATGAACAACATTTTGATCTACCGGCTTATCCATGTTCCCTCCCGGCCCGCCGTACTGCCCGAAGGCATTGCTCTGTGGCCGCCTCATACCGAAATGCGCTGCTCCCTCTTATGTCATCGATCGGTGTGAGCGAGGCCAAATGTTCTGGCTTCAAACGGCATTCAGTTGGCGATCTGCCGATGAGGTAATCCTCAATCTCCGTTACCCGACAAGCTACCGCCGAGCAGGCCCCAACCGCCACGCGTGCGAAATCTATCAGCCCGTTTTCTCCGACACCGATCACCGCCGAAGTCATACAAATCGAGATCACCAGATACTCTCGTGACCCCAATT
This sequence comes from Ruegeria hyattellae, assembly GCF_041537925.1. NCBI lineage: Bacteria > Pseudomonadati > Pseudomonadota > Alphaproteobacteria > Rhodobacterales > Roseobacteraceae > Ruegeria > Ruegeria hyattellae. Next base: position 161,962 of record NZ_JBGOSH010000003.1, on the reverse strand, counting down.
TTTCGAAGACTCCCACTGTATGGTCGGGCGGTGATGGGATGATGATCGCGGTCATCATTTCGCCTGGTTCCAGCATCGTTTTGCGCACGCCCAATAGAAACTCTTCCAGTGGCACCTGTCGGGTCGCCCGCAGTGATCGCAATTCCACCCGGGCGTCCAAAGCCAGCAATGGTGGAACGCCATCAGCAGCAGGAGAAGCATTGCAAAGATTGCCACCAATTGTCCCTGCATTTTGGATTTGGACACTGCCCACTTGGACAGCAGCCTGCTGTAAACCCGCAAAGCAGGTTGGCAGATCTGCATTGGCAATATCGCTCCATGTGGCCGCCGCACCGATCCGCCATCCACCTGAAACCATATCTACATCCGAAAGCCCGGCGATCCGTGTTATGTCCAGCAAATCGCGATGGAGTGCACTTGATGTCGTTGACGGATAGACATCCGTGCCACCAGCGATGATCTCTAAGTCCCGACCAGCGCAGAGTTTAAGCGCTTGTTCCAACGTGGTTGGTATTCGATATTCGATGGGTCGACCTCGAATTTAGAAATTTCATTTGCATACTAATGATATTGCAGGCATTTGAAGGGTGTCAACTCTTTCGGGGTCAGGTGTCGCAGGTAGGCCTCGATTTGAAGGTTGTGCCGCAAACTCAGTCGTGAGGCGAAGAGGGCAATTCGACCTGTCAGGAAAGCCTGGCTTAGAGCAGTTTGCAGAGCTCGCGGGATAATCGTGCCACCTGAAGCCTCCCTCTCGCTTCACGACTGAGTTTGCGGCACAACTCCATAAACCATGTTATCCTGCGCGAGAACCATGTCAGGGGAGACATATTGCCGACGGCTGAACTGAACGGCGCGCGTATTCACTTTACCGACACTGGCGGAAAAGGTGCGCCTATCGTGTTTTCGCACGGTCTGCTTTTTAGCGGCGCAATGTTCGAGGCACAAGTAGCGCATTTTAAGGGCCGCTATCGCTGCATTACCTTTGACCATAGAGGGCAAGGAAACAGCGGTGTAACCAAAGTTGGATACGATATCGAAACGCTGACAGATGACGCGGCGGCGCTCATCAATCATTTGGATATTGCACCTTGTCATTTCGTTGGTTTGAGCATGGGCGGATTTATCGGTATGAGATTGGCAGCGCGGAAGCCAGGATTGCTTAGAACACTAACACTGCTCGAGACCTCCGCCGATCCTGAACCGACTGAGAACGCTCCGAAATACCGAATGCTGAATTTCGTGGCTCGCTGGATCGGGCTATGGGCCGTAATCAGCCGCGTCATGCCTATCATGTTCGGCGATACGTTCTTGAACGATCCCGCTCGTGCAAAAGAACGGAAGAGATGGGCGAAGGCAATCACCAGAAATCACCGTATTGGTATCACCCGCGCAGTCATGGGTGTGATCGAAAGGGAAGGCTGTGCTGGCATTTTGGATAGTATTGACATACCAGTTAGCATTGGTGTCGGGGATGAGGACGTCGCAACGGTCCCTGAAAAATCCGAGCGTATACAAAGAAGGATAAAGCGATCAGAACTGGTCGTTTTTGAAGGTGCGGGGCACTCTTCATCCATTGAAACACCTGAGCAAGTGAATGATTTAATCGAGCGAGTGATCCAGCATTAGACCAGCCAAAGCGTCAGTCCGTCGAGGTTCATCGGCAGGTTTTACCCCTACCTGTTTCTTGATGCAAAAATCTTCGCTGCGATCAGTTCTAATGGCAGGTCTTCTCTCTGCAATTCACAACCAGATTTTTGGCAAACGCTGCATTTTGATCGCAACGAGCGCACGCGGCGAGAATCTGCCACTTCTGCTGTGGGCTCGAAGCGGACCTTATCGTCGGCTTTTTGTAGGAACGAAGCGCATCGTCGGGCGTTGTGCGGCTTCACGAAGGGTTTGACGTAGGCTGGCGGGAGGAGCCGGCCTCACGCCCCGGCTTGCCAATCTCACGACCCAAAAATGCGCGCTGCCACAGGTATCCATCGCAACGACGCACGGTGGCAGCTGGCTGAAAACTCCAACATCTGCACTCGCCCTAACTTCTTGCGCAGAACAGACTACCCCGAAGCCTCCGCTACGTGCACCTGAAATACATTCTTCGCCAGATCGAGCCCGAGCGTGACAATCTCCGACATGGCCATCCTCCTTTTGTGGATCGTCGCAGGCTCACCTTGGCACTTCGATGCCGCCGGGGGGAGGCGGTCACACCATCAATGCCAGTGGGTACCCATTCATCCCGCCGAGCTTGATGTGCGGTGACCACAAAAGACTGCTTATTTTGACCCACATTTTTTCTGGCCGCGGTGGGTAGCGCTGAAAGTGATGCCGTTCTCAGGCCGCCTGAACGGGATGCGTCTCGGTCAGAATGGCATAGAGCTTGGCAGGGTCCAGATTGGCCCTGAGCTTGTTGCAGATCGACTGGTCCCGCAAAGTGCGGGAGACCAGTGCCAGCGCCTTGAGGTGGTCGACGCCCGCGTCTTCAGGTGCAAAAAGCGCAAAGGCGATATCGACGGGTGCCCGGTCCACCGCCCCGAAGTCGATCGGTTTTTCCAGCAGAATGAACACGCCCGATACTTGGTCGAGCGTTGACAGGCGGGCATGGGGCAGCGCCACGCCATGCCCAACGCCGGTTGGCCCAAGGCTTTCGCGTTCCAGCAAGGCTTCGACAGTTGTTTCTGGATCTTGCCCAAGTGTGGCGAATGCCAAATCAGCGATCTCCTGAAACAAACGCTTCTTGCTCGAAGCCGTTGAGAATACCCTCACAGCTTCGGGTCTGAGGATGCTTGAAAGCTCCATCTGTGCTTGCTCCACATTTTGTGTCACCGCATGCGGTGACACCTTTGTTCGTTTCTTGCCTATTACGGGTCGATCCAGCCGATATTGCCGTCTTCGCGGCGATACACGACGTTCAACCCGTCTTTGTTCTCGTTCCGAAACACCAGCACCGGGGCGCCCGCCAGTTCCATCTGCATCACCGCCTCACCTACCGACAGGGATGGAATCTGCGTTTCCATTTCCGCCACAATGATGGGTTGCAGCGACGCGGGTTCTGCAGCCTCGCCCGATTCTTCGGAAGCGAGGATATAGGACGATGCCCCGAAAAGTTCAACCGGCTCAGAGCGATCCTTGTGGTGGTCCTTCAACCTGCGCTTGTATCTGCGCAGCTGGGTTTCCATCTTGGCGCAGCATCCCTCAAATGCTGCATAGATTTCAGTAGCATGGGCCTTGGCCTGGGCGGTTAGACCGGTCGACAAATGCACCGTGGTTTCGCATACATATTCATGCGCCGAGCGCGAAAACACGACATTGGCATCGGTTGGGCGCTGGGCATACTTCTGGATGACCTCGCCAAGTTCCGTCTGCACATGACTCTGCAGAGATTCGCCAATATCAATCTGTTTTCCGCTGATCTGGTAACGCATGTGATCTCCTTCACAATTCACGCCCGTGTTCACACCGAAAACCGGTGTGTCGTTACTTACGGGCGGTGGGGTCAGGCATGGCGTGCGGTTCATGAGCGGTTTTCCCCCCGAGGAAGGGACACCTGGAACCCATGATAAAGCACAGCTCTGCCATGTCCCAATTGAGGCAAGAGACAGTCGGAGAGTCAATGGCATCCGGTTCGAAAAGGGCAGATTTCGTCGCTTGATTTCGGCAGACTTTCTCAGATCACGTTATGCGGAAGTTCTCGCCAAGGTAGACTCGGCGCACGTTCTCATTGTCGACCACTTCGGCCGGCGTGCCCGACATCAAAACCTGTCCGTCATGCAGGATATAGGCGCGGTCCACGATCTCGAGCGTTTCGCGCACATTGTGGTCGGTGATCAGAACGCCGATCCCGCGTTTCTTAAGGTCGGCGACCAGATGCCGGATATCTCCGACGCTGATCGGGTCGACCCCGGCAAAAGGCTCGTCCAGCAGCAGGTATTTGGGTTTGGCCGCCAGGCAACGGGCAATTTCGACCCGCCGCCGTTCCCCGCCCGACAGTGCCAGCGCGGGTGCGCGGCGCAGGTGTTCGATCGAGAAATCCGACAGCAGCTCTTCCAGCCGCTCCTTGCGCTTGTGGCCGTGTTTCTCTGCCACGTCGAGCACGGCCGAGATATTGTCCTCGACGCTCAGACCGCGAAAGATCGACATTTCCTGCGGCAGATACCCAATGCCGAGGCGGGCGCGGCGATACATCGGCAGGGTGGTGACGTTCTGGCCATCGATGGTGACGGTTCCGGCCTCGGGAAAGACCAGCCCGGCGATGGCGTAGAACGTTGTTGTCTTGCCCGATCCGTTCGGCCCCAACAGGGCAACCACCTCGGACCGGTCCAGCGACATCGAGACGTCGCGGATCACCGTGCGCTTGCTGTAGGATTTGCGCAGCTTCTCGATCTTGAGGCCGGATTTGCCCTCGGTCACTGTCAGATCGGCCCGTGCCATCAATCGCCTTCCGGTTTCAGGATGGTTTTGACGCGCCCTGCCATCTGCGCCGTGCCGGTCACCAGATTGACCACCATTTCGTTCGAGGTAACCGTGTTCTGGCCTTGCGTCAGCAGCACATCGCCGGTCATGACTATGACGCCGGTTTCAATCGTGTAATCGGCCCGGTCTGCCTGGGCGGCGTCTGGTCCGCTGACCAGCACGACATCACCGGTTGCCTCCATCCGCTGGATGCCGGACTTTTCTTGCTCATAGATCACTAAGACCCGCTTGGCGGAGAGGCGCATCTCGCCCTGCGAGATGAAGACATTGCCGGTGAACTCGGCCGAGCCGTCCTCCTGATTGACATCGAGATTGTCGGCAGTCACCTCGACCGGCAGGCTCGGATCAGCCTTGACCGCGCCAAAGGCGACATTGGCACCCTGTGCCACAGCCGCAGCCCCGAAAAGGGCAAATGACAGGATCAGGAACAGGGTACGCAAATGGTTCACAGCTTATCTTTCGGATTTCTTAGGGTCGTATAACAGCTTAACGCCGTTTGTGAAAAGAACATGGATGGGGCCGCCGACTTTTTTCGGGCCCAACTCCATGCTTCCGGCGGTAAATTCCCCGATCGGGCCGTGGCCCTCGACCTCGCCCGGAGCGCTGCCGGCCACTTCGCGGGTCGAGGTGCTGAGTAGATCCGTCGTCACTTCAAGCCCGTCGGCGGTGGTGATGACCACGTTCCCGGTAAATGTTGCCATCTCGGTTTCCATCGACAGGTGGCCGGTGTTTGAGGTCAGGTTGATATGACCGCCGTTGTTCAGCGTCAGCAGCGCGCGCAGGTTGCGGGCCTCGGCAGGGCTGTAGGTGCCGCCGGGGCTTACCGAATCGGCGGTGAACTGGATCTCCTCACCCTTGTCGGTGACGCCGCTGAAAAACGGTTCGGTGATCTGCTGGTCGCGGATGCGCTCGATCACATCGCCTTCGGCGAAGGGGATTGTGGATTCGGGATCGACACTGTCGGACAGCAGGAAAAGGGTAGACAACAACCCCAATGCCGCAAGCGGCAGCAGCACCTTGAAGAGCTGCACCAGACGGGAATGGCTGTCCACGTTGCCGCCCCTCAGCCCAGACCGACGCGCAAGCAGTCGTGGATCTTGATCAGGCCGCGCGCAGTCTGGTCACGTTCGGGGTCGACCACGAACAGACAGGTGATCGTGCGCTGATCCATGATCGCGACAGCCTCTTCGGCGAGCGACTCCGGCGAGATTGTCGTTGGGTCTTCGGTCATCACGTCGCTGGCCTTGCGGGTTAACAGCCCGTCCATGTGGCGCCGCAGGTCACCGTCGGTAATGATGCCTAGCAGCGCGTTGTCAGACCCGGTCACACCGGCCACACCAAAGCCCTTCTGGCTCATCTCGAGCAGCACGTCGCTCATATTGGTATCCGCCGGGACCAGGGGCAGGTCCTCGCCGGAATGCATCAGATCACTGACCTTGCTCAACCGTGCGCCCAGTTTGCCGCCGGGATGGAAGTCGCGGAAATTCTCGGGCCGGAAATCGCGGTATTTCATCAGGGCAATCGCCAGCGCGTCCCCCATCGCCAGCGTCAGCGTGGTCGATATCGAGGGCACGATGCCATAACCGCAAGCCTCGCCCAACGACGGGATCAGCAAATGCACATCCGCCTCCTTCATCAGCGTGCTTTCCGGCTTGCTGGACAACCCGATCAGCGGAATGCCGAAGCGGCGGGTGAAGGCCAGAAGATTGGCAAGTTCCGGCGCCTCGCCGGAATTCGAGATCGCCAGCACCACGTCGCCCTTCGACAACATGCCCAGATCGCCATGGCTGGCCTCGGCCGGATGCACGAAATAGGCGGGGGTGCCGGTACTGGCCAGTGTTGCCGCGATCTTGTGTCCGATATGGCCCGATTTGCCGATGCCGCTGACGATCACCCTCCCGGTCGCGTCAAGGATCATCTGCACCGCTTGTTCAAAGCGCTCGTCCAGCCCGTCGCAAAGCACTTCAAGCGCTTTCGCTTCATCCAGAATGACTTGCCGTGCGGTGGTCAGAAGGGTTTCGGTCATGAGTGTGCAAAAATATCCGTTTCAGGCCACCCGGCCAGATCCAGCCGGGCGCGGGTGGGAAGAAAGTCGAAGCAGGATTGCGCAACGTCGCTGCGTCCCTCGCGGTCAAGCCGTTCATTCAGCCTGTCGCGTAGCTGATGCAGGTAAAGGACATCCGAGGCCGCATAGTCCAGCTGCGCATCGCTCAGCGTCTCGGCCCCCCAGTCGCTCATCTGCTGCTGCTTCGAGATATCGATGCTCAGCAGTTCCTGACACAGGTTCTTGAGCCCGTGCCGGTCGGTATAGGTGCGGATCAGGCGGCTGGCGATCTTGGTGCAATAGACAGGTGCCGCCAGCGCGCCAAACGCGTGATACATCGCGGCAATGTCGAACCGCCCGAAATGAAACAGTTTCAGTACCTTGGGATCGGTCAGCATGGCGCAGAGATTGGGTGCTTCTGTCTGGCCCTTCTCGACCTGGATGATATGCGCATTTCCATCGCCGCCCGACATCTGAATGACGCAGAGCCTGTCGCGATGCGGGTTCAGCCCCATGGTTTCGCAGTCGATGGCTACCACCGGCCCAAGGTCCAGCCCGTCGGGCAGATCGTTTTTATAGAGATGATTTGCCACCGGCGGGTCCTTCGTTACATACCCGGCCCGAGATAGGGTGTTTTCTCCCCGAACTCAACCGGGCCGATCATTGTCAGACGGGTCTGGATAGGGCAAGTGGCGGCCATGATCGGAAATGATCAGGAAGACGTCCGCCCGGTCTAGCACCGGGGCCAGAGCGCGCGTGGCCTGATGGGTCAGCTGATCAGCCTCGGTGCCCGAGAGAGCTCGGACAGGTTTGAGGTAGATCGCCACCTGGTAGGACCGGCCCAGCTTGCTGAGCGCAAGGTCGATCACCTCGCCCGGCCAGTCCGCCATCACCCCTCGCAAGGCCCGGCGCGCCTTGACGACTTCCGACGGCGGTGCGGTGGCCCCGGCAAGCTCGGCCAGCCCGTTGGTGAAACTGGTCCAGTAGGTAGTGATCGCAAAGCTGCATAACAGAATGACGATCAGTGAGTCTCCGATTGGGGTGATTGGCGCAAGCACGCTGTCACGCAGGTAATAGACAGCGATCAGGCCAATCCCGGCCACCATGGTGACCGCGCCGTCAAAGGCGGCAGAGCTGGCCTCGATCCTCAGCATGCCGCTGACCTTTCCGCCCTTGCGCCAGGCCATGTAGTGAAACGCCCAGAGCGCCAGACATGTGGCACTAATCCCCAGGAAATAGATGATGACCGGCCCCATCTGGACCTCGGGAATGGGCTTGCCGATCAGATAGGCGTAGATCCGCGTGGCCGCCCCGAGGATCGCGAAGATCACCACACCCAGCAGGGATAGGGCGCGGAAGGTGGTAAAGATTGCCTCATCTGCCGCATAGCCCCAGGGACGGTGCCGGTCGGGAATGGCATCGACGCGCTTGCGGATCCGCAGGGCGAAATAGCCTGCAACAAATCCCACCAGCGAGAACAGTCCATCCACCAGTATGGCCTGCGAATTTGACAGCACCGCCGTAATCACTCCGGCGGCGCCCATCAGCAGGTTCGCGACCATGCTGAGGCGAAAGGCGCGGGCCTCGCTGCGCGCGGCGTTCGTGGCGTGAGACATCGGAACCTCTCGGTTGGGCGGGTTTGCCCGTATCAATCCGCGAAACATGCGCCCGGTCAATCTGATAGCGCGTCTGTCGGGCCTGACGATCACGTAAGAATGATGTTGAGTTGCGCGGCTATCTGCCGATGCTTGCCCCATTCCGCTTGAGCCGGTTGCGGTTCGGCGTGATATAACATGGCAGAAACATAGTCCCGCGCCAAAAACTGGCGCACCGAGCAGAAAGTGACCCGTTCCAATGAAAAGCGTAAAGATTACCACCGCAGTTGCCCTTGTCGCCCTAGGTGCCTGTACCGATCCGGCGACCCTGGCGTCGCAATCCGACCCAAACAAGAACACCAAACAAGGCGCCCTGATCGGCGGGATCGTCGGAGCAGGCGTTGGCGCAATCGCCAATGATTCCGATCCGGGCCTTGGCGCGTTGGCGGGCGCCGCCGTTGGTGCCGCCGCCGGTGGTATTGTCGGCAACCAGTTGGACAAACAGGCCGCCGAGCTGCGCCAGCAGCTGGCCAATGACGGCATCACCATCGTCAATCAGGGCGACCGCCTGCTGGTCTCGCTGCCCAGCGACATCACCTTCGACACCGATAGCGCCACCGTGCGCCCCGCCTTGCGGAGCGAAGTGAACAAGGTGGCGCAAAACCTGCTGCGTTACCCTGACTCGACCATTCAGGTCGTCGGCCATACCGACAGTGATGGCGATGCCGGTTATAACCTGAACCTGTCCGAGCGGCGGGCAAACTCGGTCGCCGACATCCTGCAGGCCGGTGGCGTGACCTATGACCGGATCACCATTGTCGGCCGCGGCGAGGAGCAGCCGATTGCCTCAAACCTGACCGCAGGGGGCAAAGCGCAGAACCGGCGGGTCGAGATCTATATCATTCCGCGCAAATCCTGATCGCGGCCCTGCAATTCTCAACATCTGATGCGCGCGGGCAGGGCTTTGGTCTTGCCCGCCTTCGCGCTAAATCAGGGCAAACGCATCTGATGGAGATTAAGCATGTCGACCCCCGTTCTTGTTGGTATTTCCGGATCGTTGCGGCGCGAAGCCACCAATCGCAAGCTCCTGCGCGAGGCGGCGCGGTTGTTTGGCCCCTCCGAGTTTGTCGAGGCTGACCTGAACCTGCCGCTTTATGATGGCGATTTGGAATCTGACGAGGGCATCCCCGAAGCAGTTCAGGTACTGACCGATCAGATCGCGCGGGCCCATGCCATCGTCATCTCGACCCCGGAATACAACAAGGGTCCCTCCGGCGTGCTGAAAAACGCGCTGGACTGGGTCAGCCGAACCAAGGGCAACCCCTGGGCCGACAAACCGGTCGCGGTGATGTCCGCCGCTGCGGGCCGCGCGGGCGGGGAGCGGTCGCAGATGATCCTGCGCAGTTTCCTGGTGCCGTTCCAGCCGCGTCTGATCACTGGTCCAGAGGTTCATCTGGCCAGCAGCTCGGCCGAGTTCCAAGACGATGGTCGGTTGAAGAATGAACGCTATGAGCAAGCACTGCAGGCGCTGATGGAGAAACTGCGCGCCCAGATCGACTGATTGCCCTTGTCAAACACTGATATTTTCGGAACTTCGGCTCCTAAAGCGACTTTTCGGGCCTGAATTCCGCGGGGATCTCGTCTTTGCCCTCGAGCATCAGATCGGTCATCACCTGCGCCACTTTCGGGGCCATGCCGAAGCCGATCTTGAAGCCGCCATTGGCAATGAACTGACCGGCATGCAGCGGATGCGCCCCCAGCATCGGCGCGCGGCTACGCGACCGGGGCCGGACACCGGCCCAACGTTCGATCACCTCGGCTCCGTGCAGGACGGGCAGGGCGCGCGTTGCGCGGTCCAGCACTTCGTCCAGCGCGTCATCCGTCGTGCCGGGGTCGTCATAGTCCCGTTCCGAGGTCGATCCGATTGCGACCGTGCCATCCGCATGGGGCACGACATGCACCGCATCGGCAAAGATCTGCGGCACTTCGCCTGCATTGAACCGCAACAGCGCGGCCTGTCCCTTGACACCATTTCCCACCGTCTTGCGAAAGGCGCGGCTTAACTCTTCCAGCCCATGAACTCCGGTCGCGTGCAGAACCTGACCAGCATCCTCGGCCTCAGTCACGATCTGCGCGCCCAACGCGGTCAGCGCGGCGCTCAGTGCGGCGCAGGCACGGCGGGGGTGCATTCGGGCGGTCAGCGTGTCGTGGATCACGTAACCAGTGGGCGAGGCAGGCGACCAGTTCCCCACCTCGGACACCGGGCGTACCGACCACTCCGCCTTACCTTGCCAAAGTGCTTGGGCCGAGGCCTCGCGCCCGCGCGCCAGGTGCAGCGCTTTGTCATCGGAAATCGGCTGCAAACGCCCCAGCCGCGCATAGCCCGGTGAAACACCGCCTGTCGCCTCGACATCGCGCCAGAACGGCTCGGCCAGCAACAAACTATCGAACTGAAAGCCTTTCTTGGCATTCCAGTTCTCGGGCACATGCGGGGCAAGCGCCCCGACCAGTCCGCCTGACGATCCCGCGCCCGGGCCGTTCGGGTCCACCACCCGGACCTGTGCGCCGCGCCGGGCGCAGATCCACGCGATCGACAGTCCGAAAATGCCCGCCCCGCGAATGGTGATATCGATGCTTGCCAAGATCGCCGCCTTTCTCCAGTGTCGCGCCGTTGCGGACAGCTCCTGAGCGCAATCCGAAAAGTGGGAACCGGTTTTCGGATCAAATTGCGCGCCAAAAAATTTATGCGCAATCCAGAAACTGTGAAACGGTTCTCGGAACAGACTGCGCATCTAGGAACGGGTGGATCATGCCATGAATGACCAGCGTGCGGAACTCAGCTGGACCGAGGCCGGGGTGCCGGTGTCGGAGCGTTTCGACGATCCCTATTTCTCGCTCCAGAACGGGCTGGAGGAAACGCGCCATGTGTTTCTGGCCGGCAATGACCTGCCGGGCCGATTTGCGCCGGGGTTTCATATTGCCGAGTTGGGTTTTGGCTCCGGCCTGAACATGCTAACCGTCTGGTCCGAATGGGAGCGTAGCGGGCAGACCACGCCGCTGCACTTCACCAGTTTCGAAGCATTTCCGATGGCGCAGGCGGAAATGGCACGTGCGCTCACCACCTTTCCAGGACTCGCGCCGTGGACGGATCGGTTTCTAAACGGTTGGGACGGGCAATGTTGCAAACTGGAAACCCTGCACCTGAATGTCATCCATGGCGATGCACGTGAAACGCTTGGCGCGTGGACGGCGCAGGTGGATGCCTGGTTCCTCGACGGGTTCTCACCCGCGCGCAATCCTGAGATGTGGCAACCGGACCTGATGGCGCAGGTGGCAAGGCATACGCGGACCGGAGGCACGGCGGCGACCTACACAGCGGCAGGTTTTGTCCGCCGTGGGCTGGAAGACGCGGGATTCTCCGTCACCCGCACCCAAGGTTACGGTCACAAGCGGCACATGACCCGCGCGGAAAAGGCTTGAGCCAGCAAAACAACATCCCGACGGGCATCGCGCTGATGCTTCTCGCAACTGTCATTTTTGCGCTGCAGGACGGCATCTCGCGCCATCTGGCGGGGGCCTACAATACCTACATGGTGGTGATGATCCGCTACTGGTTCTTCGCTGCGTTTGTCGTGTCGCTTGCTGCTCGCCGGTCCGGCGGCCTGGCAGCGGTGGCGCGCACCGACCAGCCGGGTCTGCAAATCCTGCGCGGGCTGCTTCTGGCCACCGAGGTCTGTGTCGCGGTGTACGGCTTTACCATTCTGGGCCTGATCGACAGCATGGCCGTTTTTATCTGCTATCCGCTGATCATTGCGGCTCTAAGCGGGCCTATCCTGGGCGAACAGGTGGGTTGGCGACGCTGGATGGCGATTGTCATCGGCTGCATTGGCGTGCTGATCATCCTGCAACCGGGGCAGGGTGTCTTCAACATCTGGGCAATTATCCCGTTGATCTCGGCTCTGATGTTTGCGCTCTACGGGTTGTTGACCCGCTACGCCGCCCGCCGTGACAGTGCGGAGACCAGCTTTTTCTGGACCGGTGTTGCGGGCGCTGCTGCCATGACCTGTATCGGGCTTTGGTTCTGGCAACCGATGAGCCCGCTGGACTGGGGCTGGATGGCCACGCTCTGTGTCAGCGGCGTTCTCGGTCATTGGGTGCTGATCAAATGCTATGAGATGGCCGAAGCCAGCGCGGTTCAGCCCTTTGCCTATTTTCACCTGCTCTGGAGCGCGATCGTTGGGATCGTCGTGTTCAATGAGCACCTCAGAACATCCGTTGTGATTGGCGCCGCGCTGATCGTCGCGGCGGGGCTGTTCACACTATGGCGCGAACGCGCTCAGGGTCGATCCCGATAGCTCGGCGGAGAACGGGACTGGTAGCGGGTCCTGCCCCAGTCGCGCGCGATAGACCGGCAGGCTTTCGGTGACACGCATCACATAATTCCGGGTTTCCTTGAAAGGGATGTGTTCGATCCAGTCCACCATATCCACGGAGCTGCGCCGTGGATCGCCGAACCGCCGCATCCACGAGATCGGGCGCCGTGGCCCGGCATTATATCCGGCTGCCATCATCACCACATTGCCGTTGAAATCGCCAGCGAGGCCCGCGAGGTAGTTCGCGCCCAGCTTGGCATTGTATTTCCAGTCAGAGGTCAGCCGGTCGGTCTTGTGCCCGCCCAGAACACCCAGGTCCTTGGCCACCAGCTTGGCCGTGGCGGGCATCACCTGCATTAGCCCACGCGCACCCGCACCGCTGATCACCACCGGATCGAATTCGCTTTCCCGCCGGGCGATGGCAAGGGTCATTTCCTTGGCCATTGGCAGGCTCAGCTTGGCGACCGGATGCACCGGGTAATAGGCCGCATGAAGTACCTGACCGGTTCGCGCTGCGCGTTTCGAAATCATTACCGCCAGATGCGATTCGCCCTTGTCGATGGCCATCTCGCCCAGTTGCGCGGCCTGCACCGGATCGAGGCTTTCAGCCAGATGGGTCAGGAACCGCTCGGCAAGGTCCCGCTCGCCGATCTGTTGCAACAGCAGACCTGCCTCCAGCACACTGGAATTGGTGAATGCAGCATCCTGCCAGGGCGGATGACTGGGTGGGTTCGCCAGATTGGTGTCGAACGGTCGCCCGATCTGCTCGGCCGCCAGCAGCCCGTAGAACGAGGTCTGGTACTCCGCACCCATTGCATAGGCCTCATGCGCCTTGTCTGCATCGCCAGCGGCGGCATAGGCCCGTCCCTTCCAATAACCCGCGCGCCCTTTCGAGATCGGTGACCGGATCGCCGCATCGAAACGCTCAAAGTGCTGCGCAGCTGTGGCGGGGTCGTTCAACCGGCGCAGGGCGATATAGCCTGCAAGCCATTCCAGATCGGCATAGGCATAGCCCATATCCGGCGTCATGTGATGCCGTGCGGCCATGCGATAGGCGCGTTTAGGGTCGCCATTGCGCATTTCCAGCCGGGTCAAACGGCGGCGGCGCTGGGCCCATTGGTCAGGCTCTCCCAAAGCGTCAGCGCTGGAGGAGCGTTCCAGCAACAGATCAATGGCGCTGTCATCCAGTTCCTTGCGGTCGCGCCACACGAACCGCTCATAGGCAAGCCCCGGTGAATCCTTCAGTTCGGCAGGGATCGCCTTGATTTTGCCGTCCACGCCCGGCGCCATGTCACGCAGGGCAATGCGGGCCTCGGCCAGCTTCTGCTGACCCGAACCGACCAGCGGCAGCATCCGCTTGGCGCTGACCATATGCCCGTCCCAGAGCAACCGGTCGAGTCGCGCGCTGTGATGTGGTTTCAGCAAGCGGCCAAAGTTTTCCAGATAGTCCTTCTGCAACCCGCTGCCCATCGGCATGGTGCGCCAGGCCTTGACCAGTTCCGCCTCGGCGTCGCCCTGATGCCCCGCCGACTTCAACGCCACGGCATAGTTTAGTGCCCCTTCGGCGGTCTGCGGCGGCTTTCCGGCATAAAAGCTCAGCACCCGGTCGGGATCGCCATTGGTAAAGCTGGGCTCACTCTTGCGGCGCATCCAGTCCAGCCCCGGCCAATCAGCGCGGCGGTCGAGAAACACCAGCACGTCGCCGGAACTGCCGAACCCGCTACGCAGCCAATGCCAGACGATGACATCGCGCGACACTGACCCACGCTGGCCCGCAACACGCAGCGCTTCGTTCCAGTCGCCCTTGCGCATTTGCGCCAATCCGGCGCGCAGATCCCCGGCGGAATCCGCCCATGAAGGCCCCGAAGCCGAGAAACCAACACCAATTAGAACGACTAGAGCAGACAGAACGCGTGAGATCACTTGCATTTCCCGACAAACCAAGGCTAGAGCCTTTCACGATAAGCAGTGCGCCGCCGGGATCAACTCCCATTTGTGCCGGTGCGCTTGATTGGCGCGCATTCCGTGCGTCGTGACCGAATTCTAGGGAGCGTTCCATGTTCAAAGGCTCGATGCCTGCCCTCGTCACCCCGTTCCGCAACGGCGAGCTTGACCTGGAAACGCTCAAACGTCTGGTCGAGTGGCAGATCAGTGAAGGGTCAACCGGGCTTGTGCCCGTGGGAACCACCGGTGAAAGCCCGACGCTGACCCATGAAGAGCATGAAACCGTGATCGAAGAGGTCGTGCGCACCGCTGCGGGCCGCGTGCCGGTGATCGCCGGGGCTGGATCGAATAACACGATCGAAGCAATCCGCTTTGTCGAGTTTGCGGCCCGGGTCGGCGCGGATGCGGCGCTTGTGGTCACGCCCTATTACAACAAGCCGACGCAGCGGGGCATGGTCGCGCATTACACCGCGCTGCATGATTGCGCCGATGTGCCGATCATCATCTACAACATTCCCGGCCGCTCGATCGTGGACATGACGCCCGAGACGATGGGGGATCTGGCGCAACTGCCCCGTATCATCGGCGTCAAGGACGCGACCGGAGATTTGGCGCGTGTCAGCCAGCAGCGTGCGAGTTGCGGCAAGGAGTTCATCCAGCTCTCGGGCGAGGATGCTACTGCGCTGGGCTTCAACGCCCATGGCGGTGTCGGCTGCATCTCGGTTACCGCAAATGTCGCGCCGCGCCTGTGCGCCGAGTTCCAGCAAGCCACGCTGCGCGGCGACTACGCTGCCGCGCTCGACTATCAGGACAAGCTGATGCCGCTGCACGAGGCGATTTTCACAGAACCCGGACTTGTTGGCGCGAAATACGCCATGAGCAAGCTGGACCTCTGTTCCGAAGAGGTGCGCCTGCCACTAACCGGCCTCGAAGACAGCACCAAAGCGGCTATCGACGCAGCCATGAGACACGCGGGCCTGATCTAAGACCTCTAAGGTCGAGAGGGGGTAGTGCCCCCTCTCCCAAACTGTTCTCAGCGTTTGCCGTAATACAGCCCAACCACATGCTCGGCCTGCGCGAAGAACAGCCAGCGCGAGGTGGCGACGCCCGCCAGATGCGACAGTACTGCAAGCAGCGCAAAGAGATGGTTGAACGGCAGCAGCAGCAGCAGCGCCGGAAGCACGAACGCCAAGCCAAAGGCGATGATCCGCAGTTTGTCGCTATGCTTGCGGCCCACCACATGCACGAATTCGCGCAGCAGGTAATTGGTGCCGGTATGCGGCGGCTCGAACGCGCGCACGCTGCCGCGCGCGCCCAGACCGGTTGCGGTGCCCAGATCGGTTCCCGAGGTCGCCAATGCCCGGTCGCCCATCTGCCAATAGCCCAGCTGCACCAGCGCCGCGATTAGCAGCAATGGAAATGCGAACCCGACCTGTCCGGCGAGCAACGCCCCGCCCGCCAGGCTAAAGGACAGGAACATGGCCGGTGTCAGCTTTAGGTTCCAGCGCGGGATGGTGCGCAGCTGCGTGTAAATCATCGAGGTGGTGAAAACGGTCAGGGCCGAAAAAACAGAGCCTAACAGGCCCAGAAATCCCCATCTCTGGGCCAGAAACACCGGGCCAAGCGCATAGAGGCCCATCAGAACTAGCGCGATCACCGCGCACCAGCCCTCGCGGCTGAGCCAGCTAGACCTCCATTGCGTGAAGGCTTTCATCGCGCGCTCGGGATGCCCCAAATGGAAGGTTGACGCCATCAATCCACCTACCGCCAGCGCATAGGCAATCGCAAAAAAGACAAACGCGACCCAACCGGTGACATCGGGCAAGCCGAGACCCAGAAAGAAC
Organism: Ruegeria hyattellae; assembly: GCF_041537925.1. Lineage (NCBI taxonomy): Bacteria > Pseudomonadati > Pseudomonadota > Alphaproteobacteria > Rhodobacterales > Roseobacteraceae > Ruegeria > Ruegeria hyattellae. Next base: position 145,692 of record NZ_JBGOSH010000003.1, on the reverse strand, counting down.
AGCAGGCCAAAACCGAGACCCGAGAGTGTCGTGAAGACGATGACGGACGGTGCGGGATGCATCAGCGAGTTCCTCCGGGCATTTTATCGAGCGCCTTGTCGAGCCACCCAAGGAACCCTCCTGCCTCCTCGGCAACCGGTGCCAGCAGCGGCGCAAGAATGTCGATCTGCTCGTCGATCGTATCTTTGGGGCGCGGGGGCAGGTATTTGTTCACCGGTTTGGTGTCCATTTCAGGCATCAGGTCCATGCCGCCTCGCTCGGCGGTCAGTATGCTGACATTGCTGTCGGGATCGGCGAAGTCACCGAAATGCCGCGCTCCTGCCGGGCAGGTACGTACGCAGGACGGCACGCGGTCTTCCTCGGGCAGGTTCTCGTTGTAGATGCGGTCGACGCACAGAGTGCACTTCTTCATCACGCCCTCGGCCTGGTCAAGCTCGCGCGCGCCATAAGGGCAGGACCAGGCGCAGAGGCCACAGCCGATGCAGTCACTTTCATTGACCAACACGATTCCATCCTCGACCCGTTTGTAGCTGGCCCCGGTGGGGCAGACGGTCACGCAGGGTGCATCCTCGCAATGCAGGCAGGATTTCGGGAAGTGGATCAACTGCGCCGGGCCGGTCTCCGGCTGCACCTCATAGGAATGCACGCGGTTCAGGAACGTTCCTGACGGGTCGGCCCCGTACGGGTCCTGATCGCTGAGTGGCGCGCCGTAATTTTCTGTATTCCAGCCTTTGCAGGAAATCACGCAGGCGTGGCAGCCGACGCAGGTGTCCAGGTCTATGACCAGGCCCATCTTGCGCTTGGTATTGGTGGGTAGCTCGGTCATGTGCCTGGCTCCATCTCAAAACAGTGTCGGGCGAATTGTGTAAGATCGGCGTTAAAGCGGTCGGGCTCTTCCCAGAACGGGCTGTGCCCGCAATCCTCATAGACCAGTGTTTTGGCCGTCGGGATTGCGGCTGCCGCCACTTGTCCAACCATTGGCGGCGCGGGACGATCATGCGCGCCCCACAGGACCAGCGCCGGCACGCGCATCTTGCCCAGATAGGGCCGGTAATCCTCGTTCCGTTGACGCGCGGCCTTTCGGATATGCGGCGGGCAGAGCATGTTGAACCCGACCATGCGGGCAAGGTCATCTGCGTTGGGCTGCTGGTGAAAACAGGCTCTGACAAAGGCCAAAGTGGCGGAAACATTGGCGGCCTGATCGGATGAGGTCATCCCGGTGGCCACGACAGCGTCATCCGCCAAACGGGCCACGCGGGCCTCTTCGGCCATATGCGTACCGGTCGTGGCAAAGGAATCCACCAGGCAAAACCCCGAGATCGCCTGATCGCCGAAATGCTTGATATAGTCTCCAGCCACCGCGCCGCCCATCGACCAGCCAACCAGCACAGGCCGCTCAAGCGAGAGTGCGCTTATGATGGCCGCCACGTCCTCGGCCCATGGGGTTGAGTTGTCAAAGGCGCCCGGCGTTTCTGGTTTGTCCGAGGCACCATGCCCACGCAGATCCGGCATGATCAGCCGGAACTCCTCGGCCAGTGGATATTGCCGCTCCCAGCTCAGGTGATGCTGCGACCACCCATGTATCAGCAGGATCGGTGGCGCGTCTTCCGGGCCGAGATCAAAGACCTCCAACCCGACGCCACCATGCCCGGTGATACGGTGCTGCCTCATTTGCCAACTTTCCAGGCCAGAGTATCTGGCCCTTGACCGACCGGAGACTTGATCGGCGCAAATTCGGGTTGGCTTTGCGCGTCGCTCGGACCCGCAACCTTTTCGATCCTTACCTTCAGATCGAACCAGGCGGCCTGCCCGGTGATCGGGTCGGAATTTGCCCAGCGCAGCCCGTCGCCCTTGGGTGGCAGCAATTCGTGGATCAAGTGGTTGAGCAGGAAGCCTTTGGTGGCTTCGGGAGCGTCGTCCGACAGCGCCCAGGCACCTTTGCGTTTGCCGATGGCGTTCCAGGTCCAGATGGTGTTCTCGTTCAGTGAGGCCATCTCCATCACCGGCACGGTGATCGCGCCATGCGGGGACGAGACCCGCGCCCAGTCACCATCCGAAAACCCATGCTCGTGCATCAGCTTGGTCGGCACGTACAGCGGATTGCGCCCGTGCAACTGCCGCAACCAGGCGTTTTGGGTGCCCCAGGAGTGATACATCGCCATGGGACGCTGGGTCAGCGCGTTGACGGTATAGCCCTCGTTGCCGGTCTGGTCGGTTTCATACCAGATCGGCAGCGGGTCCAGAGTAGCCTTGATCCGGTCGCGCAGATGATCGGGGGGCTGACGCTCGCCATGGCCCTCGGCGGCCAACTGGAACTTGCGCATAGGCTCTACATAAAGCTGAAACAAGTAAGGCTGTGGGCTGTCATAGATGCCCATGCCCACTGCCCAATCCTGATAGGCGCTGTTCCACGGCTTGTAGTAATCCGCGCCATCGGGGATATGCGAGACATAGAAGCTGCCGTTTTCGATATAGCGATCCAATTGGTCGGGATTGACCGCGCCCCGCCCTTCCTGATCGCCATTTTCACCCCGGAACCCGGCCAGCGGGCCGATACCCGGCTTGCGCTCATGATTGACGATGTAATCTGCGTAATCGGTGTATTTGGCCGATCCGTCTTCGTTGGTGAAACCCGGCAGCCCCAGCTTGTTGGCCAGTTGCACCAGCACGGTCTGGAACCCACGCACGTCGCGGTCGGGTTCGACCACCGGCCAGCGGATCGCATCCGCTGCCGCATCCGCCTCGCAGATGGGACGGTCCAGCAGCGAGATGCAGTCATGGCGTTCCAGATAGGTGGTGTCCGGCAGGATCAGGTCGGCATAGGCGACCATTTCCGACGAATAGGCATCGGAATAGATGATCCGGGGAATCACATAGTCGCCGTTCTCATCTTTGTCGGTCAGCATCTCCATGACACCTTTGGTGTTCATCGAGGAGTTCCACGACATGTTTGCCATATACATGAACAGCGTGTCGATCTTGTAGGGATCACCCGCATGGGCGTTCGAGATCACCATATGCATCAGCCCGTGGCTGGACATCGGGTTTTCCCAGGTGAATGCCTTGTCAATCCGCGCCGCGCTGCCATCGGGTCTCAGCGCCAGGTGTTCCGGACCGCGCACAAAGCCCAGATGCGGGCCATCGAGTGGTTGGTTTGCCGTCACGCCCACATGGGGCACCGGATGCGCCTCGACCGGTTTGGGGTAGGGTGGTTTGAAGCGGAAGCCACCGGGCACTTCGACCGTCCCGAGCAGGATCTGCAGTACATGCAGCGCCCGACAGGTCTGGAACCCGTTGGCATGGGCCGAAATCCCGCGCATCGAGTGCATCGAGACCGGGCGGCCGATCATCTTGGAATGCGTCTCGCCCCGGAAATCGGTCCACTCCTTGTCCAGCTCGAACGCCTCGTCAAAGGCGACGCGGGCCAGTTCAGCGGCAATCGCGCGGATCTTGCCCGCTGTGATGCCGCAGCGCTCGGCAACCGCCTCAGGCGCGTATTCGTCGCTGAGATAGCGCTCTGCCATCTGGTGGAAGACTGGGCGGTGGGTCACGCCGTCTTTTTCATAAGTGGCCGACAGATCCGGGCGGACGCCCTTCTGATCGAACGGCGTTGGCTTGCCGGTGTTGCGGTCGATGACCAGCGTTTTGCCATCGCCGTCGCGCAAAAACAGACCCTGTTCCGGGCCTTCTGAGGCATTCACCAGCACCGGAGCATTGGTATAACGGCTGAGATAATCCAGGTCGATCTTGCCTGCCTTCATCAGCACATGCACCAGAGCCAGAATGAACAGACCGTCGGTGCCCGGGGTGATCCCCACCCAGTCATCGGCAACCGCGTTGTAGCCCGAGCGGATCGGGTTCACCCCGATCACCCGCGCGCCACGGGCCTTGATCTTGCCAATACCCATCTTGATCGGGTTGCTGTCATGGTCTTCGGCCACGCCGAACAGCATGAAAAGCTTGGTATGCTCCCAATCGGGTTGGCCAAACTCCCAGAAAGCGCCGCCCATCGTATAGATGCCTGCGGCGGCCATGTTGACCGAGCAGAACCCGCCATGGGCCGCATAGTTCGGCGTGCCGAAATTCTGCGCCCAGAAGCTGGTGAAGCTCTGCGACTGATCGCGGCCGGTAAAGAAGGCCAGTTTTGACGGATCATCCTTGCGGACCGGACCCAGCCATCCGGCAGCGATCTCCAGCGCCTCGTCCCAGCTGATCTCTTCGAATTCGCCTGACCCGCGCGGGCCGACCCGCTTCAGCGGAGCGCGCAGACGCGACGGCGCATTGACCTGCATGATCCCGGCTGAGCCCTTGGCGCACAGCACGCCTTTGTTCACCGGATGGTCGCGGTTACCTTCGATATAGGCAACTTTCCCGTCCTTCATGTGCACATTGATCCCGCAGCGGCAGGCGCACATGTAGCAGGTGGTCTTGCGCACCTCGTCAGAAACCTTTGGCGACGTGTCGAGCACTGGCTGGTTCATTTTGGATCCCTGTCGGCTTTTGATCCGATCATTCCCATGTTTGGGTTAACTTCGGAACATTTTTTTCGCTCTTGCCCTGCGTTTCGCGCATTTGTTCCGGGTCTAAGCGTTTTGTGCCTGCACTGCGGTGACGGCAATCATGTGGAGCACATCCTCGGCGGAGCAGCCCCGCGAGAGGTCATTTGCAGGCTTTGCCAGCCCTTGCAGAACCGGCCCGATCGCCTCGACCCCACCAATGCGCTGGGCGATCTTGTAACCCAGGTTGCCCGCGTCGAGGTTGGGGAAGATGAAAACATTAGCCTGACCGCGCAGCGGAGACGCGCTTGCTTTCTTGGCGGCGACCTCGGGCACGAAAGCGGCGTCGAACTGCAGCTCGCCGTCGATCAGAAGATCGGGATCAGCCGCCTTGGCAATCTGGGTCGCCTCAACAACTTTCGAAACCTTCGGGTGGTCGGCGCTGCCCGAGGTCGAGAACGACAGCATCGCCACGCGCGGAACTTCCTGTGTCAGAGCCGCAAATGACGCCGCAGATGCGCGCGCGATTTCGGCCATCTCCTGGGCGTTCGGATCGACTACCAGTCCGCAATCGGCAAAGATATGCGCGCCCTGGACCTCGTGGTGATCCTTGCAGTGAAGCATCAGGAAGAAGCTGGACACCATGGCGGCACCCGGCGCCTTACCAATGATCTGCAGGGCCGCCCGCACCGTGTTTGACGTGGTTTCCACCGCACCGCCGACTGTGCCGTCGGCAAGTCCCTGACGCACCAGCATCGCGGCATAGACCAGGCGCTGCGAGACTTGCTGCCGCGCCTGTTCCGGCGTCATGCCCTTGTGTTTGCGCAGCTCATGCAGAGCCGTCGCAAATTCTTCGGAATGCGGAGACTCCGTCGGATCGTGAATCTCGATGCCTTCCACATCCGCGCCACCGCGTTCCGCCAGAAGCGCGGTGACCTTGTTCCGATCACCTACCAGGATGATCCGCGCCACCCCGTCGGCGCGGGCCTTCAGGGCCCCGTCGACGACGCGCGGATCATCGCCCTCGGCAAGGGCGACGATCTTGTTGGAGCTGGTCGCAGCCCCAAGTATGGCGCGCAGGGGTTTCACGCGATCAGACCCCGGCCTGCGGCTGCATGTCTGCTGCGCTGATGCCGGCAACCTCGACCGGCTTCTTCATTGCGTCGCGGCGGAAGGGATCCCCCAGTTCCTGGTTGATCATCGCTTCGATCAGTGTGGTGATGCCGTTTTTCTGGTCGATGATCGCCTGGTTCAGAGCGGCGGTCAGTTCGTCCATGGTACGGGCCACGACACCTTTCAGACCGCAAGCCTGTGCAATACCGGCATAAGAGACTTCGGTGTCGAGCTCGGTACCGACGAAGTTGTCATCAAACCACAAGGTCGAGTTGCGCTTTTCCGCGCCCCACTGGTAGTTGCGGAAGACGATCTGAGTGATGGCGGGCCATTCGCCGCGGCCAATTGCGGTCAACTCGTTCACCGCGATGCCGAAGGCGCCGTCACCTGCGAAACCCACAACCGGAACATCTGGCTGACCGATCTTGGCGCCGACGATGGCAGGCAGGCCGTAGCCGCAGGGGCCGAACAGGCCCGGTGCCAGGTATTTGCGGCCTTCCTCGAACGCGGGATAAGCGTTGCCGATGGCGCAGTTGTTGCCGATGTCGGACGAGATGATCGCATCTTTCGGCAGAGCGGCCTGGATTGCGCGCCATGCCATGCGGGGGCTCATCCAGTCGGGCTTGGCCGCGCGCGCGCGCTCGTTCCAGGTGGTGCCAGGATCGTCCTGCTCGTGGGTCAGCGAGGTCAGTTCCTGCGCCCAGGCAGATTTCTTCTGGGCGATATTGGCCTTGCGTGCGTCGCGGCCATCATCACCGGCTGTGTCCGAAAGCTGCGCCAGAATGCCGTTGGCCACCTTGGCGGCGTCGCCGACGATGCCGATGCTGACCTTCTTGGTCAGACCAATGCGGTCCGGGTTTATATCAACCTGAATGATCTTTGCATCTGCGGGCCAGTATTCGATGCCATAGCCCGGCAATGTCGAGAATGGGTTCAAGCGGGTGCCGAGGCACAGGACCACATCCGCTTCCGAGATCAGCTCCATCCCTGCTTTCGAGCCGTTATATCCCAGCGGACCTGCAAACAGCGGATGGTTGCCCGGGAAGGCATCATTGTGCTGATAGCCAACGCAAACCGGAGCGGTCAGACGTTCGGCCAGCGCTTTGGACGCCTCGATGCCGCCTTGTGCCAGAACCACGCCAGCCCCGTTTAGAATAACCGGGTTCTTGGCTTCGCTAAGCATCGCTGCAGCTTGCGCGACCGAGTTCTCGCCGCCAGAGGAGCGTTCGAATTCGATGGGTTGCGGAATTTCGATGTCGATCACCTGGGTCCAGAAATCACGCGGAATGTTCAACTGCGCCGGGCCGCTCAGGCGTTTGGCCTGTGCGATCACGCGGGCCAGAACTTCGGCAACGCGGGTGGGATCACGCACTTCTTCCTGATAGGCTACCATGTCTTCGAACAGTTTCATCTGCTCAACTTCCTGGAACCCACCCTGACCGATGGTCTTGTTTGCTGCCTGCGGAGTCACCAGCAGCAGTGGGGTGTGGTTCCAATAGGCGGTTTTTACGGCAGTGACGAAGTTGGTGATGCCGGGGCCGTTCTGGGCAATCATCATCGACACCTTGCCGGTGACGCGAGTGTAGCCGTCGGCCATCATCCCGCCCGAACCTTCATGCGCACAATCCCAGAACGTGATGCCAGCGTCTGGAAAAATGTCAGAGATTGGCATCATTGCAGAGCCGATGATTCCGAACGCGTGCTCGATGCCGTGGGACTGCAGTGTTTTGACAAAGGCTTCTTCGGTCGTCATTTTCATGGGATACGCTCCTGATGGCAAAGAGAATGGGCAGCATGGCGCCGCGAATTGACGTTGGGTTTAGGCCGTCTTGAGACACCCCGTTAGGGCCAAAAATCAACCCCGGTTAGGTCCAAAATCGCAATCAATTGCAATATAATGATAATATGGGTCTCAATAATCGAATAAATTTGTGGCTTCAGCAATATATTTGATGCCAGTGGCGACTTTATTGCTCGCAATCGAGGAATAACCCAGCCGATAATACTCGGTCGGTTCATCCGGACCGCTAAAAAAGACCTTTCCGGGTTCGATAAGAACGCTGCGCTCTATCAGTCGGCGCGACAATTCATAGCTGTCGACCCCGTCGGGGGCCTTCATCCACAGCGAGGACCCGCCATAGACGCCGCGCCCGGCGATGGTCAGGCCATGCTCGGCGATAGCCTTCTCCATCGCTTCGCGCCGTTGTTTCAGCGCGGCGGATACCCGGCGTATCTGAGTGTCATAATGCCCAAGCGACAGGAAATAGGCCGCCGTGCGCTGAATATGCCCGGGCGGGTGGCGCAGGGTCAGCATCCGCAGGGCGCGCACTTCGCGGATGAAGGGTTCCGAGCCGACTATATAGCCAATCCGCAGCCCGGGTGACAAAGACTTGGAGAAGCTGCCGACATAGATCACCCTCCCATCGGTATCCAGCGACTTGAGCGAGGGTGACGGCGCACCCGCAAAGGCCATCTCGAAATCGTAGTCGTCCTCGACGATCATCGCGTCGATCTCATGCGCTCGCGCCAGCAGGTCCCGCCGCCGCTCCAGCGGCATGGTCGCGGTTGTGGGGCTTTGATGGCTGGGGGATGTGAATATCACGTCGGTCTCGTCCGGCACCAGATCGGGCGGCAACCCGTCCGCATCGACATTCAGCGGCGTGATCTGGCAGGGCAAACGCCGCAGCATTTCACTGAGCGCGTAATAGCCGGGGTTCTCGATCGCTGCCCGGCGCCGGTGGTTCAGCAACACCTGCGCCGCCAGCCACAGTGCATTCTGCGCGCCAAGGGTGATCAGGATCTCCTGCGGCCGCGCGGTGATGCCCCGGCGGGGCAGGGTGTGCCGGGCAATGAACTCGATCAGCAGCGGGTCGTCCTGATCGGCATAGTCGGCAGTGAGCGAGGCAAAATCCTTCTGCCCCAGCGCCCGCACTGCGCAAAGCCGCCAGTTGGCATGGTCAAACAGGGTCGGGTCGGTCTGCCCGTAGATGAACGGATAGCTATAGTCGCGCCAGTCATGTGGTTTCAGCAGCATGTCGCCGCCCGAATAGCGCCGGGCGATCGCTCGGCCCCAGTCCACATTTTCTTCGGCGCGTTCTGGTGGCGCATAAGAGGGCGGGACCGGTGCATTCTCTGACACGAAATATCCCGACCGCCCGCGCGAGGTCAGGTAATCGTTCGACAAAAGCTCGGTATAGGCCAAGGTCACCGTGATCCGGCTGACGCCCAGATGTTCGGCCAACTTGCGCGACGAGGGCAGCTTTTCCCCCACGCGGAAGCGGCCCAGCAGAATGCCCTCGGCGATCATCTGCTGAATCTGGGCCTGCAAGGTGCCCTGTGCATCGGGCTTGAGAAAGAATGTGTCTACGGCGATCCCCATGGCGCGACCCTAAACTGGACCGAGCGCGGGTGCAATCTGGACTTAATCGCTGGGGTTACTTCTTTTTTTTCCAGATCGCAAGCGGCCCGTTCAAGCAGTCCATGTCGGGATAGCAGGCCAGATCTTCGGCCAGAGGCGCGATTACATAGGCGCCGGGCCTGAGCGTTTCAACCATCCGCTCTTCCAACTGCCGCTGGATTTCGGGGACGCGGATGGGCCGGTAGGAAAAGATCACATCATACGGTGCGTAATCGAAACTCAGGGCATCGGCGACAAAGATGTCGTCCTTCAGTCCCAGCGCCTTTTGTCCGCGCCGGATCAGATTGACGTCCAGGTCGAACCCCGCATAGGCAGACCCGTTCAGCAACCCCGACAGTTTCGCGATTAGCAGATTGCGCCCGGTGGCGCAGCCGATCTCAAGGAACGATATCGGGCGATAGGGTTCGCCCGGGGCAAAGAAATCGGGGTCATGGGTCAGCATCTGATCGACGACAATCAACTGCCGCACAAAGCCGTCGAGCGGGTGCGGGATATAGCCGTGGGATACCTCGGGCAGCACAAAGCTGCTTTCGTGGTCCTCCTCGGGCAGGGCGCGGACACGTTCGTCGATCAGGCCCTGAAGGGTCTTTTGCAGCGCCGACGCCATCTGCAGCTGGGTGCTGCGCTCGACTTCCAGCGCGGCCTCGTTGCGGTTATGAGAGTGCAGCAGATCCTCGAATCCGTCCAGCCGGGCGCGCAGGGTTTTGAGCCGATCTTCGAACCCCTTCTGAAATCCGGTCAGCGTCTGCTGCAGCGACCGGAATTTGTGCCGGGTCGAGACCAGCAGGCTGTTCGAGGCAACCCCTTTCTGGCCCAGGGCCGACGTGATCAGCTCGGTGATCTGCTTTTCCTGTTTCTGCAGCTTGGAGCGGGTCTTTTCCAAATCCTCCTGCGCCGCCTGCAGCTTTTCCAGCGCCTCGTCCATGCGCAGTGCCGCATGTAGGAGTTTGAATGGTCTTTCGCTCGGCATCTGATCCTCCGCCCCTCAACTCTCTGTGACGTTACAGTAAAACCGGATCAATCAAAGCCCTTGGTCAAGGGGCTTGACGGCAGGTTGTGTCAAATATAACTATAAAACTAGTTTAATGGAGATTCGGAAAATGTGGGAAACAGCAGCGACCGGTTTTGCCGCGATGGGGTCCGAGGCCCGGCTGAAGGTGCTCAGGACCCTCGTGAGGGCGGGCGAGACCGGTTTGACCGTGGGCGAGATACGCGACCGCACTGGGATTGCCCCGTCAACCCTCGCCCACCACCTGAAATTCTTGACCGCGGGTGGTGTGGTAGAACAGAAGAAAATGGGCCGAAATACCATAAACAGAGCCTGTTATGACCAGTTACGAAACCTCGCCGACTTCATTCTCGCCGAATGTTGTGCGGACGATCTGAAGAAGGTGGCAAATGATGGCTGATCTTACACAGAGCCCACGCCCTGGGCGCCGCATTCGGCTGCAGCATCTGAAAACGCCCTGGACGCTGATCGTGCTGATCCTGTTGGCGGTTTTGGCGCTGGACCCGGGCAACTTCGAAACGGTGATACGGTTTGCCATTGGTGCATTGGCAAATACTGCGCCCTATATCCTGTTCGCCGTGTTGCTGCTGGCCTATCTCAAGGCCACAGGTGCCGAGGTGCTGGTGGCAAAAGCCTTCGAGGGGCGCGAAACCCGCATGATCCTGCTGGCGGCCGTGTTCGGTGGGCTTGCGCCTTTCTGCTCCTGCGAGGTCATTCCGTTTATCGCCGGTCTGCTGGCGCTTGGCGCACCATTGTCTGCGGTGATGGCCTTCTGGCTCAGCTCGCCGCTGATCGACCCGCCCACCCTGCTTATCACGGCGGGCGCGCTTGGCTGGCCTTTTGCAATAGGCAAGGCTGTCGCTGCGGTGGCACTGGGCCTGTTCGGTGGGTTCGCGATCAAGGCCCTGATGCGGAGTGGAGCCTTTGCCCAACCGCTTAGGACCTATACACCACCCGGCTGTGGATGTGGCTCTAACAAAGCAGAAACTCCGGTCTGGCAGTTTTGGCAGACAGCAGAGCGCCGGTCGCGGTTCCGCTTGGAATTCGCCACCAACGGTCTCTTTTTGCTGAAATGGCTGTCGCTGGCCTATGTGCTTGAGGCGCTGTTGGTCAGCTACGTGCCGGCCAATCTGATCGCGCAGGTCGTTGGCGGCGAGGGTGTGATCCCGATTGCTACCGCAGCTCTGGTGGGCATGCCCGCCTATCTTAACTCCTACGTCGCGCCACCGCTGCTGGCGGGGCTGATGGAACAGGGCATGAGCGCGGGGGCAGCGATGGCCTTCATGATCGCAGGGGCGGTTAGCTCCATCCCGGCGATGGCGGCAGTCTGGTCCTTGGTCAAACCACGGGTCTTTGCCGCTTATCTAGGTCTTGGCGTTCTGGGTGCGGTTCTTGCGGGGATCTTGTTCCAGATGGTCTGAGGCCGCGCATAAAACCACTCGAAAGGGCGCCACAGGGCGCCCTTTTGCATTTGAAATCAGGGGGTTTCAGGTCCACAATTGGCAGGCACCTTATCTGCCAATCCGAAAAGGGATGATCTTCATGAGACGACTGAGTTCACTGGCCGCAATTCTGTCTCTGTGCCTTTGGTCCGGGCCGGCGCTGGCGCAGGGGTTGATCGACAAAGGCTTCGTACATGGCTGGAACGTGATGGTCGATCCGGCCTTTGGAAATGGCTGCCTGATCCAGACTGTATATCAGGACTTCTCGATCGTGCGGCTGGGCTATGATGCGACCCAAAACCGGGGCTATTTCACCGTGATCAGCAAGGATTGGGGACAGATCAAGAAGGGCGAGACCTATCCGATCGAGTTCGACCTGGATGGGCAGAAATTCGATGCCAATGCGATCGGTTTGAAAACCGACGGCATTCCCGGCGCGGTGGTCTTCTTCACTGACCGCAGCTTTGTCGACGCAATCGCCAAGCGCAAGGTCATGACGGTCTATGGCGCAACCGGGCAGGAGGTGATGGCAATTGATCTGGCCGGAACCGGCAAGGCGCTGGAATATGCGCGCAAATGCCAGGATCAGCAGGGCTGAGATCAGCGAATCGGGTCGAACTGCGCGTCCTTTGCGCGGCAATCGTGGATCACGTCGCGACCACAAGGCACCGGCTCCAGCGATTTCGACATGCACAGGCGCGCCTCCTCGATAAAGCCGTCGCGGCAGGTGATCGTGATCATGTCACGCTCCAGCGCCGGGTTGGCTTGCAGGAAGGCCTCTTCCACCACCGTGGCGGGCAGGGTGACCGACTGATCCAGTTTGCGAAAGACCGGCGGGCGCGTGATTGCGCCGTAGGCCTGCCGGGACAGATCGAAATACTGTGCCGCAGTCAGGCCCGAACAGGTGCCGTGCTTCTTCCATTGATGCCAGGCCAGCCCGGAACTGCCTTGAATATCTGACATTTCCCGCGTCATTCCGCGCGACGGTGGCGCGTGGGTCGTGCGGCAGTAAGATGGCCAACCCAGATGGAATTGCGGCCAGAGCCCGTGCAGGATCCAGCCATGATCCTGCGCGGCATCGCATTGGTCCGCCCCGCGCGCATCGCCCTCGCGCGCACACCAGTTCGGCGACCAGCTCAGCGACAGGACGTAATAGTCGAACTCACCCGCCTTCTCGCCCTCGGCAAGCAGTGGAACGGCGCTCAGGCACCAGACGAGAAACCAGCGCATTCGGCTCTTCCCTTATTGCAATACCGCGACTATATACTGGCCAAGTTCCCCGACAACGGAAACCTGCCCAAGGGCAACCTGGGCCGCCGAATTCCGGCGACGGGAAAGATGTATTCTAAGGAGACACGCTCATGTCGAAACCTCTGATGGCCAAGGCGACCGCCGTATGGCTGGTGGACAACACCACGATCAGTTTCAAGCAGATCGCGGATTTCGTGGGCATGCACGAGCTGGAAATTCAGGGCATCGCTGATGGCGACGTGGCTGCCGGTGTCAAAGGCTTTGACCCCATCGCCAACAACCAACTGACCCAGGAAGAGATCGACAAGGCACAGTCGAACCCGCTGTACCGGCTCAAGCTCAAGTTCAACCCGGCCGCCTCGGGCGAGGAAAAGCGTCGTGGCCCGCGTTACACCCCGCTCAGCAAACGTCAGGACCGCCCAGCCTCGATTCTTTGGCTGGTGAAGTTCCACCCCGAGCTGAGCGACGGTCAAATCTCGAAACTCGTAGGCACTACCAAACCGACCATTCAGGCGATCCGAGAGCGGACCCATTGGAACATTTCCAACATTCAGCCGATCGACCCGGTTGCATTGGGGCTGTGCAAGCAATCCGAGCTGGATGCGATCGTTCAGAAGGCCGCCGCCAAGAAGGCTGCCGAAGGTGGCGTGATGAGCGACGACGAACGCCGCAAGCTGGTATCGACCGAACAATCGCTCGAAATGGATGCCGAGCCCCGCATCCCGACCGCGATCGAAGGGCTTGAAACCTTCACGTTGGGCAGCGCCCCAGAAGAGAAAAAAGAAGAGCCGATCGTCGACGCTGACAGCTTCTTCAACCTTCCCAATAACGACGAGGAAGAGGAAGAAGAAGACAATAGCGACGATCCGCGCTACTGAAATCTGGACAATGACGAACAAAAAGCCACCGGGACGACCGGTGGCTTTTTTTGTTGCCGTGAGTGTGTTCGTCCGGGCGGTCATGGTCGGCTTCAGTAAAATTCGCTACAACCTGAGCGGGTGTTGCGGGGCTTGACCCGCATGGGCGCATGCGTTGAACTGTCTCCGAATTGCACCGCATCGCGGGAAACCCGTCTTGAGGAGGACGCCAAGAATGAGATTGGCCAGATTGTACAGAGGTGTGCTGATCGGGCTTGCGGCAGCGATGCTGGCCGCGATGCCGATCTCCGAGGCTCAGGCGGACCACAAGAAAAAGACCGATGACGCAATCAAGGGCGCGCTGATCGGGGCTGGTGTCGGGGCGCTGATCGGCAAGGGTCGCGGGGCCGCTGCAGGAGCCATTCTGGGTGCCGTTATTGGCGCCAACACGAAATGATCTGCCAGTATTTGGCCCTGACAAGGGCAAACAAGCTTGGGAGTTTCTCCTTGATGTCCAGAAACAGAATTACCAACACGATGCTTGTGGCCCTGCTGATGGCCCCCATCGCCGCCAGCGCCGATGAAGAGGCCGACGCAATGGTGCAGGCTGCGCTTCCGGTCATGCACCATAGCTGCGCCAGCGTCGTCGAAAAGGGTCATCGCGACGAGGCTTTCGTGTATGACGTGGTCGGAAAAATGACCGCCGTTTCGCTCTATAACCGGCAGATAGACATTACCGCCTTTTCCGATAGCGAGGATGATGCGGCGCAGTTGCATGCCGCCTTTGTCGAAGCCTTGGAAGCCGGGTGTTCGGCAGACGAGAACGCGCTGCTGGCCGGTGTGGTCGACAATGCGGTGAAAGTGGCGCTGGGGCTTTGAACCCGAGGCGGCCAGAAACAACGAGCCCGCCAAAATGGCGGGCTCGTTTCATTTGATCGGCGGGGATATTCCCGCCAGCGTCAGTGGACCACGGCATCATCCGGGCGCGGGCGCTCAGAGGTCCCCAGCCGGTCGCCGATGATCAACCCGTCAGGTCCCGAAGTGACCGGGACGGTGTCGCCATCCATGATCTCACCAGCAAGAAGGGCTTCGGCCAGTGGGTTCTGCAGCGCCCGCTGGATCACCCGCTTCAGCGGCCGTGCGCCGAAGACTGGGTCATAGCCCTCGTTGGCAAGCCATTCCCGCGCACCCTCATCCATGGCCAACTCGATCTTGCGACTTGCCAGACGTTTCTTGAGCCGCGCGATCTGAATATCGACGATCCCGTCCATATCGGCCCGTTTGAGTCGGTCGAAGATGATCGTTTCATCCAGACGGTTCAGGAATTCGGGGCGGAAATGTGCCCGCACCGCATCCATCACATCGCGCCGCGCGTCCGAGGCATCGGCTCCCTCGGGTAACTGGCTGAGCGCCTGCGAGCCTAGGTTCGATGTCAGGATGATCAGCGTCTGTTTGAAGTCCACAGTGCGGCCCTGACCGTCGGTCAGCACGCCGTCATCCAGCACCTGCAACAGCACATTGAACACATCCGGGTGCGCCTTCTCGACCTCGTCGAACAGCACGACCTGGTACGGGCGGCGGCGGACTGCTTCGGTCAACACGCCACCTTCGTCATACCCGACATAACCCGGAGGGGCACCGATCAGGCGCGCGACGCTGTGTTTCTCCATGAATTCCGACATGTCGATGCGCACCATCGCGTTGTCGTCGTCAAAGAGGAAATTTGCCACCGCCTTGGTCAGCTCGGTCTTGCCGACACCAGTCGGCCCGAGGAACAGGAACGAACCCAATGGCCGACCTTCGTCATTCAGCCCCGCACGCGCCCGGCGCACCGCGTTTGCCACGGCGGTTACGGCGGCATTCTGGCCGATCACGCGGGCGTGCAGGTCATCCTCCATCCGTAGCAGCTTTTCGCGCTCGCCTTCCAGCATCTTGGCGGTCGGGATCCCGGTCCAGCGTTCCACCACCGCAGCGATCTGCGTCGGTCGCACGGTTTCCTCGGCCATCATGGCGTTGCTTTCGTGGCTTTCGGCATCGGTCAGCTTTTTCTCAAGCTCCGGGATGACGCCATAAGACAGCTCTCCGGCCTTGGCGAGGTTGCCCTCGCGCTTGGCGATCTCCAGATCGGCGCGCGCCTTGTCGAGCTGTTCCTTCAGATCGCGCGCGCCAGCCAGCTTGTCGCGTTCAGCCTGCCATTGCGCGGTCATCTCGGCGGATTTCTCCTGCAGATCGGCCAGATCCTTTTGCAGGGTTTCCAGACGATCCTTGGATGCCGCGTCATCTTCCAGCTTCAGCGCCTCTTCCTCGATCTGCATCTGCAGGATCTGGCGGTCCAGCTGGTCGAGTTCTTCGGGTTTGGAATCCACCTCCATCCGCAGCCGCGACGCGGCCTCGTCGACAAGGTCGATCGCCTTGTCGGGCAGGAACCGGTCGGTGATATAGCGGTGCGACAGGGTCGCCGCCGAGACCAGCGCCGAGTCCGAGATGCGCACGCCATGGTGCAGTTCGTATTTTTCCTTGATGCCGCGCAGGATGCTGATCGTGTCTTCGACCGTCGGTTCAGTGACCAGAACGGGCTGAAACCGGCGCGCGAGCGCGGCGTCTTTTTCGACGTATTTGCGATACTCATCCAGCGTGGTGGCACCGATACAATGCAGCTCACCCCGGGCCAGCGCCGGTTTGATCAGGTTGGCGGCATCCATTGCTCCGTCGGATTTCCCGGCACCCACCAGCGTGTGCATCTCGTCGATGAACAGGATGATCTCACCAGCGGCTTCGGTGACCTCGGTCAGAACGGCCTTAAGGCGTTCCTCGAACTCGCCACGGTATTTGGCACCGGCGATCAGCGCACCCATGTCAAGCGCCAGCAGCTTCTTGTCCTTGAGCGATTCCGGCACGTCACCATTGATGATGCGCAGGGCCATGCCCTCGGCAATCGCGGTTTTGCCCACGCCGGGTTCCCCGATCAGAACCGGGTTGTTCTTGGTGCGGCGCGACAGAACCTGCATCGAGCGGCGGATTTCCTCATCCCGCCCGATAATCGGGTCAATCTTGCCTTCGGCAGCAGCCTCGGTCAGGTCGCGCGCGTATTTCTTGAGCGCGTCATAGCCATCCTCGGCGCTGGCGCTGTCGGCGGTCCGGCCCTTGCGGATATCGTTGATCGCCTCGTTCAGCGATTGGGCCGAAACATGCCCCGCCTCCAGAGCGTCCTTGGCATTGGATTTCACCATGCACAGCGCCATCAGGACCCGCTCGACCGGCACAAAGCTGTCGCCTGCCTTTTTCGCGATTTTTTCCGCCTCGGCCAACACCTTACCAGTCTGACCGTCCAGATAGACCTGTGCGGCATCGCCGCTGACCTTGGGCTGTTTCGAAAGGCTGAGTTCCAGCGCCTCGGCCACGCGACCGGGATTGCCCCCGGAACGGGTGATCAGGTTGCTGGCAAGCCCTTGGTCGTCATCCATCAATGCCTTGAGAATATGCTCGGGCGTGAGCCTCTGGTGACCTTCGCGAATTGCAATGGTCTGAGCGGCCTGCACGAAACCTCGTGCCCGCTCGGTGAACTTGTTCAAGTCCATATTGTTCTCCTTTTCCAAGCGCCCGGTTCTTGCAGCGCCCGCTTGGCGGCACGCTACGGTTTGGGCCTTGCTAGATATTTGGGAAATATCGCAACGGCTTCAAGAGGCTGTGAAGACGAAATCGAATGCCTTGCCCTACCATGGAGCACTGAAAGGTAAGCGTGGCATGCTGCAACTGCGGATGTACCGTTTCTGATGTTCACGCTCGGAGATTCTAACGGCATAACGTGTCGAAAGCAGGTCAGCCCAAGCTGAAGCCTGTGACAGGAAAAGGAACTTGCATGCCTCACGTTTCGATTGAGTTTTCGACTGGCCTTGAGCAGACCTTCGACATCCAAGCGCTATGCGAGCGGTTGTTTGTGGTTCTTTCAGAGCAGGACGTTTTCGATCCGCCGACCATAAAAATTCGCGCAAAACCAGTCGAGTTCTTCCGGATCGGGACCGACCCTCAGACATTTGTCCATGCTACACTCTTGTTGATGGAGGGTCGCGATGAAGTCACCCGGACGCGCCTCAACCAGACGATAGTTGAGGTTGTTTCTCAAGCGATGCCTGAGGTCGGAAGCATAACCGTTCAAGACTTGGAGATGACCCGCGCGTCTTACGCCAAGCAATTGCAGTAAGAACCGCTGGCAATGCCAGCACCTTGATGAGGGTTATGCATTTGAGACCAATTTGCTTGGGTTCCTCGCTCCGGGAAAGTGCGCGCGCATCTTTGGTTAAGGACCTTGCCGGTCTGGGCCTGTGCCTTTAGTAGGGCCGGAGCAAGGAGTTTCCCAATGTCCGATGACCGCCTGATTGTCGCCCTTGATGTCCCCGATGCGCTGGCGGGGCTGAAGCTGGCCGAAGAGATCGGCGATGCGGTGTCGTTCTATAAGATCGGTCTAGGCATGCTGACCGGCGGCGGGCTGGCCCTTGCCAACGAGCTGAAACAGGAACATGGCAAGCGCATTTTTCTGGACATGAAGCTGTTCGATATCGGCGCGACGGTCGAAAACGCGGTCCGGGGTCTGGCGCAGTTCGATCTGGATTTCCTGACCGTGCATGGCGACCCCTACGTGGTACGCGCCGCCAAGGAAGGCGCGGCGGGCAAGGACCTGAAAATCCTTGCCGTCACTATCCTTACCTCGCTGGACCGGGCCGATCTTGACGGCGCGCTGCTGAAACCGGGCGCGGTCAGCGACATGGTCGTCGAACGCGCCGCAAACGCCTTCGCGGCGGGTGCGGATGGCGTCATTGCCTCGCCACAGGAGGCAGCGGCGATCCGCGCGTTGCCCGAGGCCGAAGGGCGTCTGATCGTGACGCCGGGCGTGCGCCCCGCCTGTGCCGACCTGGGCGACCAGAAACGGGTGGCGACACCGGCGAATGCGGTGGCGGATGGTGCCGATCACATCGTGGTCGGACGGCCGGTCTGGCAGGCGGAGAATCCGCAGCAGGCGGTTCTGGATATCCTTTCCGAACTCAACAGCCCGCAAGCCCAAAAGCCCAATCGCTGACCGGCCTACCCACCAAAGTATGATGTGCCCGGAAAGGCACATTCTCGAGGCCTATTTGCACCTCCTGCAATAATCTGCTTGGGAATTCCGGAATTCTGGGTGACTCTCAGCTTGAGACACTCCCCAACGGACCTTCATCTTCCTGTGGTTCGTTACCTCCCCCCGCCAGCTTCGCGGGGGGTCTTTCTTGAGAGGGGTCAAAACGGCGGGCCAATTCGCCCTGTCTGCGTCTCTGTCAGGTAGTCCTGCAGCCGTGTCTTGAACAGGGAAATGCCTTTGGGATGTGATAGATAGGCCTCCGGCGCCATCAGGCGCCAGCTTTGCCCTTCACTCCCTAGCCGAATGTCGGCAATCCGCTGTTTGCCCAGCCGCGTGACAAAGAACCAGTTGGGACCGTATCGCCGCGACCAGATCAAATCGCTTGCCGACAGGGACAGGTTCACCTCTTCCCGCGTTTCCCGCAGCGCGCAGGCTTCGGGCGTTTCGTTGCCTTCCCTGCCGCCGCCGGGGAAATCCCAGCAACCCGGATAGGGGATATGGGCATAGTCGTCGCGCTGGATGACAACCAGGTCCGGGCCCAGAAACAGGGCCAGTTTTGCACCACGAAAACTAGACATTGCGTTCCCACCTTTGCTAACCGAGCCAAACTGACACGGGAAAAGGCGCGCGCCAACATCTTCCACTGTTGCGCGGACAAGAGTAGGTTGCGCCCATGCCTGCCCTGTGCCGAGATTGCCTGTCCGTGCTGGAAACCCAACGTCGCTGCCCGAACTGCGGCAGCCCGAGGGTCAAGGTGCATCCCGAGCTTTTTGATCTGACCATTGCACATATGGATTGCGACGCTTTCTACGCATCGGTCGAAAAGCGCGACAATCCCGAACTTGCCGACAGGCCGGTGATTATCGGCGGCGGCAAACGGGGCGTTGTCTCAACCGCCTGTTACGTGGCGCGCATCCGGGGGGTCCGGTCGGCGATGCCGATGTTCAAGGCGCTGGCGCTCTGCCCCGATGCGGTGGTGATCAAGCCGCGCATGTCGGCCTATGCCGAGGCTTCGAAACAGATCCGTGCGATGATGGATGAACTGACGCCGGTGGTCGAACCGCTATCGCTGGACGAGGCGTTCATGGATCTCGGCGGCACCGAACGGCTGCATGGCGCGCCGCCCGCACTGATGCTGGCGCGTCTGGTGAAGCGCATGAAGGATGAACTGGGCCTGACCGGATCGATCGGGCTGAGCCACAACAAGTTCCTGGCCAAGGTAGCGTCGGATCTCGACAAACCACGCGGGTTTTCGGTGATCGGCAAGGCCGAGACGGCGGCGTTCCTGCACGACAGGCCCGTCCGGTTGATCTGGGGGATCGGCCCGGCTGGGCAGGAGTCGCTGGAAAAGGCCGGTATCCGCACCTTTGCCGACCTACTGCGCTGGGATCAGGAGGCGCTGACCGCACGCTTCGGATCGATGGGCTACCGTCTCTGGCATCTGGCAAGGGGGCAGGACAAGCGCCGGGTATCGGCCCATGATCCGATCAAGTCGATAAGCAACGAGACGACGTTTTTCGAAGACACTGCAAATCCGGATGTGCTGGACGGGCATTTGTGGCGGATGGCCGAAAAGGTCTCGGGCCGGGCCAAGGCGCGCGAGCTGGCAGGGCGCGTGGTGACGCTGAAGCTCAAGCAATCGAACCACAAGATTCTGACCCGCCGTGTGTCGCTGCGCGACGCCACCCAGATGGCGGATACGATTTATCGACAAGCGCGGGCGTTGTTCGATCAACTTGGCGACCGTGGTCCGTACCGGCTGCTGGGCTGTGGGCTGTCGGATCTGTGTTCCGAGGAAGAAGCCGACAAATCCGGCGATCTGCTAGATCCCGGCGCCACGCAAAGATCGGGGGCCGAGCGGGCCACGGATGATATCCGCAGACGGTTCGGCTCGGATGCGATCGTCAAGGGCCGCGCTCTGCGGTGATTCAGTCTGCGCCGGGGTCTTGCAGGTCAAGCACGCGGTAGGCCTCTACCGGATTGGCGATCCCTTTCAACGTCAGGCCTCCCACCGGCTCCACCGACAGATGGCCCTCGACATCCATGAAGGCCCGCTGGCTGATCAGAATCTCGTCTTGCGCTGCGGCGTCGCACAGGCGTGAGGCAATGTTCACCACGCCGCCCACGGCAGTGTAATCGGCGCGCCCCTCGCGGCCAACCAGCCCCATTGTGGCGTGACCGCTGGAGATACCCAGCCCGATCCCCACCGCGTGGCCCATGCGCCGCCAGGGTGCGCAGATCTCAGCAAACTCTGCTCGGATTTCCAGCGCCAGTCTCACCGCGTCACCGACCGGCGCATCACAGGGGACTGGATCGTTGAAATAGATCATAAGCCCGTCGCCCGAGCGAAACCCGATCGTGCCGCCGCTGGCGGCCGCCAGCGCGCCGCTGCGGTCGTGATAGCGTTGCAAGATATCGATGACGTCTTCGGGGTCCAGCGCCTCGGACAGGGCCGTGAAATTGCGGATGTCGCAGAACAAGCAAGCGATATAGCGGCGATGGGTGCGCAGCAGATCCTCGCGCCCGCCATCGACCACCGCCTGCGCGATCTGCGGCGCAAGAAACTCCTTGAGCCGTTCAAGCCGTCCGATCTGACCGGCCTGCCGCTCGACTTTGTTTGCCAGCCGGGCATTCAGCTCGGAAATCTCGGCGGTCTGGGACCGGACCTTGCGGTTGAGCACGCGCAGCAGGAGGTTCTGGTTCATCAGCGTGGCGATGATGAGCAGTACATAGGCCAGGGCCTCGAACCGATGATCGTAGTGAAGGTAAAGCGTTGCGATCAGCACGATATTGGCAAGACCTGCGACGACAAGGGGCAGGGCGCTGCCATGCCGGTCGCGGTCCCGGAACACAAACCCAGTGGCGACAAGGGCCAGCGCCCACATTAGCACCGCCTGCAAATGCGGATTGAAGGCCATGCCCTCGATCCCGAACAGCGCCTCCAGCACCACTCCGACATAACAGGTCACAAGCGAGGCAAAGGCGGCAATCGTCGCAGCCCCGCCTGCGGACATACCTGCACGCACCCCCACCGCCGCGCCCTCGGGGGCGCTGGTTGTCGCATTGCCGGTCATGGTCTGTCGGGATTTCAAGATCGCCCCCTGACTTCAGATCAGGTTAGGCCGGAACGGGCGCATAGGTCAAAACTGTGCTGTGCTGATTATTCTGCCGCCAATTGTGTCCTGTCGGTTCCGATGGCTGCGATATCGGCGATCACGCCACGCAGGACGCGGCGAAACGCGGCGAATTGGTGATTGGGGCGGATATGCGTCTCGTCCATGTAAAGCGAACGGTCGATCTCGACCTGGATGGCATGTTGCTGACGCGACGGGCGGCCATAGGTCTGAGTGACATAAGCGCCGGCAAAAGGCGTGTTGCGTGACACGGTCAGACCTGCGGCGGTGAACGCCGCTTCGACCTGATCGACGATATGGCTGCCGGCGGAAGCGCCAAAACGGTCGCCCAGAACGATCTCCGGTCGCGGCTGCCCGCGCCGGGTGATACCATCCAGCGCTTCGCGCGGCATCGAATGGCAATCGACCAGAATCGCCTGACCGAAGCGGTCGCGCGAGCCTTCCAGCAGCGCCTGCAACCGTGCGTGATAGGGGTGCCAGTGACACTCGATCCGGCGCTGCGCCTCGCGATAGGGCAGCTTGCCGCGATAGATCGCCCGTCCATTGGCAACGACACGGGGAATGACCCCCAGACCCGAGGTGACACGCGGATTGTGGCCCTGCCGCCTGGCGCCTTCGATCACCGCCGGGTCCAGTTCGTCCACACCGCGATTGAGGTCGATGTAGGCGCGTGGAGCCGCCGCCTTCAGCAACGGCGCGCCAAGATCTGGTGCCGCATCAAAAAGAAGGTCGACATAGGCATCCTCGGAAGACCGAATCGCGTGTCGGTCCAGTACCGACTGTCGCAAGAAGTCCAGGGAATAGTCGCTGCCGCTATGCGGAGAGGCAAAAACGACGCAGGACGAGCGGAATTTGGGCTCGGAAAGGTAATATGCTGTGTCGTTCATCGGCGCTCCTTGTTACCGAATACATAAACCGTAAAAGAGTTCTTTCAAAAGCCCTTGATCCCCCCGTCGACTCCTTTTATAGACCCCGCTACCGGCGCGGGGTTCCGCGCCCCATTTCGTTATGGGGCAGGGTTCGCAAAGGTTCGTGGGCGGTTAGCTCAGCGGTAGAGCACTTCGTTGACATCGAAGGGGTCACAAGTTCGATCCTTGTACCGCCCACCATCGTTTCACTGTTTCGGGTCTGACCCGGGGCACCCGCTAACCCAGGCGCTGGCCATTCCTTGAAGAAGGCGCCGCAGATTGGAGACAGGCCATGAAGGTCAAGAACTCGCTCCGCTCGCTGAAGAACCGGCACCGTGATTGCCGGGTCGTGCGTCGCAAAGGCCGCGTCTATGTGATCAACAAGACGCAGCGCAAGTTCAAAGCGCGCCAGGGCTGAGCCCCTCGCACATTGAATAAAAAGGCCGCGCCTTCGGGCGCGGCTTTTTTGTTTTCGGGCGGAATTGTTTTGATGTTTGCGCGAAAGTCGCCAAGCATCAGAGCACAAATTGCTGCCCAACGAGGACCGCATGAGCGCCAAGCCGAACGTTATCCTGATCCTTGCCGACGACCTGGGCTTTGCCGATCTTGGCTGCACCGGCTCTGAAATCCGCACACCCAATATAGATACGCTGGCCGAAAATGGCAGTTTGCTGACCGCCATGTATAACTGCGCCCGTTGCTGTCCGACGCGCGCGTCGCTGCTTACCGGGCTATATCCGCATAATGCGGGGATCGGGCATATGGGGGCCGATCTGGGCACGCCGGCCTATCAGGGGTATCTGCGCAATGATGCGGCCACCATCGCAGAACACCTGCGCGCGGCGGGCTATCGGACCTGCATGTCGGGCAAGTGGCATGTCGGCGGGGATTTCATGGCCCGCGAAGTCGACTGCTGGCGCGTGGGCGATTTGGACCATCCAACGCCGCGGCAACGCGGGTTTGACCGATTCTACGGCATCGTAGACGGGGTCACGCATTTCTTTTCGCCGCATTACATGCTGGAAGATGACAGCCGGGTCGAAACCTATCCCGACGATTTCTATTTTACCGACGCCATCACCGACAAAGCGATCGGGATGATCGAGGAAGCGGTTGATCTGGAGCAACCGTTCTTTCTCTATCTTGCGCATACCGCCCCTCATTGGCCCTTGCACGCGCATTCCGACGACATTGCCCGGTATGACGGAGTTTACGACCGGGGCTGGGATGCGGTTCGGACCTCCAGGCATGAAACCATGAACGCGATGGACCTGTTTCAGGCCAACTGGCAGATCAGCCCGCGTGACCCGGATGTGAGGCCTTGGAGCGCCGAGGTAAACCGTGATTGGGAAGCGCGCAAGATGGCGACCTATGCCGCCATGGTCGACCGGATGGATCAGTCTATCGGGACTCTGATCGCCGCGTTGAAACGGATGGGTCAGTTCGAGGATACGCTGATCTTGTTTCTCAGCGACAATGGCGGCTGTGCCGAATTCATGGCCGAAGATGGTTGGGCCAAGTTTTTCCCCGACATCACCCATGACGGGCGCAAGATCGAAATGGGCAACCGCCCGGATGTGATGCCCGGCGATGCGCAGACCTACCAGAGCTATGACAAGCCCTGGGCCAATGTCTCGAACGCGCCATTCCGGCTGTTCAAGCACTATGTGCACGAGGGCGGAATCTCGACCCCGCTAATCGCGCATTGGCCCGAGGGTTTCGGGCCGCAATCGCCGCGCCATGCACCGTGTCATGTGGTGGATATTCTGCCGACTATCCTGGAAGCAACCGGAACATCGCATCTGCCGGAACTCGGCGGCCATCTCTTGCAGACTCCGCAGGGTGAAAGCCTGTTGGGGGCCTTGCGCGGCGCGGATTGGCACCGCGAGCAACCGATCTTTTTCGAGCATGAGGGGAATTCGGCCATTCGTCTGGGCCAGTTCAAACTGGTACGCCTGCACGGGCAGGATTGGGAACTCTATGACATTGAAGCGGACCGCACTGAATTGAACAACCTCATCACAGGAGAAAAGAAGCGTGCCCGTGCGCTGATCCAGCAATATCAGGACTGGGAAAAAAAGACCGGTGTGCTGGATTGGAATGTTGCCCTGCCTCGCCTGCTGGCAGCCTGGGATATGGACAACGCGGAAGGTTAGCGCACACCCAATTGTCCAAGTAAAATTGTCGGATTTGCTTGCATCCCTAGAAAAATCGTTTAATTGAGCAAATCAGTCGGGAACTTCCCGTGCGCTGATTTTTCTGGAGCACAACATGCTGAAATCTTCATCTGCCATTGCCGCCGCGCTGTTCGCGGCGATGACCTCCGCCGCAGCGGCCGAGGGCGAACTCAACCTCTACTCGTCGCGTCACTACGACACCGATGAGCGTCTCTATACAGATTTCGAAGAGGCGACTGGCATCAAGATCAACCGGATCGAAGGCAAGGCCGACGAGCTGATCGAGCGGATGAAGGCCGAGGGCGCGAACTCTCCGGCGGATGTGCTGCTGACCGTCGACACCTCGCGTTTGGAGCGCGCCAAGGATGCAGGCGTTCTGCAATCCATCGACAGCACCGTTTTGGAAGACCGTATCCCGGCGAACCTGCAGGACAGCGACAACCAGTGGTACGGTTTCTCGCAGCGTGCCCGCATCATCTTCTTTGACAAGAACGACATTGCAAGCCCACCGATGACCTATGTCGATCTGGCCAAGCCCGAATACAAGGGCATGGTCTGCCACCGTTCGTCCTCGAATGTCTACAGTCAGACCCTGTTGGCCTCCGTGATCGAGAACCATGGTACCGAGGCCGCGAAAAGCTGGGCGCAGGGCATGGTCGACAACTTTGCACGCGACCCGCAGGGCGGCGACACCGACCAACTGCGCGGGATCGTTTCGGGCGAATGCGAGATCTCGGTTGCCAACACCTATTATTTTGCGCGCGCGCTGCGCAAGGATGTCAAAGGCCTGACCCCGGATATTGAAATGATCGGCTGGGTGTTCCCGGCGCAGGATGCCGAAGGCGCGCATATGAACCTTTCGGGCGGCGGCGTTGCGGCGCATGCGCCGAACAAGGACAACGCGGTTCTGTTCCTGGAATACCTCGCCAGCGATCAGGCGCAGCAGTATTTCTCGGCCGGCAATGACGAATTCCCCGCAGTTGACGGTGTTGCGCTGGCTGAATCGGTGCAGAAACTGGGTGAGTTCAAGGCAGACGAAGTTGACCTGTCCGCCGTCGCCAAGAACGTTTCCGAGGCCCAGAAGATCTTCAACGAAGTTGACTGGAACTAAGCCCCTTCTTAAGGATGCAAACGGCGCGGGTCATTGGCCCGCGCCTTTCTTTTTTGCAAAGACCTGCTGCGACATTGCCCGACGGCGGGAAAGCCTGATAGTGTCGTTCCAATACCAGCAAATTGGAGCGTCGGGTCGTCCGATATAGAACTGTCATGGCGAAGGCGTGTGTTCTGATTTCCGACATCACCGGCAGCACCAAGCTGTATGATAGCGTCAGCCAGCGCGAGGCGCTGGATCAGATCAGTTTGGTTCTGACACGTATGCGCACCATCATCGAAGCGCATCAGGGTCGTTGCGTGAAATCGCAGGGCGACGATACTCTCAGTTTCTTTGCACATCCCGATCAGGCTTTTCTGGCCGCCAAGCAAATGGTCGAAGAGGACTGGTCGCATGGCATGTCGGTCCATGCGGGCCTGTTCTTTGGCGAGATCCTGAGCATGGACAACGACATTTACGGCGATGCGGTGAACACTTCAGCCCGGCTGGCCGCGCTGTCCAAATCCGGAGAGCTTCTGATCGGTGACGAGGGGTATGACCGGCTGTCACCTGGTCATCAGGCGCATTTTGTGTCGATGGGTGGTCTCAAGCTGAAGGGCAAGAAAGAGGCCACGCGGGTCTATTCCTATATGGCCAGCCAGATCGCTACCCAGACCGTCGTGTTCGGCGCGACCGGGCCACAGATCGGGCGGCGTACTGAGAGCGCCGAGATAGCAGCAAATGGCCAGAGCTGGTCGATCAGCGAAGGCGAGAGCCTGACAGTCGGTCGCTCCGAGGATTGCGACATCACCTTGTCGCATGGTTGGATTTCACGGCAGCATGGCAAGCTGGAGCTGAGGGGCGCGCAACTGGAATACACCGATCACAGCTCCTCGGGCAGTTCGGTGCTGACCTCGGATGGGCAGGAATTCGACGTTCACCGCCGCGCCACATTGCTGAACGGCGAGGGCAGGCTGCTGTTTGGCACACGCGACCGCTCGATCATGGATTCGGCGCTGACCTATGCGACCAACGACCTGATTCCCGACTAAGCGCTATCTGCGTCCGACCTGCCTGCAGATCAGGATCACCGGCAAAAGCCCCACCGCGACAATGACCAGCGACGGAACCGCCGCGCCCTCCAGACGTTCGTCCGAGGCCAGCCGATAGGCCTGCACCGCCAATGTGTCGAAGTTGAAGGGGCGCATGATAAGCGTCGCGGGCAACTCTTTCATCACGTCGACGAAGACGATCAGCAAGGCGGTCAGCAGCGATGGCGTGAGCAGCGGCAGATGCACCCGTCGCAGCGTGCCCAGCGGCGATTGCCCCAGCGATCGCGCGGCCGCGTCAATGTTCGAATGCACCATGCTCTGGCCGCCCTCATAGGCGCTGAGCGCTGCGGCTAGGAACCGCACCATGTAAGCTGCAACCAGCAACCAGATCGATCCTGTGACCAGTAATCCGGTCGAGATGTCGAACGTCGCCCGCATCCACGCGTCAAGGGCGTTGTCGAAAGCGGCAAAGGGCACCATCAGGCCAACTGCGATCACACCGCCCGGCACCGCATAACCAAGCCGCGCCAGATAGGCGGCGCTGGCGCTTTGCCGCCCTGGCTTGACCCGCTTGTAGAACCCGATGCAGGTTGCGGCGGCCACGGTGAGAAACGCGGCGGCCCCGGCTAGGGTCAGCGAGTTTCGGATGAATCCCAGATAGCGCCGCGACAGCAGATCCTGCTCCGAATCCAACCCCATCTCGACCAGCACCAAAACCGGCAGCAGAAACCCGAAGAACACCGGAACCGCGCAGAGCAGAAAGGCGAACAACGCTTTGCCGCCTTTCAACTGCGCGGCGGGGCGCGCGGTCTGGCGCTGGCCTGATTGGTAAAACTTCGATTTTCCACGCTGCATCCGTTCGCTCACCGCTAGTAGCAACGCAAAGCCCAGCAGGCACAGGGCAAGCTGCGCCGCCGCCGCACGGTCGCCCATCGAGAACCAGCTCGTATAGATACCGGTGGCAAAGGTCTGGACTCCGAAATAGGACACCGTGCCGAAATCGGCGATGGTTTCCATCACCGCCAGCAGGACACCTCCGGCAATGGCGGGTCGCGCCATGGGCAGCGACACACGGTAGAAAGCCCACCACGGGCTGGATCCTAGCGCGCGCGCGGCAAGAAACGCAGTCGCACTTTGCTGCAGGAAAGCGGCGCGCGCCAGCAGGTAGACATATGGGTACAGCACCAGGATCAGCATGATCGCCGCACCCTCGGTCGAGCGGATCTCCGGGAACCAATAGTCGCGCGGCCCCCAGCCGGTCACGTGCCTGAGCGTGGTCTGCACGATACCGGGATGATCCAGAATGAAGGTATAGGCATAGGCCAGCACATAGGCCGGAAAGGCCAACGGCAGCACCAGCGCGATCTCCAGCAGGCGCACGCCGGGAAACCGCGTCATGGTCACCAGCCATGCGGCACCTACCCCAAGGCAGAACGTGCCGACCGCCACCAGAGCAACCAGCAACACCGTAGTCCCCAGATACCGGGGCATAACGGTTCCGGCCAGATGCGTGACCGTGTCTGTGCCGCCGGTCAGGGCAGCTAGCACCACGGCCAGCATCGGCAGCAGACAGGCAGCAGCGATACCATAGGACAAAAGGCCCAGCAGCCTTGTGCCCCGCGCATGGCGGTGCCGAGAGCCATTTTCCGAATATTCGATATCTGCCATGCTGTCCGGTCAACAAAGAGGGCGCGCTCAGAAAGACGCCCCGCTTCTATTGGTCAAAACGGCGCAAAACGCCAGAGCGAATGGTCAATCGTAGTTGCGCTGATCCTCGATCACTAACCCGTCTCGGGGCAGGGAACCGGGCGTGACCACCTCGACCGCACCTTTGAGTTTCAGCACTTCGGTCACTGATTTCGCGTAGGCGCGGTCATCGCCTCCGGCGCTTTCGATCTGCACCGTCATCACGTCCATCTCGCCCTGCCGTGCGGCAATGACTCGCGCCTTGACGATCTCGTCATGCTTTTCGACCAGCGCCGCCACCTGCTCGGGGCGCACGAACATGCCCTTGATCTTGGTGGTTTGATCGGCGCGGCCCATCCAGCCCTTGATGCGCAGATTGGTGCGTCCGCAGGGGCTGATGCCGGGCAGGACCGCGCTCAGATCGCCGGTGGCAAAGCGGATCAGCGGGTAATCCGGGTTCAGCGTGGTCACCACCACTTCACCCACGTCGCCGGGCACGACCGGGGTACCGGTGCCTGGGGTAACAATCTCGACGATCACATGTTCGTCGATGATCATCCCCTCCATCGCGGCGCTTTCATAGGCAATATTGCCCAGATCAGCTGTGGCGTAGCATTGCAGGCAGGCGATGCCCCGGTCCTTGTATTCTTGCCGCAGGCTCGGGAACAGCGCCCCGCCGCCAACAGCGGCCTTGGTGAAAGAGAGCGTGACGCCCATCTCATCCGCTTTGTCGAGGATGATTTTCAGATAGTCCGGCGTGCCTGCGTAAGCTGTGCAGCCGATATCGCGCGCAGCCGTCACCTGCAATTCGGTCTGGCCGGTGCCAGCGGGCAACACGGCAGCCCCAACTGCGCGGGCGCCGTTTTCAAAGATCATGCCCGCGGGCGTCAGGTGATAGCCGAAACAGTTCTGCACGATATCGCCCTGCCCGAGGCCCAAAGCATGCAGGAACCGTCCCATCCGCCACCAGTCATGTCCGGTGCCGCCCGGCTCATAAACCGGACCGGGGGACTGGAATATATGGTGAAAACCGTTGGCTGGTTTCACGGTGAAGCCGCCAAACGGGCGCTGAGCCGCCTGTGCCTTTGTCAGATCGGATTTGCGCAGGACAGGCAGGGCCGCCAACGCGTCCATCGACGTGATCGCCAGCGCGTCGACATCAGCAAGCGCCGCCGCATAACCTTGCGCTTTCTGAGCGTGCGCTATCTGCTGCGGCAGCGCCTGCGCCAGATCGGAGGCGCGTTGGTCGGCTGAGCGGGTTTCCAGGTCGTCGAAATGAGTCATGGTCTGATCCCTCATTAGCTCAGCCACCGCTTGCGGCGGCGATAGGAACGCACATCGCGAAAGCTCTTGCGCCCTTCCTCGGACATGCCGAGATAGAATTCCTTGACGTCGGGGTTTTCGCGCAGTTCCGCCGCTGGGCCATCCATTACCACCCTGCCGGATTCCAGAATATATCCGTAGTGGGCAAAGCGCAGAGCCACATTGGTGTTCTGTTCGGCCAGCAGAAACGAAACCCCCTCTTTTTCGTTGAGGTCTTTGACGATGCCGAAAATCTCTTCGACCAACTGCGGCGCAAGCCCCATCGAAGGTTCGTCCAGCAAAATGGTTTCCGGTTTCGACATCAGTGCACGGCCAATGGCGACCATCTGCTGCTCACCGCCCGAGGTGTAGCCCGCCTGGCTTTTGCGGCGCTCCTTGAGGCGCGGGAAATAGGTATAGACCAGCTCGAGGTCCTGCATCATCTGGGCCTTGGCGGCTTTGCGGGTGTAATAACCGGTCAGCAGGTTTTCCTCGACCGTGAGGTGTTCGAAACAATGGCGGCCTTCCATCACCTGAATGACGCCGCGCCGGACCAGATCGGCCGGGTCCGAGCCGTGCACTTCTTTGCCGCGATACTTGACCGAGCCTTTGGTGACCTCGCCGCGCTCGGAATGCAGCAGATTGGAAATGGCCTTGAGCGTTGTCGTCTTGCCCGCCCCGTTGCCACCCAGCAGCGCGGTTATCCCGCCCTTGGGGACGTTCAGGCTGACGCCCTTCAGCACGAGGATCACGTGATTGTAGATCACTTCGATATTGTTGACCTCAAGCAGTGTCTCGGTCTGCACGTCGGTCTGGGTCGCTGTATCCAGCATCAGAGTGTCCTCATGCGGTTATCGGGTCTTGTGGCGGTTGGGCAAGGTGCGGCGGCTAACCGCCGCACCTGTTGGTTCAGCAGTTCGGCGAGATGTTGTTTTCGCCGGCATAGGCACTGGAATCCTCGTCGATCAGCGGACCGATCACGTCACCATCTGTTGCCTTAAACTCGGAGATCATCGACCATGTCTTGTTGGCCGCATCCCACTGGGTCACACCCACAAGGGCGTCCCCGCCGTGGTTTTTACAGTTCACCGAGAATGTCGGGCCGAAATTGGGCAGACCCAGCTCGGCCATCTTGGCCTCAGTGATTTCCAGCGCCTCCATGCCATCGCGCATCTGCGCCGATGTGATGTCGGCGGTGCCGTGGATTTCCTGCGCTTTCTTAGCGGCCTCAGCCGCCAGCATCGCCGCATAGAGACCCCGGTTATAGAGAACCGTGCCAACCTGATCGCCTGCGCCCGCAGCCTTGCCTGCATCGACAACGTATTTCTGAATGTCATCGAAGACCGGGAAGTCGGTGCCCACATTGTGGAAGGTCAGCGCCTTGTAACCGTTCGCCGCATCGCCTGCAGGTGTGACGTCATGTTCAGCGCCGGACCACCAGACGCCGATGAAGTTCTCCATCGGGAACCGAATATTGGCCGCTTCCTGAACTGCAACCTGGTTCATCACGCCCCAGCCCCACATCAGCACATAGTCTGGCTTGTCACGGCGGATTTGCAGCCATTGCGACTTCTGCTCCTGACCGGGATGGTCGACCGGCAGCGCCACCAGCTCAAACCCGTGCTTTGCAGACAGTTCTTCGAGAGTCCGGATCGGTTCTTTGCCATAGGCTGAGTTGTGATAAACCAGCGCGATCTTCTTGCCGTTCAGGTCGCCACCATTCTCGTCCAGCAGGTAGTTCACCGCACCCGATGCACCGTCCCAGTAGTTGGCGGGATAGTTGAAGACGTGGCTGAACACGTCGCCATTCTTGGCCGAGGTCCGGCCGTAGCCCATTGAGTGGATCGGAATGTCGTCAACCGTGGCCTTGGGGATCAACTGATAGGTGATGCCGGTCGAAAGCGGCTGATAGACCAGCGCGCCTTCGCCTTTGGTTGCCTCGTAACACTCGACACCTTTTTCGGTGTTATAGCCGGTTTCACATTCCGGCACGCTTGTCATGACGCCGCCAATGCCACCGTCGCGCTCGTTCAGCAGGGTGAAGTAATCGGCATAGCCGTCAGCAAAGGGAATGCCACCCGCCGCATAGGGCCCGGTGCGATAGCTGAGCGACGGAAAGACAAGATCCGCCATGGCCGGTCCGGCGGCCATCATGACGCCCAGCGCCAATGTGGTAAGTTTGGTTTTCATCGGTTGGTTTCCTCCCTGGTATTGTCCGATGTTTCTGCGCCCCGGTTTCGGTTGGGGCCGTCTGTAGGGCGGGGCCCGCACCCCGCCATCGTATTAATGCGGGAACGGCCACAGCCGCAGTTTCTCTTTCGCCACGCGCCAGAGCTGCGCCAGCCCGTGCGGCTCGAGGATCAGGAACAGGATGATCAGCGCACCAACGATGACCAGCTGCAAATGTGCCACGATATCGGTGGGCCAGCCCAGCATGTCGGCCCCTACGACCTTCAGCACCACAGGTAGCAGCACAAGGAACGCCGCCCCCGCGAAAGACCCGAAAATAGACCCTAATCCGCCGATAATGACCATGAAGAGCACCAGGAATGATTTCTGGATGCCAAAGACCTCACCTACTTCGACCGCGCCCAGATAGATCGCGAAGAACAACGCACCCGAGATGCCTACGAAGAACGAACTTACGGCAAAGGCTGTCAGCTTGGCCTTGAGCGGGTTCACCCCGATGATCTCGGCCGCAATATCCATGTCCCGGATCGCCATCCAGGATCGACCGGTCGTGCCCCGCGTGAGATTGCGCGCGATCAGCGCACAGATGCTCAGGAAGATCAGGCAGAACAAATAGGTGGCCCAGGCCGGCGCATTGGGGCCGGTGATGATGATTCCGAATACATCGCGTTCCGGGGAATTGATCTGGCCCGAGGCCGAGTAGTTGTAGAACCAAGGCACCCGGTTGAAGAGCCAGACAAGAAAGAACTGCGCGGCTAGCGTGGCCACCGCCAGATAGAACCCTTTGATCCGCAGGGATGGCAGGCCGAACAGAACGCCCACCAGCGCGGTTATCCCTCCCGCCAGAAGCACGTGGATGAACATGCTGACATCCGGGAAGGCGGTCATCAGCTTGTAGCAGGCATAAGCCCCCACCGCCATGAACCCACCGGTACCCAGGCTGACCTGCCCGCAATAGCCGGTCAGGATGTTCAGACCGATGGCGGCAATCGCATAGATCAGGAAGGGCAGCAGGATCGCGTTCGCCCAATAATCGTTGATCAGGAAGGGCACCACACCAAACGCCACCGCCAGCACCACGTAATACCGATAGCGGTCAAAGCGGATGGGAAAGGTCTGGCTGTCCTGGCTGTAGGAGATCTTGAAATCGCCGGCTTCACGATAGAACATGTCTTATTTTTCCCATTCCTGCTGCGCTCGCTCGCGGGCAGCGGCGTCCAGTTGGTTAGTGCGTTTGGCATAGCCGCTCACCTCGGAGGCACGCGCGAGCTTCATGTAGGCGAGTATTCCGGTGACCAACCCGGCAAAGGCGAGCAGCGCGGCGATCACCAGTTGTCCATTGGTCAGATCGTCCGACGTCAGTGCGATATAGCCAAACGCCCAGAACCCGGCCCATGCGATCACGTTGATGATGGCGATCAGCTTTTTCACGTGCCGGTTCCGCTGAATTGAGCGGCCTCCCCGGGCCAGTCATCACCCTGTGGATTCACGAGGCAGAACCGGTGCCCGGTGGGGGCTTCCATCACGATCCAGGTCCGCACCCTTGCCACCTCTGTCGCGCCCAGTGCCTTAAGCCGCTGGCATTCCCCATCGAGGTCATCGGTCTCGATATCCAGATGCACACGCGGTTCATGATCCACCGCCTGCAGCAACACCTTCGGGTAACCCTTATGCCCATCGAATGAGGCATATTTTCCGCGCTCATCCAGTTTGGCCTCTTTGCCAAGCATGGCGGACCAGAATCCGGTGGCCTCGGACAGGTCCTCGGTCTTGCAGTCGATGCAGATCACGCCGATACGGGATTTGTGGCTCATCGCTACACCCTCTCGATGATCTTTTCGCCGAACAGACCCTGCGGTCGGAACACCAGAAAGACCAGCGCCAACACGTAGGCGAACCAGTTCTCAGTGGCACCACCCACCAGCGGCCCGATGGCAAACTCGAACAGTTTCTCTCCAACCCCGATGATCAGCCCGCCCACGATCGCACCCGGGATCGAGGTGAAGCCGCCTAACATCAGCACCGGCAACGCCTTGAGCGCGATCAGCGACAGCGAGAACTGCACGCCCGACTTGGTGCCCCACATGATACCTGCCACCAGCGCGACAAACCCCGCAACCGACCAGACCATGACCCAAATGAAGTTGAGCGAGATGCCCACCGACAGTGCCGCCTGATGGTCATCGGCCACCGCGCGCATCGCGCGGCCCTGTTTGGTGTATTGGCTGAACGCCACCAAAGCGATCACCAGCAGCGCGGCCACGACGGTTGCAACAATGTCGAGATTGTCGATGAAGAACCCATAGCCGAAGATGTTGAACGTGGTTTCGTCAATCCACAGGTTGATGCCCTGCGGCAGGCCCACATCCAGCGACTTGATCTCGGACCCCCACATCAGGTCGGCCACGCCTTCGAGGAAATACGCGAGACCGATGGTGGCCATGAACAGGATGATCGGCTCCTGATTGACCAGATGGCGCATCACGAATTGCTGTACGCACCAGGCCAGCAACACCATCACCGCCATCGTCAGCAGGATTGCGATGGCCGCAGGAACCTGCCAGCCGAAATGGGTGATATGCGCCCCAAAGATCGCGTTGATCAGATGGCTGAACGGTACTTGACCGTTCATGATCCCCACCAACGTCATCGCCGCAAACAGCGCCATGACCCCTTGAGCATAGTTGAAAATGCCCGAGGCTTTAAAGATCAGCACAAAACCCAGCGCGACCAGCGCATAAAGCACCCCGGCCATCAGGCCGTTCAGGATGACCTCCATTGCAAAGACAAGTTGTTCAGGCATTGACGGTCCTCTCCGCAAATTTCCTGGAAGAAATTTGCCAAGAATTCTTGAAAATTCTTGGTTCTCCCGGTCGATCAGTCATGCGACACCCCCAGATAGGCGTCGATAACTTCCTGATTGCCGCGCACTTCATCCGGTGTGCCATCACCGATCTTCTTACCGTAATCCATGACAACGACTCGGTCGCTCAGGTCCATTACAACACCCATATCGTGCTCGATAAGCGCGATGGTGGTGCCGAATTCGTCATTCACGTCCAAAATGAACCGGGACATGTCCTCTTTTTCTTCGACATTCATCCCCGCCATCGGCTCATCCAGTAGCAAGAGCTTCGGCTCGGCCGCCAGCGCGCGCGCCAGTTCCACCCGTTTCTTCAACCCGTAAGGCAGGCGGGCAACCGGCGTCTTGCGGATATGCTGGATCTCCAGAAAGTCGATGATCCTTTCGACCGCCGCTCGGTTCAGGGTCTCTTCCTTCTCCGCGCGCCCTTTCCAGAGCGCCTGCTGAAAGATGTTGGTTTTCATGAAGTTCAGCCGCCCTGTCATCACATTGTCCAGCACGCTCATACCTTCGAACAAGGCGATGTTCTGAAAGGTGCGGGCGATGCCTTGACGAGCTACTTCATAAGGTCTCATTGGCGGGCGTTTCGCTCCCCGGAACCAAACCTCACCTTCCTGCGGAACATAAAACCCGGAAATCACGTTCAGCATCGAGGATTTGCCAGCCCCATTCGGTCCAATGATCGCCCGGATCTCACCCTCGCGAATGTCGAAGGAGATATCCTTGATCGCCACCACACCACCAAAGCGCAGGGTAATGTTGCGCATTTCCATCACTACGCCACCGATCTTGCGACCGTCTTCGGTGACATAACCGTCCGAGGCATCAAGCATGAGCCGATCCTTCGCTTCTCAAGTTATTACGGGATGGCGGGCGGGGCGATGGCCGAAGGTCGAGCGGCGAATGATATCCCATCATTCAGCCGCCATCTTTTGGGCAATCGGCATCACCGCCGCGTCGCGGATGTTAAGCGTTGCACTGATCGATCCCTTGCGGCCATCCTCATAGGTTACTTCGGTCACCGTCGAAACACTGTCCGACCCGTCATATAGCGCCGCAATGATATCGGCGAATTTCTCTTCCACGATGCGACGGCGCACCTTGCGGGTGCGCGTCATTTCGCCGTCATCTGCATCCAGTTCCTTATGCAGCACCACAAAGCGATGCACCTGGCAACCCGACAACATGGGATCCTCGGCAACCGAGCGGTTCACCGTCTCCACATGCTCCTGAATCGTCTCTAACACACGAGAATGCCCCGCCAGTTCCTGATAGGAGGCATAGGCGATGTTGTTGCGCTCGGCCCAATTTCCGACCGCTGTCAGATCGATATTGATAAAGGCGACACACCGGTCGCGGCCATTGCCGAACAGTACCGCCTCGAGGATGTCGGGATAGAACTTGAGCTTGTTCTCGACATATTTCGGCGCAAACATCGCGCCATCGGCCATTTTGCCCACGTCCTTGGCGCGGTCGATGATCCGCAGATGACCTGACCCCTCTTCGATGAATCCCGCATCGCCGGTGGCGACCCAGCCCTCAGCATCCTTGGTCGAGGCGGTGGAGTCGGGGTTGTTGTAATACTCGACAAAAACGCCGGGCGACCGGTAGAATATCTCGCCGCTGTCATCGATGCGGATCTCGACATCAGGTGCAGGCACACCGACAGTATCGGGCCGCACCTCGCCATCGGGCTGTACGGTGATGAACACGGTGGCCTCGGTCTGTCCATAGAGCTGCTTCAGATTGATGCCCAGCGAGCGGTAGAACTCAAAAATCTCTGGCCCGATCGCCTCGCCCGCCGTATAGCCGACGCGGACACGGCCCAGGCCAAGCGTGTCCTTGAGCGGACCATAGACCAGCGCGTTTCCGATGGCATATTTCAGGCGATCCATCAGGGCGACCGGCTTGCCATCCAGGATCAGCCCGCCAACTTTTTTTGCATGTGCCATGAAGTGGTGGAACATCCGCTTCTTCAGCTTGCTGGCGTCCTCCATCCGAATCATCACGCTGGTCAACTGTGTTTCGAACACCCTGGGCGGGGCAAAGAAATAGGTTGGTCCGATTTCGCGCAGGTCGGTGATCATCGTGTCGGCGCTTTCGGGGCAGTTCACGCAGAAACCACACCAATAGGCCTGACCGATCGAGAAGATGAAATCGCCGACCCAGGCCATCGGGAGATAGGACAGGATATCCTCGCTGCTGGTCAGCCCATCGAAATCTGAGGCGTTCTTCGCGCTTTCGATCACATTGCGGTTCGACAGGACCACGCCCTTGGGCTTGCCGGTGGTGCCCGAGGTATAGAGCATCACGCAGGTGCTGTCGTAGTTCAGCTTGTCCCGGCGGGTGTGTAGATCGGTGATCCATTCATCGCGCGCGGCACGGCCCTGATCCTGCACATGGCTGAACTGGTGCAACTGGTGGTGGTCGTATTTACGCATCCCGCGCGGATCGAGATAGATAAGATGCTCAAACTGGTGCAGCTGATCCTGAACCTCGATGACCTTGTCGGCTTGTTCCTGATCGCTGACGATCACAAAACGCGCGCCGCAATGGCTCAGCACATAGACCATCTCTTCGGCCACCGCGTCCTGATAGAGCGGCACCGGCACCGCGCCAACCGATTGTGCGGCGACCATCGACCAATACAGATAGGGTCGGTTGCGCCCGATAATGGCGATGAAGTCGCCTTCTCGTACGCCCAGATTGAGCAATCCCAGCGCCAGCGCCTCGATTTCCTGTGCAGTCTCGGACCAGCTCCAGCATTGCCAGATGCCAAATTCCTTTTCGCGATAGGCCGGGGCGGAAGCAAAGGCTTGTGCATTGCGATGAAGCAGCGCCGGAAGAGAGTGCAAACCCCCGGCAGCCGACTGCGTGTTGTCCAAAACTCTTCTCCTCCCGATCCGGTCGGTTCGATTAACCGGAAAGACCGCTTCTTGCGATTCTGCCCCTATAAGGAACGCCGCAAAATCTCGCGGTCAACTTTTACCTGATGTTTTCCCAATTCTTACGAATTGTAACAGCGCCCCCTCGGCGCCGGTTTGCCCCTGTGCCATGCGGCGATCCGATGCTAGGTCTGTGGCCGGAGGGCGTGTTTTGGATCAGGACGACCAGCGAACCAAACGGATGACGACCGCAGGGTTGAACCTGATCGCGCAGGCGCTGTCGATCTATGACAGCGAGTTGAGGCTGGTGCTGTCGAACCGGCGCTTTCAGGAAATGTTCGATCTGCCCGATCAACTGGTCACGCCGGGCGCCGGGTTTGCCGATACGATCCGCTTTATCGCCGCGAAGGGCGAATATGGCCCGGCCGACGATATTGAGGACCTGATCAAGACCCGCGTCGATCAGGCGCTCGCGTTTGAGCCGCATTATCTGGAACGCGAACGGCCCAACGGGCAGGTGATCTCGATAGAGGGGTCGCCGCTGCCGCAGGGCGGCTGGGTGGCGGTCTATACCGACATCACCCGGACCCGGCGGGTCGAAGAGATGCTGCAATCTCGGTCCGAAGAGTTGTCGGATCAACTGCTGGCCCATGCCGAGGAACTGTCCGCGACCAACCGGCAACTGGCGGCCAGCAACACGGCGTTGGAGGAAACCAAACGTCAATTGACCGAAATCGAAGCACGCACCCGTCTCACGACCGAGATGATGCCGGCGCATATAGCCCATGTGAATGCGAGCGGGCATTACACCTATTCGAACCGGCGGCTCAGCGCGGTGATGCCGGGGCGACCGTCGGACATTCTGGGCCTGCATATCTCGGACGCGCTGGGGCACGACGCCTATGTGCGGATCGAGCCTTATTTGACCGACGCTTATAACGGTGAGAATGCCGTGTTCGAATTTACCGAAAACCACGATTCGCGCCGTATTAGGGTCGCTTTTACCCCTGATCAAAGCGGCGGTGTCTTCATTCTGTCGATGGACATCACTGAAGAAACACAGGCCCGCGTCGCGTTGCAGCAATCGCGGCGGAGGGCGCTGGCCGCTCAAATGACCAGCGGGCTGGCGCATGATTTTTCGAACCTGCTCACCATCATTCTCGGGATGCAGGGTAAGCTGGAAAAGATGGAGCTGTCGTCTGACGCCACCGAGTTAGTGACGGCCACCCAGACCACCGCGCGCCGGGGTGGGCGGCTGCTGAATCGGATTGCCGACATGACCGGAACCCGTACGCCGCGGCCCAAGGCGGTAGATATGGGGGGCATTTTGCAAGACCTTAAACTGCTGGCGACACCGTCACTTCCGCGCGGAGTGGGTCTGTCAGTACTGGACCATACCAAGAGCCAGCTTTTGATGCTGGATCCCGGCATGGTTCAGGACGCGCTGCTCAATCTGGTTCTGAATGCGCG
The DNA here is from genome assembly GCF_041537925.1 of Ruegeria hyattellae. Lineage (NCBI taxonomy): Bacteria > Pseudomonadati > Pseudomonadota > Alphaproteobacteria > Rhodobacterales > Roseobacteraceae > Ruegeria > Ruegeria hyattellae. The sequence goes on along the minus strand of NZ_JBGOSH010000003.1, from coordinate 106,236 downwards.
CGATGCCTGCGGAGCGACGGGTCAGATCACCGTCAGCGCTCATTGTATCGGGCGGACCTGGCTGGAAATAGCGGTCACGGATACCGGACCGGGGTTCTCGGATGAGGCTCTAAAAAGAGCATTGAACCCGTTTTTTACAACCAAGGGCAGCGAAGGGTCGGGGCTGGGCCTGTCCATGGTTTATGACACGGTTAAACTGGCAGGCGGTGATCTGCAATTGTCCAATACGCCGGTGGGCGCCAGCGTTGTTGTGCGCTTGCCCCTCCGGGTCGCGCCCGACATGAAAGGCGGTTTGGCGTTGCTGGTCGAAGACGATGACGATCTGCGCGCCGGGTTCCGCGATATGCTGGTCGAACTGGGGCATTCTGTGATCGAGGCGACCTCGGTGGACGAGGCCTGCGCGCTGGTCGCCGATCTGGGCGACATCTCGGTGGTTCTGTCCGACATCCGGCTTGAGGGGGATGCGACGGGGCTGGACCTGATGGAGCGGTTGCCCGCCAATCTGCCCTGCATTCTGATGACCTCGCTCCCCGCGTCTGATCCGCTCTATCACGACGCGATTGCGCGCGCGCCGGTCTTGCGCAAGCCGTTCGGAACCGGTCAATTGGCGGCGCTGATCCACAATGAGGCCCGGACGTGACCAACGCATTGGTGACCATTCTCGACGACGAACCCGCGATCCGCCAAATCCTGACTGACGCGCTGGAAGAGGCGGGTTTTCGGACGCAGTGCTTTGCCCGCGCCCGCGAATTCGAAGCCTCGCTAAAGCGGGTGACGCCGGATCTGTGTCTGGTGGACCTGTCGCTGCCTGACACCGACGGGCTGGCTCTGGTGCATCGTTTGGCGCTTGAACAGGGGGCGGCTGTGATCATCATCTCGGGTCGAGCGCAGGTGCAGGACCGCGTCACCGGGCTGGAACTGGGCGCAGACGACTATATCACCAAACCATTCGATCCGGCCGAGGTCGTGGCGCGGGTGCGTGCGCGTCTGCGCGGGCCGAAAACACCCGCGCCTGCAGGCGAGACGGCGCATTTCAATGGTTGGACGGCTCATTTTGATCGCTACGTACTGGAGGACAGCGATAGTGGCGAAACGCCGTTTTCCCATGCCGAGGGCGAGGTGCTGCGGCTGTTTCTGGAAAGCCCCAAGCGGCTGATCAGTCGCGCTCAGATGCAAGAGGCTCTGGGAGGTGCGGCTAGCGAAAGCTTTGACCGAGCAATGGACGTACGCATTTCGCGGCTCAGAACCAAGCTGCGCGAAGACCCCAAGAACCCACGCCTGATCAAGACGATCTATGGCGCGGGGTATATCTTTCTGGGCGACGTGGAATGGCTCTGACAAAGGCCAATCAAGCGATAATCTCGGGCCAGAGCGCCGCATTCGCGCGGGTGAACACTCCCAGATGGCCTACCTTGCGCAACCCGAATGCGGACGGCTCAAGCGGGACAAGCGTGGCGCGCCCGTCAAAGAGCCGTGCCAGCCGTTCGCTGGCGACTGCCGGGCAGACGTCGTCATCGGTAAGAGTGACCATCTTTACAGGCGCGTCGCTGCGTCGCCAGTTGGGCTGCGGCAGGGTCCAACCAGCATCGGGCAAATAGGAATCGCGCGAGGTACACCAGCGCCGCCATTCCCAATACACCCCTGCGGGCAAATCGGGGCCAAATCCGATCAGTCGGCCGGGCAAATAGCCCGCAAGGCGGGTGGCGAGCGGCCCGTGACCGAACCAGAACAGGCGCGCTAGACCCTGATAAGGCCAGGGGTGGTCGCCATGATGTACTAGGCCGGAACAGACACTGATCATGCGGCTAATGTCCTCGATCCCGTCCTGCATCGGCATCGCCATCGCGCCCAGAGAATGGCCGATCACCCAAAGCGACGTACCCGGAAAGCGCCGCCGCACCTCTGCACGCGCGGCGGGCATGTCGATCAGAATCCAGTCCGACATTTTGACCCGTGAGGTCCGTAGTGGTCCGCTGCGCGAAGTCTCGAAATCGCGGTAATCATAGGTCAGGACGGCCATGCCGTGGGATTCGGCCAGCCAGCGCGCGAAGTGGCGGTAATACGACTGTGGCACGCCGGTGGCACTGTTGATCACCACCGCCGCGACAGGGTCACCGATCGGCAGGAACAATTTCCCCGACAGCGTCGCGGGCCCGGCATCAAAGCAGATGTCATGGGTCAGGATGGTTGTCTGCGCATCAAGCATGGGCGCTCTCCCGTTGCTAGACCGATTGGTCTATTGATCATATGTGTGGACCAATTGGTCTAGTCCTGTCAATATCCAAGAGCGATGAAAGAAAAACGTCCTATGCCCACCAAGGATCGGCTGATCCGGACCGCTGCCGAACTGTTCCGGCGCAGCGGCTACAACGGCGTAGGTCTGAACGAGCTGCTGACGGCAGCGAATGCGCCGAAAGGATCGCTGTACCACCACTTTCCGAATGGCAAACCGGATCTGGCACTGGCGGCGGCGACCTGGGCCTCGGACCGAATGCTGCGGATGATCGCCGTGGCCTATGAACCGGCCAGCAGTTTTGCCGAGGGGACGCAGGCCCTGTGCGCGCGGCTGGCAGAAATTTTCGATCGCTCGGGAAAGTGGGATGGATGCCCGATCTCGAGTACCTTGTTCGAAGGGCCCGATAACGAGGCGTTCCGCTCCCATGCCGCGCATCTTTATGAGGGCTGGATTTCCGAAGCGACGCAGCACGCCAAGCGGCTTGGGGTCAAGACGCCGCAGGCTACCGCCGAAGAGTTCTTCATGCTGATCCAGGGCGCTTGGCAATTGTCACGTGCCCGGAGAAGCTCGGCCCCGTTGCGGGCGCTGCCCACCATCGTCAGGCGCGGCGTGGGGACCGGGGACGGAAATTCTTGACAGACTCGGGCGGCAAGGACTAGCGGTTGTGTGATGGTTCTCACACCACATCTGTGGTTGGGATGAAAAGGGAACTCGGTGCGGTCCTGACAAGGCCAAATCCGCGACTGCCCCCGCAACTGTAAGCGGAGAGTGATGCCGTATGACCACTGGCCGAAAGGTCGGGAAGGGCGGCAAAGCGACGACCCGCAAGTCAGGAGACCTGCCATCGGAACTGAAACTCGAACGCGGGCGGGGTGTCCGGTGCGGGTCTGATGGCTGCACTTGGTCACGGACGTTCACAAGCCCCTTCCCGTCAGCGCGGAGGGCGCGATGTGATCTGGACGAAGAACAACCGAACGTTTGCGGAAACCCAATGTCTGATAACCGGCAAACCTTGCCCGGCGCTTGCTCGGATGGTGGATCGGCTGGCCGATGCCATGGCCTCGGCCCGCGCGGTGACGGCGCCGGATTTCGAGATCGACGGCAGCGCGCAGCTTGCCCATTGCGGGCAGGACTGCACGGCGGTCTACCGGGCCAACCATGCGCGAATACGTATGTTCGCCGGTGTTGCCGAGACCGCCGATCTCGACATCATGGAACTTTATGCCAACGCGATGATGGACCCGGAGGGGCAGGGCTTCCCCGCGCCCGACAGCGCGCCGCCCTGCGCCATGATCGAACTGCGCCTACCCTTGATCGAGCATCAGGCACAGGCCGCAGCATGATCCGTCAAGGCACGTTTTCTGTGACCTGATCGGGATGGGCCTCTGCCCATTCCTCCATGATCCGAGTCAATTCTGGGTCGCCGCTTGCCTCTATCAGGTTGCGCCCCAGCGGCGCACACGCCGCTAGCGCGTGCGACAGGCAGGTGGCGTGATCGCGGATATCCCGGTGCGGATTATTGTCCGCACCGTGCAGAATGGTCGACACCAGCCCGCCGCCATAGCCGTTCACATGGCCCAGATCCGGAGACAGCGTAAGAAGATAGATCATCATATCCGGCAACCCCTCCCACCCGGCGACCTGAAGGGCGGTCAGCCCCTCGCGATCGGGTGCCTCGGGGTTCAGGCCAAGGGCGACCAGACGTTTCACATGGTCCAGTTTGCCGGGAAGATGCAGGATCGACCGGATAAGGGTACGGTATTCATCAGGCAGGCTGGCCGCGTCCACAGACGCGCCGGGCAGCAAAGTCCCATCAGCGGCCTGGGCCAGAAGCTGCTCTGCTTGGGTGAGCTGTGGGGCCTTGCCTGTCGCCTCAATTGCGCGGGCAAGCGTCGAATTGCCGAAGACCCGCGCGAAACCATAGGCGGAATAGCCTTTATAGAGCCTGCTTGGATCGCCACCATGGGCAAGCAACAGGTCCACCACCGGCCCATCGCACATACGCCGCGCAGCCTGATGCAGGGCGGGCATGACCCAAGGTTCTTCACCTCCGACAGGGTCATCGTTGAACTCTTCCACCTGAGCGCCATGGTCGAGCAGCAGGCGCACCGCTTCGGGGTCGTTGAAGTCCAACGCCCTCAGCAACGCGTTTGTCCCGCGTGGCTCGGCTCCGGCGGCAAGCAGCATTTGCAGCCCCGTGTGATGCCCCAGCTCGGTCGCGTGATACAGCGACTCACCGTCATTCGGATCGGCACCGTGATCCAGCAGCCATTGGGCGAGGATCATGTTGTCGGCATGTCCAATTGCTCCGTATAGAGCCGAAAGTTGATGTGGACTGCCCGGTTCCGAGGGGTAGCCGTCATTCACATCCGCGCCTGCAGCAAGCAATGCCTCGGCCACAGCAATCATGTCTCGCTCCAGATCAGGGCGGGACTGGAAATACCGGGAAAAGGCCAGATGCAGCATTGGTCTGCGCGGGCCTTGCAACACCTGATCGACGATGCCCGGATCGCGATCCAGCCAATCTCTGACCGCATCGATGCGATAGAGCGCACAGAGCAGCCCAAAGGCGTCATTGGCCAGATCAGGTGTATGGGACAGTAATTGCGCGACCCGCCAGTCCGCCCCCTGAAACAACGCCAGTTTGAGCTGTTGGGCACGTGCGTCGCGTTGCATCGTCGCGGTCTCGATGCTGTATTTCATCTTGGGCCAGCTGTCATACCCGGCCTCTCGGGCGATCACGTGAAGGGCGGCGCTGTGGGTAAGCACCGGGGTTTCACCCAGAACGGTCTGTGCACGCGCGATCGCGCCCGCATCACTGGCCTTGAACGCTTTCTTCAGCTGCTTTGCCTGACGGCGGTGGTGGTCGAGGGGATAGGTCATCGGTTTTCCTCAAACAACCCCGGTGGCCCGCTTGTCGGGGAGAGAAAAAACCGCATATCGCGTTGGTCTCTGATGGGTGCTGATACAGCTGTCCGCGGACCCGGTTGCCGCCCAGTCGGCGCCGGTATCATAAAACGCGTTGGTGATTAGGACAAGGTCGGCTGCGCAGCGGGACGGGCTGCCATGGCCCATTCCATTTGATCCTCGGTTTCCACGGCGCAACGTCGTACGGCGCGTAAGCGGGTCAAAGCAGCCTCGGTCCTTTCGCCACATTCGATCATCAGACGCAGCGCAACCATGCCGGACCGGCCGCAGCCGCCCCGGCAATGCACCAGAACCCGCCCGCCGCCGTTCAGCGCGTGGCGGGCATCGGCGCTGACCTCGGGCCAGGCCTGCTGTATGGCAAAGGGCGGCGCGTTGAAATCCGTCACCGGCAGATGGGCCCATCTGCTGGCGCGGCCCTGAATATCGGGGCCGAACTGCAGCGCGCCGGCCTCGAACATCTCCAACTCGGTGGTCATCGAGATCACAAGCCCCGGTTTCCAATCCGCGATCAGGGCCAGATCACCGTCATAATCGCCCGAGTGCCCCGGCAACGGGGACAATGCAAGCGTCCCGCCGCCTACCGGCAGGTCATGAATAACCGTTTGCGACATAAGGCGGTCCCCCTCAGAGCCGCGAACTCAAAACACTCTTGCAGTGCACCCATGCTATGCGCTGCCCCAAGCTTTCCCAAGGGTTTTCCCGCACGCGCGAGGTGGACGCCGGGGGGGCGGCACTCTAGGCTCCGGCGTCAGGAACGAATCCGCCAGAGCAGACATGACCGACACGCCCAGCCCCGCCTATCAGGTTCTCGCCCGAAAATACCGCCCGGAAACCTTCGCCGACTTGGTCGGGCAGGATGCGATGGTGCGCACGCTGAAGAACGCCTTCGAAGCGGACCGGATCGCGCAGGCCTTTGTGATGACCGGGATTCGCGGCACCGGCAAGACCACCACTGCGCGGATCATCGCCAAGGGGATGAACTGCATCGGGCCGGACGGGTCCGGCGCGCCCACTACCGAGCCGTGCGGCCAATGCGAACATTGCGTGGCGATCATGGAAGGCCGCCATGTCGACGTGATGGAGATGGACGCCGCCAGCCGCACCGGTGTGAACGACATTCGCGAAATCATTGACAGCGTGCGCTACCGCGCGGCTTCAGCACGTTACAAGATCTACATCATCGACGAGGTTCACATGCTCTCGACCAGCGCCTTCAACGCGTTGCTCAAGACGCTCGAGGAACCGCCCGAGCATGTGAAATTCATCTTTGCCACCACCGAGATTCGCAAGGTGCCGGTGACGGTCCTGTCGCGCTGCCAGCGGTTTGACCTGCGCCGGATCGAGCCGGAAGAGATGATCGCGCTGATGCGCAAGATCGCCAAGGCTGAAGAGGCGGAAATTGCCGATGACGCGCTGGCGCTGATTACCCGCGCGGCGGAAGGGTCGGCGCGGGATGCCACTTCGCTGCTGGATCAGGCAATCTCGCACGGCGCAGGCGAAACCACGGCAGAGCAGGTGCGCGCAATGCTCGGTCTGGCCGATCGGGGGCGGGTGCTGGATCTGATGGACATGATCCTGCGCGGCGATGCGGCGGGCGCGCTGACAGAACTCAGCGCGCAATATGCCGAAGGGGCCGATCCGCTGGCGGTGCTGCGCGATCTGGCCGAGATCACCCATTGGGTATCGGTGGTCAAGATCACCCCGGATGCTGCCGAAGACCCGACCGTGTCGCCGGACGAACGCAGCCGCGGCGCACAGATGGCCGAGGCCCTGCCGATGCGGGTGCTGACCCGGATGTGGCAGATGCTGCTGAAAGCGCTGGAAGAGGTGACCGCCGCGCCCAACGCGATGATGGCGGCCGAAATGGCGATCATCCGCCTGACCCATGTGGCCGACCTGCCCACGCCCGAGGAACTGGTGCGAAAGCTCCAGGATTCGCCACCTTCGCCGATGCCAAGCAGTCAAGGTGGCGCGCGCGAGATGCAGCCTGCCGGTGCCCCTGTGGCGCAGGCAGCAGCGATCTCTGCCGCGCCCCGGAGCGGGGCGGGCAATGCCCCCACGGCAGCACTTGCGCAGGATGTGGAACAGGCGCTGGCGCGCTATCCGACCTTCGAGCATGTGGTAGAACTGGTCCGCACCCATCGCGACGTCAAACTGCTGGTCGAGGTGGAAACCGGTGTCAGGCTGATCGCGTACCAGCCGGGCCGTATCGAATTCACCCCCACGGATCACGCCCCCACCGATCTGGCGCAGCGGCTTGGCTCGCGGCTGCAAAGCTGGACGGGAAACCGCTGGGCGGTCTCGGTGGTCTCGGATGGCGCAGCGCCGACAATCGCCGAAATCCGCGACGCCGCCGAGCTGGCACTGAAGCAGGAGGCCGAAGCGCATCCGCTGGTGCAGGCGGTGCTGGCACAATTCCCCGAGGCCAGGATCACCAATATCGAAACCCCCGAACAACGCGCCGCCAAAGTCGAGACCGAAGCGCTGCCCGAGGTCGAGGATGAATGGGACCCGTTCGAAGACGGGTAAGCGACGCCCTTGTGGTGCGCTCGGGTGATGCGTATCTAGGCGACAAATCTAGTTAACGGAGGCACTCGATGCTCAAAGGACTTGGCGGGCTTGGCGATATGGCCAAGATGATGAAATCGGCGCAGGAATTGCAGACCAAGATGACCGACATGCAGGAAGACCTGCATAACATCATGGTGGTCGGCGAATCCGGGGCCGGGCTGGTCAAGGCCACTGCCTCGGCCAAGGGCGAACTGAAGGCGCTCGATATCGACCCGTCGATCTTCAATGGCGATGACAAGGAAGTGGTCGAGGACCTGATCCTGGCGGCCATCAAGGACGCGCAATCCAAGGCCTCGGACCGGTCGCAGGCCGAGATGGCCAAACTGACCGAAGGCATGGGTCTGCCGGCGGACATGAAATTCCCGTTCTGATCCGCTCGTGAGTTCGACCCGTGACATCGACAACCTGATCGAGCTGATGGCCAAGCTGCCCGGGCTTGGCCCCCGCTCGGCCCGGCGCGCGGTGCTGCACCTGATCCGCAAGCGCGCGTTGCTGCTGACCCCGCTCGCGGACCAGATCAGCTTGGTGGCCGAAACCGCGCGCGAGTGCCTCAATTGCGGCAATGTGGGTACCGCCGATATTTGCGACATCTGCGAAAGCGAGAAACGCGCGACCGGCGAACTGTGCGTGGTAGAGGATGTGGCCGACCTCTGGGCGATGGAACGGGCGGCTGTGTTCAAGGGCCGCTATCATGTGCTGGGCGGGACCTTGTCGGCGCTGGACGGGATCGGCCCCGATGATCTGCGCATTCCGCGCCTCAGAAACCGAGTGGAAAGCGAAGGCATCACCGAGGTCATCCTGGCGCTGAATGCCACTGTGGACGGCCAGACAACGGCGCATTACATCGCCGAACAGCTTGAGGGGCAGGTGCGCCTCACCTCGCTGGCCCAAGGCGTCCCCATCGGTGGCGAGCTGGATTATCTGGATGATGGCACGATCACCGCGGCCTTGCGGGCGCGGAAGGAATTGTAGCGGCAGGGCTACACCACCTGTCGTTCCTCCCACGGGTTGCGTTCCTGCCAGATCAGGCGCAGCGCCTCGGATTGGCCGGTGAAATGGTCCTCCAGTGCCTCACAGCACCAGATCCGGTCGCAGCGGAAATGGCGAAATCCGTCGCGCAACTCGCACCAGGCGGCGAGCATGGTGCAGTCCAGATGATAGATCAGAGCGACGGGGCGGACGATGCGCTCTGTCTCGCGGTCTTCGGCGTCGCGATAGGTCAGGCGCAGCTTGCGCTCGTCCCGGATGGCGGCGCGCAAGTTGGCCTTTGACACGCAGCCAAGCGCGGGGTCGTCGGGCGGGGCGCCCCATGGCGCGACCTGCAGCCACTCGGCGGGGTCGTGCAACGCGTCGATCTTTTGGCAGATACGGCTGGCGGCCTGTTGCAGCGCGTTGTCACCGGTGCGCGCCAACATCGAGAGGCCGACGCGCAGCGCCTCGACCTCCTCCTCGTCGAAATTCAGTGGCGGCAGATCATAGCCGCGTCGCATGACATAGCCCAGCCCTGGCGCGCCTTCGATCGGTGTGCGCATGGCCTGAAGCGCCGCGATATCGCGATAGATCGTGCGCTCGGACACTTCCAGCCGGGCGGCAAGTGTTTCGGCAGTCATCGGGTTTTCCGAGGCCCGCAGGATCTGGATCAGTTCGAACAACCGGGTCGAGCGGCGCATAGTCTCTCCTCATGCTCCTGACAGATTAGCACATGATCCTGACAACGGGGTGGCAGGAGCGATGTGGTGTCATGACCTCAGTATTCGAGAACGGAGCAGAGCCATGAGTAGTTATGACCATCTGATCATGATGCAGTTGAAACTGGAGCGCTGGAGCGACCAGAAGCCCCTGCGCACCTATGAGTTGGAGCGCGAATGGCTGGAGAGCAAGAAGGGCAGCGATTACAAGATCGCCAAGCCGCCCCGCAAGCGGTTGCCCTTTTGGCGCCGATTCGGGCGTCAAAGACCTGATCTGGCCGCCTCATAGGCCAAGAGAGCCCGCTTGACCGGTAGCCCCCAGTGATAGCCGCCCAGACCGCCGGACTTGCGCAGTGCGCGGTGGCAGGGGATCAGCCAGCTGATCGGGTTGCGACCGACCGCCGTGCCAACCGCCCGCACCGCGCGCGGTTGGCCGATGGCCTCGGCGATCTCTGAATAGGTTGTGACATGGCCCGAGGGGATACGCAGCAGCGCCTCCCACACCTTGATCTGCAGGGGCGAGCCGATCAGGAAAAGCGGTGTCGGGTCGAGTTTCTCGCTTTCGGCGCCAAAGGCGCTGAGTACCCAGGGGCGCAGCTGCATCGGGTCTTCGATGAACTCCGCCTGTGGCCAGCGCGAGATCAGGTCTTCCATCGCGGTCTCTTCACCTGTTTCAGCCGCAAAGCCGATGCCGCAGATGCCCTTGTCGGTGCCCATCACCAAGGCAGGGCCAAACGGGCTTTCGAACCAACCCCAATAGATCTCCAGACCTTTGCCCTTGCGGGAATATTCGCCGGGGCTCATGGACTCCCAACGCATGAAGAGGTCGTGCAACCGGCCGCCGCCGGACAACCCAACGCTATGGGCGGCTTCCAGCGTGGTGAACCGGTCATGTAGCAGCGCCTTGGCATGGCCGAGTGCCAGATATTGCTGGTATTTCTTGGGCGAGACGCCGACCCAGCGCGAGAACAGGCGCTGGAAATGGGCCGGGCTCATATCCATCTCACGCGCCAGTTGCTCCAGCGACAGTGACTCACCGCCCTGGTCGATCAGCTCGATCGCGCGCCGCATGACGCCGTAGTGATAGCCTTGCTCGCTGGTCTGCATATTCATGGCGAATGCTCCTGTTCCTTTTTGCAGGATAGGAAATTCGCGCCCTGTGTTCGACCCGAATCCTGCGCATTTGATTTCTGAGATACAGGTCGGACGGGGCTTTACGCCCCCGCCGACACGCGGCATTAAGACCGCCGATGGCAAAGCAACTCGACTATCACACGATCCGCGAGATCTTTACCCGCTTTCACGCGGCCGACCCGGAACCCAAGGGCGAGCTAGAGCATGTGAATGTCTATACTTTGGTCGTTGCGGTTGCACTGTCAGCGCAGGCGACCGATGTGGGTGTGAACAAGGCCACGCGTTCCTTGTTCCAGATCGCTGATACCCCGCACAAGATGCTGGATCTGGGCGAAGAGGGGTTGATCGAGCACATCAAGACCATCGGATTGTTCCGGCAGAAGGCCAAGAACGTCATCAAGATGAGCCGCATTCTGGTCGAAGACTATGGGGGCGAGGTTCCGAACTCGCGTGCCGCCCTGCAATCGCTGCCCGGCGTCGGGCGCAAGACCGCCAATGTGGTTCTGAACATGTGGTGGCGCCAGCCCGCGCAGGCGGTGGACACCCATATCTTTCGGGTCGGCAACCGCACCGGCATCTGCCCCGGCAAAGACGTGGACGCGGTCGAACGCGCCATCGAAGACAATATTCCGGCCGATTTCCAGCTTCATGCCCATCACTGGTTGATCCTGCATGGCCGATATCACTGCAAGGCGCGCAAGCCGCTTTGTCGCACCTGTATCATTCGTGACCTTTGTGAATTCGAGGACAAAAACCTATGAAATCCTATCAGATCGTCGGCATCGGCAATGCCGTGGTGGACGTAATCAGCCAATCCGACGATAGCTTTCTCGACCTCATGGGGATCGAAAAGGGTATCATGCAACTGGTCGAGCGCGAGCGCGGCGAAGTGCTTTATGCGGCGATGGAAGGCCGGGTGCAGACACCGGGCGGCTCGGTCGCCAACACCATCGCGGGCGCTGGCGCGCTGGGGCTGGATGCGGCGTTCATCGGCCGCGTGCATGACGATGCGCTGGGCCGGTTTTATGCTGAGGCGATGAAGGATGACGGCGTTGATTTTGTGAACCCGCCGGTGCCGGGCGGCGAATTGCCCACGTCCCGCTCGATGATCTTCGTGTCGCCCGATGGCGAGCGGTCGATGAACACCTATCTGGGGATTTCCTCGGAACTGTCCTCCAAGGATGTTCCGGGGGATGTGGCGGGCAAAAGTCAGATCATGTTCCTTGAGGGCTACCTGTTCGACAAGGAAAAGGGCAAGGCGGCCTTTCTTGAGGCCGCGCGCACCTGTCACAAGGGTGGCGGCAAGGCCGGCATCGCCATTTCCGACCCGTTCTGCGTGGAACGGCACCGGGTCGATTTCCTGCTGCTGATCGAGAATGAGCTGGATTTTTTGATCGGAAACGAGGCCGAGATCAAATCATTGTTTGAAACCGACGATCTGGAAGATGCGCTGGCCAAGACCGCTGCCATCTGCCCGCTGGTTGTCTGCACCCGGTCCGGTGACGGCGTGACGGTGTTGAGCGAGGGCAATCGTATCGATGTGCCGGTCGAGAAGATCGTGCCGGTGGACGCCACTGGGGCGGGCGACCAGTTTGCAGCCGGGTTCCTCTATGGCATGGCCACGGCCCGCGATTACGAAACCTGCGCCAGAATGGGTAATATCTGTGCCCGCGAAGTCATCAGCCATATCGGACCCCGTCCCGAGGCAAACATGCTGAACCTGTTGCGCGAAGACGGATTGCTGTAAGCCCGCTGCGGGCAGGCCCGGCCGAGGTCTGCCCGGCACACCCGGCGATACTGCGCTGTATAGCTCAGGTTTTGTCCTGTTCAGCCGTAGCTTGCAGCACAAGCAGAAAACCGGACAGGAAAATGGCCTCGGCCAGAAGCTTGCAGACTTCCTCAAGGGTGTCGAGCAAGGCGTGCAACGAGTGCGCCGCGCTTTCGGAATTCGTCACCCACAAAGCGAAGCCCAGCCCATTTGAGGCGGCGTCCAGAGCTATGCTTAATGCCAAAACGGCGAACCCTGCGAGCAGGTAGGGGGCAAGGAACCTGTACGGTGTGAGTTCCGAGCGATACACATAGAGCACGAACACGCCAATCAGGGCATAGATGCCGATAATGGCGTCATCCATGCGATCCGAAAGCGACGTTTCGGTCATCTCGCTCATTGCATGAATAGATTTATCGATCCCTTCGTGAATCTTCAGTGCATCGTCCAGCGCAAGGAACAAGAACCCCGATGCGATCAGCAGCCAGACAAGGCTGGGGTGCCTAAGCCAGTTTGCAGCGGTTCGACGTCGCAGAATGAAGATCCTGAAGCAAGTGAACGAGATCGCAAGCAGCAGCAGAACCGAAACAATTGTGCCCGGTTTGCCTTCGCTGAACTGATCGGAGATGTCACCCTTCTGATATCCGATCAGAACGAACAAGAGGCTCAGGATCAACGATGCCCCGACGATGTACTTGGAGGTCATTTTGTTTTGCAGCTTCATCAGGTTTCACATTCGTTAGGTCTTGGGGCCAGCTGATGCATACTTGGCGAAGTATCGATGTGAGTTCGCGCGGCGGTCAAGTTAGGTATGTAGCGAATGCCGCTACCACACGCTCATAGACGTCGCGTTTGAAGGGGACGATTTCCTCGGTCAGCTTTGCAGGCTTCTGCCATTTCCAGCGGGTGAATTCCGGGTGCTCGGTCTTGATGTCGATCTGATCGTCGTGCCCGGCAAAGCGCAGTAGATACCATTTCTGTTCTTGTCCACGATAGCGGCCTTTCCAGATTTTCGGCACGATGTCATGGGGCAGATCGTAGGGCAGCCAGTCGTCGGTCTCGGCGATGATTTCGACCAGGTCCGGCGTCACCCCGGTTTCCTCCGATAATTCGCGCAAAGCTGCGTCGCGCGGATCTTCGCCGGGGTCAACGCCGCCCTGAGGCATCTGCCAGGCCTCAGAATGGCGGTCATTGCGCTGGCCGACAAAGATGCAGCCATCGCCATTGATCATCATCAGCCCGACGCAGGGGCGGTAGGGAAGTTGCGCGATCTGTTCTGGTGTCATGTCAATTCCGAATTGATCCCCTCCGGTGTTTAGCAACGTGGCAGGGGATCTGAAAGCAAGTTACGCTGGGTTTCGCATGACAAGTGCTGCCGAGGACGCTTTTCTACGCGCAGCAACTGACAGGAGCGAAGAATGACCACCTACCCGAACATGCTGACTCCTCTGGATCTGGGGTTCACGACGCTCAGGAACCGCGTGCTGATGGGGTCGATGCATAGCGGGCTGGAAGAGACCAAGGATTGGAACCGGGTGGCCGAATTTTACGCGGACCGCGCGCGAGGCGGGGTTGGCCTGATCGTGACCGGTGGTATCGGACCCAACCTGGAGGGATCGGTTCTGCCGGGAGCCGCGATGATGGCGTCCGAGGAAGATGTCGCGAACCATTCGGTCATCACCGAACGTGTCCACGACGCCGGCGGCAAGATCGCCATGCAGATTCTTCACGCAGGCCGATATGCCTATTCGCCTCATTGCGTGGCGCCAAGCCCTGTCAAATCACCCATTTCGCCCTTCCCGCCAAAAGAGTTGGACGAAGAGGGGATCGAAAAGCAGATATTGGATATCGCGAGCTGTGCGGCGCGAGCCAAAAAGGCTGGTTATGACGGGGTCGAGATCATGGGCTCCGAAGGGTATTTTCTCAACCAGTTTGTCGTGACACATACCAACAAGCGCACCGATCGGTGGGGTGGGTCCTATGAGAATCGGATGCGGTTGCCGGTCGAGGTCGTGCGTCGCGCCCGCGAGGCGGTAGGTGAGGATTTCATCATCATCTATCGTCTGTCGATGATCGATCTGGTTCCGAACGGATCGACCTATGACGAGGTGGTGCAACTGGCGCAGGCGATTGAGGCGGCGGGTGCGACCATCATCAATACCGGCATCGGGTGGCACGAGGCGCGCATTCCTACCATCGCCACCTCGGTTCCGCGCGCCGCCTTTGCCTGGGTGACCAAGAAGCTGATGGGCAAGGTCGGCATCCCGGTCATCACCTCGAACCGGATCAATACGCCCGAGGTGGTCGAACAGGTTCTGGCCGATGGCTGCGCCGATATGGTGTCGATGGCGCGCCCGATGCTGGCGGATGCCGATTTCGTGGCCAAGGCCGAAGCTGGCAAAGCCGCCCAGATTGCGCCTTGCATCGCCTGCAACCAGGCCTGCCTGGATCACACGTTCAACGGCAAGCTGACCTCGTGCCTGGTCAACCCGCGCGCCTGCCACGAAACCGAGCTGGTGATCACCCCAGCCGAACTGCCCAAGACCATTGCGATCGTCGGGGCCGGTCCCGCCGGGCTGTCGACGGCGATCACGGCGGCGGAACGCGGGCACAAGGTGACCATGTTCGACCGCGCCGAAGAGATCGGCGGGCAGCTCAATATGGCCAAGCAGGTTCCGGGCAAGGAAGAGTTCTGGGGTCTGGTCGACTGGTACCGCACCATGATCAAGCTGACCGGCGTTACTGTCGAGTTGGGGCGTGAAGTGGGTGCCGGTGATCTGACAGGATTTGACGAGGTCATCATCGCCACCGGGGTCATCCCGCGCGATCCGCAGATCCCGGGCCAGGATCGCGACAATGTGCTCAACTATATCGACGTGCTGCGCCACAAGGCGCCCGTCGGCAAGTCGGTTGCAGTGATCGGAGCCGGGGGGATCGGGTTCGATGTCTCTGAATTCCTGCTGCATCAGGGCGACAGCCCGACCGAGAACCTGCCGCTGTGGATGAAAGAGTGGGGTGTCGCGGACACCGAACAGTATCGTGCCGGTCTGGCACCCGAGGGGCCGCAGCCAGAACCTTCGGCACGCGAGGTCACCTTGTTGCAGCGCAAGGCGCAGGCACATGGCAAAGGCCTGGGCAAGACCACCGGCTGGATTCATCGCGCCACGCTCAAGATGAAGAAGGTCAACTTCGTCGGCGGCGTGAATTACGAGCGGATCGACGATGATGGGTTGCATGTCAGCTTTGGCGAAGCGCGCGAGAACCCGACCGTGATCGAGGTTGAAACGATCGTGCTCTGTTCCGGCCAGGTATCGGACCGGACGCTGGCCGATGCTTTGATCGAACGCGGGATTGAACCGCATGTGATCGGCGGGGCCGATGTGGCTGCGGAACTGGACGCCAAACGCGCCATCAATCAAGGCACCCGCCTGGCCGCCAGCCTGTAGCTTTTAGCGATCATGTAGGACCCGGCTGTCTGCCGGGGCCTCATCCCTGTCTTCCATGCCATAGTCGCGCAGCACCTGCGCCACGCGCAGCCGGTAGCCCGCAAATATCCCGGCGCGCCCCTTGCTTTGTGCAGCGCGATGCTGCGTCAGGGCGCGCCAGTTCGCCACCGCCTCCTCGTCTTCCCAGAATGACAGTGATAGCAGCTTGTCCGGGTTGGTCAGGCTTCGGAACCGCTCGACCGAGATGAATCCCGGCACCTGATCCAGCAGCGGGCGCAGATCGGCGGCCACATCCATATAGGCGTCGAATTGTCCCTCTGCGGGCTCTACTTCGAAAATGACGGCAATCATGCGCGCGCTCCATGCGGGGTCGAGACCAGCTTCAACCAGGTTCGATCCTCCTGCAACAGGAACTTCTCGCGCTGGGCGAAGGCATAGTTCTCCTGCCCCAGCGGGTCCGCCGCCAGTCTTTCGCGATAGGCCTCATAAGCGGCAAGGTTGGGGATGTTGTAGATGCCATAAGCCAGCGACGTCGATCCTTCATGCGGCGCGAAATAGCCGATCAGGTCGGCCCCGCAGCGCGGAATGGCCTGGCCCCAGTTGCGGGCATAATCTTCGAATTGCGCCCTCTTGGTCGGGTCGATTCTGTAGCGGATGATGCAGGTCAGCATGAACCCCTCCGAGTGTTTCAACAGGCCCGGTATAGCCGCTTTCAATTCGCACATGTTTCGATTATGATCGAAGCATGAAAGACGGACCTGATATCGCCCGCATTGCCGCGCTGATCGGAGATCCGGCGCGGGCCAACATGCTGGCGGCGCTGATGACTGGCAAAGCGCTGACTGCAACCGAACTGGCACACGAGGCTGGGATCACGCCGCAAACCGCCAGCAGCCATTTAAAAAAACTGCTGGAAGGCGGGCTGGTGCGCCTGCGCGGGCAGGGGCGGCATCGCTATTATGCGCTGTCGGGCGCGGATGTGGCCGAGACGCTGGAAAGCCTGATGGGGCTGGCTGCTGGGCGGGGTCATCTGCGCACCCGAACCGGACCGCGTGACGCGGCGCTGCGCAAGGCGCGGGTCTGCTACAATCATCTGGCCGGAGAGCGTGGGGTTACGCTTTATCGGTCGATGATCACCGAAAAGCTGCTGATCGAAACGGATGAGGATGTGGGTCTTACCCCAAAGGGTGAACGGTTTGCCGACGCTTTTGGTATTGATCTGGCGGGCCTAAGATCGAAACGCGCGCCGCTCTGCCGGCCCTGCCTGGATTGGAGCGCGCGCGAACACCACCTTGCGGGGTCATTCGGCCGCGCGATGCTGTCCCAAATGGAGGCACTTGGCTGGCTCACCCGGCAGCCCGAAAGCCGGGTCATCCGCTTCACCGCCAAGGGCGAAGCGGCATTCGACGCCCGCTTTTCGGCGTGAGTCGCGCTATTCGACCGTAATGGTGATCACATCGGACATAACCGGTGTCGCATGCGGAACATGGCCGTAATCGCCAAGCACCAGTTGCAGCGTATGTGGACCCGGCGCAAGCTCCAGTGTGACCTCGGTCTGACCGCCACCGAAATGCATGTGATTGTCATCGGCTGGCAATCCATAGGCCAACTCATCGGCGCCATCCTCGCCTTCGCCCAGCGGCGGGCGGTCGATCAGTAGGTGGTGGTGGCCGGTATTCTCGGCCTCGGTTCCGGCAGGGGCCACGCCCATGCCGCTGAGGCCGAAGGCCACCGTAACCGGTGAAGTGACAGTGTCGCCATCGGCAATATTGACGAAATAAACCGTGGCATCTGCTGGTGCAGGGGTTTCGCCTCCCGCCAGCGCTGGCAAGGCGAACAGGCTGGTGGCCAATGCGATCGCAATCAATTTCATGATTTCCTCCCTTGATGTAACCTTGTCCCGAATACCTAGATCAGGGCGCCGCCCGGGTCGAGCGGATTGGCGTTTATTGCCCTCCGAAGGCCTGTTCGGCGCATGGAAATCCATTGTTTCCCTGTTTCCCTGACGCAAACGATCCCAGACAAAACCGCGATATTATCCCATCCGTGCCCCGATCTCGCCCAGATTGGACGTCATTGCTGGCGATAACAACGGATAAGCCGAGGGAACGGGAATGGATCGACTGACCGAAATGGAGGCCTTTGCCAATGTCGTGGATCAGGGCGGATTCACGGATGCGGCCAAAAAGATGGGCATCTCGAAATCGGCCGTGTCCAAGCACGTATCCAGCCTCGAGGCGCGTCTTGGCGCAAGGTTGCTGAACCGCACCACCCGCCGGGTGTCCCCGACCGAGATCGGGTTGGCCTATTATGACCGGGCGCGTCGGGTTCTCAACGACGCGGGCGAGGCGGACGCGCTGGTGACGTCGATGCAATCGGCGCCGTCGGGCCTGCTGCGGGTCAGCGTGGCGACCGATTTCGGTGTCAACCACCTGTCGCCGGTCTTGTCCGAGTTTCTGTCCGATTTCCCCGACATCTCGATCAACATGGTGCTCAACAACCGCTATGTGGAGCTGATCTCGGAAGGGTTCGACATGGCGCTGCGCATTGGCGAGCTGGACGACAGCACCCTGCGCGCCCGCAAGCTGACCGAAACCACCAAGCGCATGATCGCAGCGCCGTCCTATTTCGAACAATATGGCCGCCCGCAGAAGATCGACGACCTCAACGAGCACAAGCTGTTGCATTATTCCAGCCAGTCCAGCGGCAATGTCTGGCGGCTGACCGCGCCTTCGGGCGAAAAACGTCAGGTCCGCACCAGTGGCTGGCTGAGCGTCAATGACGGCCACTCGCTGCTGAACGCGGCAATTTCGGGTCTGGGGATCGCGTACCTGCCCAGTTATCTCTATGCCGATGCCATGAAAAACGGCCTTGTCGAGGATGCGATGCCGTCGCTGCCGGACGAGGTGCAGGGCGTTTATGCCGTCTACCCGCCGGGCCGGTTCACCCAGCCCAAAGTGCGCGCTTTCATTGATTTCCTGGTCCATGCCTTTGCCGAAAAAGGCCCGATGGACTGGTAAATTTCACCACCTCCCTTGGTGACCTTACCTGCCCGCGCCCCGGCGCGGGTTCTTTTCGCGTGGAAGTTCCGCGCAGTTTTGCGGGTTATGCAGTGGGGATCAGGGCTCCAGTAGCATCACCTCGACCCGGCGGTTGGTCTCGCGCCCTTCGGGGGTAAGATTGGTTGTGAGTGGCGACAGATAACCCATCCCCTCGGCATCAATGCGCCCCGGTGCGATCCCGTGATCACTCAGCAGCCTGTCGCGCACGGCCTCGGCCCGGCGCTTGCTGAGCGCAATGTTTTTGTCCAGCCGACCGACTGTATCGGTGTGGCCTACAATGGCGACCCGCATCTCCGGCGCGCGTTGCATGGCCTCGGCCAGCGCGGCAAGCGAGGCGTAGTTGCCCGCGCTCAGGTTGTTCGATCCGGTGGCGAATTCGAGGTCCGACAGCACCGCGTGGCCGGTCTGGGTAAGCGTTGAAATCAAATCGGGTTGCGCCTGCGGTTCGGTTTCAGGGATGGTCACCGTGTCTTCGGGCGTGGGTTTTGAACGCCCAGCGGGGGTCACCGAAATCGCCTGAACATAGGCGTCCGATTGCGTGCGGCTAACCAGAACGCTGAGCGCCTCGCCCGTGCGGATCGCCGACAAGAACCTGAAATCCTCCAGCGTCACATACATGTCGGGGGCCGGGATCACCTCGGTCGCGAAGCGAAAATCAAAGCCACCGCAGGTTCTTGCAGCGCAATCGAGGACGATCTCGTAGCCAGCCCGGATCAACTGAGCGCGGATCGGGTCCATGATCTGCAGGGTAGAGCCTGCATAGCCGGTCAACTGCCAGGCGCGCCTGTCGACCCTGCCTTCGAAGCCGCGCACTGGCAGCACCCCGTCCGAGATCACGCCCACTGGTAGATCATAGCTGTCCAGCAGATCGATTCGCTCGGTCACCTGGCGGGCCTCGTCCGGCAGGACCGGAACCTGCGCCTGCGCGGCGGTTGCGGTGCACAGGCAAAGAAAAAGCGCGCGCAGACTCATCGGTGCTGTGCGTGATAGTCTTCGTTCGGGCGCATGCCGCTGGCGCTGGCCACCCTGTTCGACATGTTGAAGAACCCGGCCACATTGATGATGTCCCAGATATCGCGGTCAGAAAAGCCAACATCACGCAGCGCCTGCCGGTCAGCCTCGCTGATCTCGGCGCTGGCTTTGGTGACCGTTTCGGCAAAGTCCAGCATCACCCGCTGACGTGGCTCCAAAGAGGCCACGCGATAATTCATCACCAGCATCTCGCCCAATTGCGGATCGCCCGACAATTGCCGCACTGCCGCGCCGTGGGCCACAAGGCAGTAGAAGCATTTGTTGACCGAGGACACGACCACCGCGATCATCTCGCGTTCCAGCTTGCTGAGCCCGCTATCGGCCAGCATCACGTCGTTATACATCGCGGTAAAGGCGTTGAGCTTGTCTATGTCAAAGGCATTTGCCTTCAGGACATTCGGGATCATCCCCAGCTTTTCCTGGCAGATGTCGAAATATTTTTGCGTTTCCTCGGGTAGCGGGTCCAACATGGGCAGGTCCAGCGCGGTGGGGGATGTCGCTTCGGTCAAGTGGGCTCTCCTGTCTGGTTCAGAATGCGGTAATGATAATGGCCCGCGATCTGCATCCCAAGCGAGCGATAGAGCGCATTGGCCCCGGTATTTGCCTTGGTGCAGATCACACTGAGCGTTTCGGCACCATGTTCAAGCGCCCAGAATGCCACCGCACGCATGGCCCATTTGCCCAGCCCGTTGCGTTGATGTTCGGGCAGAATCTCAAGTGCATGCACCATCGCTGTTGTACCGTGGATTGCTGCGAAACCGGCACCGGCGGGCTTGTCCTTGCGGCGGATCAACAGCCCGGTCTTGGGGCCGGGCGCGCGCTGCATGACCGCCCAGCGGGCCGGGCCGATTCCGGCGTGGGCCCAGATTTCGTTCATGATCGCCAGCGGTTCCCACACGGCGAAAACGGTGACGCGGGGCACAGGGGTGTCGGTCAGCATCGCAGCCGTGCAGGAATAGATGTTGACCGGGTCAAGCACAGTGTAGCCGCGCGTGTCCAGTTCCGCGTCCAGTTTCGTGTCACCGGGCCGGATCATGAAGAGGCATCTCTGCCCCATTTCGCGCATCTGCGCCTCGGCCCGGGCGATATCGTCGAGGGTGGTCGCCCCTTGCGCCGTGGCCGCAGACACCCGGCTGCCACCACCTTGTCCCTCGCGCAGCAGAAAGGCACCATCGCGCATGTAACGGGCCGCGGGCCAGGTGCCGTCGATGATGGCGGGCCAGTCGGCGCTCACAGGGCAAGCTCGGCGGCGAGCCGCGTCACGGCGGCGTCGATCCGGGTTCCGTCGGTGCCGCGCACCACCACATTGGCGCCGAACACACCGTTCAACTGGAACGGATAGCACCCCACCGAAAGATCGTCGAAATCCGAGGCCAGTTGCGACAGGGTGTCGGCAATCTCGCCCTCACCCCGGTTGACCCGCAGGCTTTGTGACAAGAGTGGCGCGCCACCGGTCAGGGTGGGTAGCACCGAGGCGACCATGGCCTGAAAGATCGTCGGAATACCCGCCATCACATGCACATTGCCCAGTGTGAAGCCCGGCGCGGTCGAGACCGGGTTTTCGATCAGCGTCGCGCCGTCAGGAATACGCGCCATCCGCAGGCGCGCGGCATTCAGTTCCAGCCCGGTGCGCTCATAGTGCGCCTCAAGCAGGGCGCGGGCGTCGTCACGGATACCGATGGAGACGCCAAAGGCGCGGGCTATGCATTCGGCGGTGATGTCATCATGGGTCGGCCCGATGCCGCCGCTGGTGAACACATAGTCATACGCCTCGGACAGCGCCCGGGCCGCCGTTTCGATCGCAGCACCCGTATCGCCTACAACGCGGACCTCTTCCAGATCGATGCCCAGCTTGGTCAATTCGGTTGCCAGATGGTGCATATTGGCGTCGCGCGTGCGGCCGGAAAGGATCTCATCCCCGATCACGAGCATGGCGGCGGTTGGATTGGTCATGACATCCCTCACTTGAATGGCGCCCATCGCATCTATAGGCCTGCGAACATGCGCTTTCAAACCCCTCTTGTGCCCGCGACGCTGATCAGACGCTACAAACGCTTTCTGGCCGATTGCCGGTTGGAGGACGGGCAGGAGGTAACGGCCCATTGCGCCAATCCCGGCTCGATGATGGGTCTGGCTGATCCCGGCACCAGAATCTGGTTGGAACCGAATGACGATCCGAAGAAAAAGCTCAAATACGGCTGGCGGCTGGTCGATCACGGGGGTGGGCATTTCACAGGTGTAGATACCTCCGTGCCCAACAAGGCTCTCCGTGTGGCTTTGCAGGCAGGCGAGATCGCCGAATTGGCCGCCTACAAGAGCGTTCGGGCAGAGGTAAAATACGGCCAGAACAGCCGCATCGACTTTCTGCTGACCCAGCCCGGTTTGCCGGACGCCTATGTCGAAGTCAAAAGCGTCACCCTGTCGCGCCAGCCCGGCCTGGCCGAGTTTCCCGACAGCGTGACCGCGCGCGGCACCAAACATCTGCTGGAACTGGCGGCCATGGCCCGGGCCGGGCATCGCGCGATCATGTTCTATCTGGTGCAACGCACTGATTGCCAGCGTTTTGCGCTGGCGGCGGATATAGATCCGGCCTACGCGGCGGCATTTGAACAGGCGCGCCGGGCCGGTGTCGAATATCTGACACGAAGCACGCGTATAATGCCCACGGAAATTACCATTGCCGAAGCGCTCTGACCTGTGATAGCGCGCCCTCTGGTTCTTTTTGCGCAAGGGGCGTAAATAGGGGCCAAAGATGCAAATTATGGAGTGCCCTTTGAAAAAGGACCTTCGCGGCCGCCTGACCAAGGACGGCATCCGCATATACGAACAAGGCGATTTCGCCGGGATGCACGCAGCGGGCGCTCTGGCCGCACGCATCCTTGACGATGTTGCTGACCATGTCTTTCCGGGCCAAACCACCGGCGAGATCGATCGCCTGATCACCGCGATGGTGGAAGAGGCTGGCGCGACCTCTGCCACGATCGGCTACAAGGGCTATCAGCATGCCAGCTGTATCAGTGTCAATCACGTGGTCTGCCACGGCATTCCCGGTGACAAGCGGCTCAAGGATGGCGACATCCTGAACGTCGACGTGACCGTGATCGTCGATGGCTGGTTCGGGGATACCTCGCGCATGTATGTGGCGGGCAAGCTGCCGCGTAAGGCCGAGCGGCTTATCCAAGTTACCCATGACGCGCTGTTCAAGGGCATCGAGATGGTCAAGCCGGGCAACACGTTCGGGGATATCGGCCACGCCATCCAGGCTTATGTCGAGGCACACCGGATGAGCGTCGTGCGCGATTTCTGCGGTCATGGTCTGGGCCGGGTGTTCCACGCGCCGCCCAACGTGCTGCATTACGGCCGTCCGGGCACCGGTGCAACGCTGGAAGAGGGCATGTTCTTTACTATTGAGCCGATGGTCAATCTCGGCCGTCCCGAGACCAAGACGCTGGCCGATGACTGGACGGCGGTGACGCGCGACAAATCTCTGTCAGCGCAGTTCGAGCATTCCGTGGGCGTGACGGCGGACGGGGTCGAGATATTTACCTTGTCGCCCGGCGGCAGATTCCACCCGACTTATTCATCCTGATCCTTTTCCGCCTGCCTGCGCAGAAGGGTCAGCAGCATGGTTTCCCCGCCCCATGGGGTCACCGCATCCTGAATGAATACCGACCCGTGGCGCGGCACAGGCTTTTTCCCGGTTGCCGTGTCCGCAGATGATGCCATGGGCGCCATGCGCCCGGTCCAGACGTTCTCCATGTCGCTCAGGGTATCACAGAGCTGTCAGAGCGCCAAAAGCTCCGGAACCTCATGCATGCTGTGGAACACCTCGGCACCCAGCGCGCACAGGTCGTCGCCATTGTCGTGTGCGGCATAGGCTAGGCAGCGCATCCCGGCGCTGATCGCTGCAGTGACACCGCTGCGGCTGTCTTCGATCACAACCGGGGTTTGTGCTCCGAAATGGCCTGCGGCGATACGAAACAGCCCTGGGTCGGGCTTGGCAACGCCATGCACATAGGCCGAGAACATCCGGTTGCTGAAACGATCCCAAAGTCCATTTTGGCCCAGCGTGATCTGCATCTTCGCTTCGTGTCCGTTGGAGGCGACGCAAAAGGGAACATCTTTCGCATCGAGCGCGTCCAACAGCTCGGGAATGCCGCCAACAAGAGGGCAGCCCGCCTGCAGGCGGGCGTACATTTCACCGTAAATCTCATCGAGCCAGTCATCCGGCAGCGCCGCGCCCAATTCACGCGCCTTTTCCATGACGCCTGACATGGTGCCGCCCACGAAAAAGCCGAGCGCATCCTCCAGTCCCAGTTCCAGCCCGTAGCGTGCCAGATTGTCGACCAAGCACTGGTTCGACATGGTCTCACTGTCCACCAGCACGCCGTCGCAGTCGAAAATCACCAGATCGTGCATGTTACCTACTCACCTTCGATGTTTGGTCCCGCCACATTAGCGAGACATGCGTGTCGCCATATTTGCGCTGGTCCTCTAGCGAAAACCCGTCTGGAGCCGGCATGGGCTGGTTTTCTTCCCAGACCACAAGCGCACCCTCGGCGATCCAGCCGCTTCCCAGCGCGGCGGAGAGCGCCTTTTGCCCGAGCCCCTTGCCATAGGGCGGGTCGAGAAAGACCAGATCGCAAGGCGCGTCGGGGTTCGGTGGCAGCCGCAAGGCGTCGCGGCGGAGCAGATGGGTCCGAGCGGCGCAGCGCGTGATCTCGATATTCTTGCGGATCAGGCTTTGCGCGGCGCGTCCGTCATCGACAAAGGTGACGTGAACGGCACCGCGCGACAGCGTCTCGAGCCCCAGCGCACCTGTGCCGGCAAACAGGTCCAGAACATGCAGATCCTCGAAGTCGATCTGATGTGTCAGCACGTTGAACAGGCTTTCGCGGACCCGGTCGGTTGTGGGGCGCAAGTGCGCACCCGCATCGCCCTTGCCGACCGAGGCCAGAGTCCGGCCCCGGAAATCTCCGGCGATGATCCTCACGCTTTCAACAGCGGTTTCAGATCGGTCTCGGGGTCGGCGACAATTGCGGGATCAGCTGTCTTGCCCATGTCGATCAGTCGTTTGCCGACCATATAGGAACGCGGGTCATTCATCGCATCCACCGCCAGCAGCTGATCGCCGCGATAATACCAGAACGACTTTGTCTGGCCGTCCCCGTTGCGGGTGACTACCCGGTCATAGCCGGTGTTCAGGCCGGCGATCTGTAGCTTCACGTCATATTGATCGGACCAGAACCAGGGCTGCGCCACATAGGGTTTTTCCGTGCCCAGCATGTTGGCGGCGACGATCTCGGCCTGGTCGATGGCGTTGGGTACACTTTCCAGCCGAATTCGGTCACCCTGATGCGGGAACGAGGCGCAATCGCCTGCCGCCCAGATATGCGGGTCTGAGGTGCGGCCAAATTCACTGGTATGGATGCCGTTATCGAGGGCCAGCCCCGCTGCCTCGGCAAGCTCTGTTGCAGGGGTGATTCCGACACCGACTACCACAAAATCGACCGCGATCTCGGACCCATCGGACAAGACCGCCGCGGTCACCTTGCCCGCCTCGCCGGTCAGACGGTCCAGCCCGACACCTTCACGAATATCGACGCCGTGGCCACTGTGCAGAGCGCGAAAATAGTCGCTGGTTTCAGGTGCTGCGACCCGCTGTAGGATGCGGTCGGCCATTTCGACAAGCGTCACCGACACACCTTTCTTGGCGCAAACGGCGGCAGCCTCCAGCCCGATATAGCCACCGCCCACGATCAGCACCTGCGCGCCTTCGCGCAGCGCCGGTGCCATTGCATCGATGCCGGCGTGATCGCGCACCACATGCACCCCGTCCAGATCGCCGCCGATGGCAGCGGGCAGGCGGCGCGGGTGCGACCCTGTCGTCAGCGCCAGTTCATCATAGCTCAGCGTTTCGCCTTCCAGCGCCACGGTTTTTGCGACCGGGTCGATCGCGTTTACATGCTGGCCCAGTTTCAGGGTGATATTGTTCTCGGCATAAAAGCTTTCGGGCCGCAGAAACAGACGCTCTTTCTCCATTTCGCCCAACAGATAGGCCTTGGACAGCGGTGGGCGCTGATAAGGCAGGATGGGCTCGGCCCCGATCAGCGTTATGTCGCCGTCGAACCCGTCCTTTCGCAGCCTGGCAACCAGAGACGACCCTGCCTGCCCGGCGCCGATCACGACAATATGGCTCATTTTCCCTCGTCCGATCCGTTTATGATGGTATCACTCTTGCGTCCAGCTATATGCAAGCAAGCGACGTTCCGCAAATCCAACCAAAAGGAAAAGCACGATGATTTCAGTTGGTGACACCCTGCCCGACGCAACCATGACCCGGATCGGGGCCGAAGGGCCCGAGGCGGTGGCCATGTCCGACAAGATCAACGGGCGCAAGGTCGTGGTTTTTGCGGTACCCGGCGCCTATACGCCGACCTGCAGCTCGGCGCATGTGCCCAGCTTCATGCGCACCAAAGCGGCCTTCGACGAGAAGGGTGTCGACGAGATCATCTGCGTGTCGGTGAACGACCCGTTCGTGATGCATGCCTGGGGTCAGGCGACCGGCGCGTCCGAGGCGGGCCTGACCATGCTTGCGGATGCCGAATGTGCCTTTACCGATGCGATCGGCATGCGCTTTGACGCGCCGCCCGCCGGGCTTATCGCGCGGTCCAAGCGCTATGCGATGCTGGTCGATGACGGCAAGGTCGTGGCACTGAATGTCGAGGACAATCCGGGCGTATGCGAAACCTCGGCCGGCGAGGCGCTTCTGGACGAGATGTAAGTGCCAGATTAATTTTTTAGGGGCAGGGGTGAAAACACCCCTGTTTGCCCTCAATCAGCTTGCCAGTCGGGCAAAAGGGCTGTTCTCTGGGCATCAGCACTGGAGGTCAAATGACATGAATCGAACGCTGGCAATTTTTTCAATGCTCGCGATGGGCGTATTGCAGGCCTGCGGACCTGCGGCAACGCCCGAGCAGCAGCGGCAACGGGAACACGAAATTGCCTGTCTCAGCGGCTCGCTTGGCGGCGCGCTGATTGGCGGGGCCATCGGCAGTCAATTCGGCGGTGGGACGGGTCAGACCATCCTGACCGCAGCGGGCGCTGGCACAGGTGCCGTGGCGGGCAACCGCTATGCTTGTGGATAAGGAGGACAGGAACATGACAATAAGCAAAGTCTTTCTGACTGGCATCGCGTTGGGCCTGGCCGGGGTTGCATCCGCCCAGACACCCGAGATCGGCGAGGCCAGCCTTGCCGCCATCGACAAGAATGGGGACGGGATGGTATCCGGCCCAGAGTATCAGGAGTTCTCCAACTACTCTTTCGACCAGATTGATACCAACAAGAACGGCAGCCTGAGCGCGGCGGAACTAACTGCAGCGGGTGCGGGCGAACATATGTCCGGCACCGATGCCAATGGCGACGGCAAGGTTACGAAATCCGAGCTGTCAGAACAGATGGCCAAGGATTTCAACGAGGCGGACAAGGATGGCGACGGGCAGTTGAACTGATCCCGACGCTGAAGATAATTCAGACCGGGCGCAGACCAGCGCCCGGTTTATTTTACCTTGCGGCTATCTCAGATCAGCGAATCCATCTTGCGGGCCAGCTTGGCGTCCAGTGATGAAAGCCCGTCAACGTCATGGGTAGTCAACACCACGTCGACCGTTTTGTAGACATTGCGCCATTCGGGGTGATGATTCCATTTTTCGGCCCAGATCGCCGCCTTGGTCATCCAGCCGAAGGCCTCAACGAAATTGTCGAAGATGAAGGTTTTGGTGATGGCGTCGCGATCCTCGATCAGCGCCCATCCATTGTCGAACAGCGGCTGCAGCAGAGGGCCGCGTGTTTCGTCGCTCAGGCGTTCTGTCATTGCTGTTCCTCCACATCTGGTTTTCTGAATGGGCCATATTCGGTCAGCAGTTCTATCTCATCTGTGATCGCGTCCCGCTCGGCATCGAGATAGCGCGCGATGGCATCGGCGAAATTTGGGTCGCCGACCCAGTGCAGCGAGTGGGTCTGCGTCGGAAGGTAGCCGCGCGCCAGCTTGTGATCGCCCTGCGCTCCGGCCTCGACCCGTTTCAGGCCCTGGGCAATCGCCAGATCGATGGCCTGATAATAGCACAACTCAAAGTGGAGGCACGGATGATGTTCGATGCAGCCCCAATAGCGACCATAGAGTGTCTCGCGCCCGATGAAATTTAGCGCTCCCGCGATGGGCACCCCGTCGCGTTCCGCAAAGACCAGCGCCATATCCCCGGCCATGGTCTGCTGCGCCAGATCGAAGAAGTGCCGGGTCAGATAGGGAGCGCCCCACTTTCGTGCTCCGGTATCCTGATAGAAGGTCCAGAACGCGTCCCAATGACCCGGTCTCAGTTCCGTCCCGGAATAAGTACGGATCTCGCCGCCAAACCTTTGCGCCTGCATCCGTTCCTTGCGCAGATTTTTACGTTTGCGCGAGGACAGTGCGGCCAGAAACCCGTCGAAATCGGCGTAGTTGTCATTGAGCCAGTGAAATTGTTGTGTCGTGCGATGCATGAGGCCCATTTGCGTGCCCGCCTCTGCTTCGGCCTCGGCGCAGAAGGTGATGTGCAGGGACGAGATCTCGTTTTCCGACGCAAGCTGCACTGCGCCCTGGATAAGTGCCGAGATACCGATCGTTTCATATCCAGGCCGGGTCAGAAAGCGGCGGCCGGTGGCAGGTGTGAAGGGCGCGGCGATCTGCAGTTTCGGATAATAGCGCCCGCCTGCGTGTTCATAGGCATGGGCCCAGTTGTGGTCGAAGATATACTCGCCTTGACTGTGTGATTTGGCATACATGGGCGCCGCCGCAACCATCTGCCCGTCGAGATGGACGGTCAGGTATTGCGGCTGCCAGCCGGTGCCCGGACCCACCGATCCACTGTCTTCCAACGCCGACAGGAACCTGTGGGTGGTGAATGGGTCATAGGGTCGGCCACCATCCGAGACCTCAGGGCAGGCGCACGCATCCCACTCCGCTGCCGTCACCTGCGACAGGGATCCAAGAACCCGAGCTTCGACCTGCGCCTGATCCATCCGTCCTCCGCACCTTGGTGTCTATCTGTGTCCCGCGTGGCGTGGTTCAACCCGGATGTGCGGCCAGATACCCTTCGAACGTCACATTGTCGGCCACCTCGCGGGCTTTCGCCTCTTGTGCTTGGCTGCGAATGGTCCAGCACAGAATCGGCACGCCCTGCGCCTTCAACTCCGCAACGCGGGGGCGGTCCAAATCTCCGGCCTCGTGACTGATGAAGCTGGCCTGAACCGCGTCGAAATCGGGAATCTCACGCAGGTGGTCGCGGGTGGTCGCAGACAGCGGCCAGTCTTCGGGACCATAGGAACTGGTGACCAGACCGCGCGCGATGCCGGGGGCTAGTCGCGCCATCTCGGCCACGCTATGTGGATTGAAGGACATTACCGCCACCGGCCCGGAATAGCTGGCCAGCTCCTGCGCCGTAGCCTGTTCCAATGGGCCGATATTGGGTCCCATGCCACCATCCTGATCCTTCAACTCGATCAGCAGCGGCACTTGGCCCGCCACCAGTTCCAGCACCTCGGACAGGCCCGGTATCCCTTCGCCGTCCCCATGCAGGAGCGGCATCGCGCTGGCCTCTGCCGCGACCAGCGACCGGATCACGCCGGGCTGGCCCGCAAGGCGCGCCAGTTCGTAATCGTGAAACACCACCGCCTGATCGTCGCGGGAAAGTTGCAGATCGATCTCGATCCCGTAGCTGGCGGTGATTGCGGCCCGTATGGCAGCCCGGCTGTTTTCCGGGCGGCCCTGACTGACGTCGTGCAGCGCCCGGTGGGTGATCGGGGCGTTCAGAAAGACGGCGGGCAGATCGGGGCGCATCAGCTGACCTCGAAGATGCCTTCGATTTCGACCGCAACGCCGAAGGGCAGAGAGGCGGCGCTGACTGCCGACCGCGAATGGCGGCCTGCCTCGCCCAATGCTTCGGCCATGAAATCCGAGGCACCGTTGATGACCTTGGGCTGGTCACCGAAATCCGCAGTTGAGTTCACAAAGCCGGTCAGCTTGATCACTCGTACCAGCCGGTCAATATCGCCCTCACAAGCCGCCTTGACCTGAGCCAGCAGATTGATCGCGCAGACACGAGCCGCCGCGGCGCCCGCCGCGACGTCCATATCGTCGCCCAGCTTGCCGGTGATCATGCCATCCGCGTTCATCGAGACCTGGCCCGAGACATAGACAATGTTGCCGACTTTCACGAAAGGCACATAATTTGCCGCCGGTGCGGGTGCGTCCGGCAGGGTGACACCAAGGCTTTGCAGCTTTGCACTGAAACTCATGACCCGTGTTCCTCCTGTTGCGGGGCTTGGCCGGACGCTAGCGGTGAAGCGGCACCGGGGGAAGCCCGAAAAACCACGTTGGCACGCGGGAAATCGCGCGCGACATGCCGGGAACAGGCGGTATTGCCCGGCCAGCAGAGGCCTGCGCGCACGATTTCGGCAATTCGGTTTCAAATTCTCGCCACATCACCTATGTAAGCCCGAAAGGCCCATTTGTGGGCCTGCGTTTCATTCGCTAATAAAATCACGGAAACCATTCGAGCGGACCAAGACCAAAATGCGTTACCTGTCTTCTTCCTGTCGGCTGCTTTGCGCGCTGATGCTGGCCTTATTGGTGTCAGCCTGCGCCACCCAAACGCCAGAACAGCGTGCGCGCGGCGAGATTTTTGACCCGTATGAGAACACCAACCGCTCGATCCATTCGTTTAATCGGGGCGTGGACAAGGCCATTTTCCGCCCGGCGTCCAAGGGCTATGTCACGATCGTACCGGCACCGGTTGTAACCGGCTTCAGCAATTTTGCGGAAAACCTGTCCTATCCCGGCCAGACGCTGGATTACCTGCTACAAGGCAATCCGCGCGAGGCTGGTATCGCCGCCGGACGGTTCCTGCTGAACACGACCTATGGGCTGGCGGGCTTCTTCGATCCCGCCTCCGAGCTGCAAATTCCGCGCGTCGATACCAATTTCGGCGAGACCCTGCATGTCTGGGGCTTTGGCGAGGGGGCCTATGTCGAACTGCCGCTCTATGGCCCCAGCACGACCCGGGACGCGGTGGGCGTTGTCACCAATGCCATCACCAACCCGCTGGGCTTCGGCATCGTGCGGCCGGTCGAAAACATCGGCGTCTATGCCGAGGTCCTGCGTCGCATGGGCGATCGCGGCAACTTTTCGGATACGGTCGATTCGATCCTTTACGGCAGCGCCGACAGCTATGCGCAGGCCCGCCTGATCTATCTGCAAAATCGCAGGTTCGAGCTTGCGAATAGCGGCAGCGGTTCTACGTTAGATCTTTATGCCGATCCCTATGCCGAGTTTGACACAGGGACGGACGTGTATGACGACCCTTATGAGGACCCCTATGCGCAGTAATACGATTTCCCGCCGTTCTTTTGTGATGACCGCCTTGGCTGGTGTTGGTACCGCCCTGGTGCCGATGCCCGCCTTGGCGCTGACCGAACAAAGCGCCCGTGCGCTGGTCGATGAGGTGGTGGCCAATATCAACCAGGTCATTGCCTCGGGAAAATCCGAAAACTCGATGATCAAGGATTTCGAACGCATCTTCGTACGGTATGCCGATGTGCCGATCATGGCCCGCTATGCGCTGGGTCCGGATGCGCGTTCGGCCTCCAGATCGCAGATGCGGTCATTCACCAAGGCGTTTCAGGGATATATCTCGCGCAAATACGGTCGCCGTTTCCGCGAATTTGTCGGTGGGCGGGTCGAGGTGAAATCCACCCGTAAAATCAAGGCTGGGTACGAGATCAGAAGCACCGCCTATCTGCAGGGGCAGGCGCCGTTTGAGGTCACGTTCCTGGTTTCGGACAAGTCCGGCAAGGAAAAGTTCTTCAACATGTTCATCGAAGGCGTGAACCTGCTGCTGACCGAGCGCACCGAAATCGGCGCGATGCTGGACCAGCGCAAGGGCAACCTGAACCAGTTGATCAAGGATCTGCCCAGCGCCGGATAAGATGGCTGATGTCGGAGCAGGCCCCGCAGGTGCGGGGCCTTATCTGTTCCCGCCAAAGATATCCTTGAGCAACTTGTCCACCGCCTTGCCGAGGCCCCCCCCGCTGCGCTTTTTCTTGCGCTTGGGCTCTGCCACGCGGGTGGGTTGCACTGGTTCAGCCATGGGCAGCGGTTTGGGCGCGATCCCTTCGTTGACGCGCACCATTGTCTCGCGCCAGATCTCGGTGGGCAGGCCGCCTCCGGTCACACCCGAAAGCGGCGTGTTGTCGTCATAGCCCATCCAGACCCCTGTCACGTAATCGGCGGTGAAACCGATGAACCAGGCGTCACGCGCGGCCTGAGTGGTGCCGGTCTTGCCCGCGGCCTGGCGGTCGGGCAGCTGCGCCCGTTTTCCGGTGCCTTCTGAAACCACTTTCTCCATCATCCAGATCAGTTGCTGTGCGGCCTCGGTGCGGATCACCCGCTCACCGATGCCGCCGGTATTGTCGATCAGCGACTCACTGTCGCCCAGCAGGGTCAGCTTTTCCATGCCATAGGGCGTCACCGAAGAGCCGCCATTGAGAATGCCGGCATATGCCCCGGTCATTTCCAGCAACGTGCTTTCTGACGCACCCAGCGCCAAGGCCGGACCATCAGCCAGCTCGTTGTCGATGCCAAATTCGCTGGCCACATGCCGAACCTTGTCGCGCCCGGCGATTTCGGAAACCTTCACCGCTGGCACATTAAGCGAATCCCTGAGGGCCCGGGCCAACGATACCCGACCATAATGCTTGTGGGTGTAGTTCTTGGGGCACCATTGGCCTGACCCGGGAACGTTCATGCAATAGGGTTCGTCCATCACCGTATCGAGCGGTGAATACCCCAGCTCCAGCGCGGTGGCATAGACAAAGGGCTTGAACGAGGATCCGGTCTGACGCTTGGCCTGCGTCGCGCGGTTGAAGGCACCGTTCACCTTGGTTTCGCGCCCGCCCACCATGGCGCGCACAGCACCATCGGCGGACATGACAACGATGGCCGCCTGCGCCTTGGATCCTTCGCGTACCTTTTCCTGGAACACGAATTGCATCGCCTCTTCGGCCGAGCGCTGGATGCGCGGGTCGAGCGTGGTGCGGATGATCACGTCTTCGGTGGTGTTGCCCCCGAAAAAGCCGGGTAGTTCGCTCATGATCCAGTCGGCGAAATAGCCACCAGCGCGGGCGGCGGCGGCCTCGGACAGGCGCGCGGGGTTGTTGCGGGCGTCATTGGCCTGCGCCGTGGTCAGGTAGCCCTGGTTTTCCATCAGGCCCACGATCAGCCGCGCGCGCTCTTGCGAGCGTTTGAGGTTGTTGGTGGGCGCATAGCGGGAGGGGGCCACCAGTAGCCCGGCCAGCATCGCCGCCTCGGCCGGGTCGACCTCGGCTGCGGATTTCCCGAAATAGCGCTGGCTGGCCGCCTCGAACCCACGCGCCCCGGCGCCCAGAAAGGCGCGGTTCAGATAGATGGTCAGCACCTCATCCTTGGAATACTTGGCCTCCATCGCCATTGCATAGATGGCTTCCTTGGCCTTGCGCCAGAGCGAGCCTTGACGGCAATCGCTTTCATAGGCGGTCTCCGATTCCCACTCCTTTGGATCATAGGGCACACCAAGGCACAGCAGCTTGGCGGTCTGCTGGGTGATCGTTGATCCGCCATGGCCGGAAAGCGGGCCGCGCCCCTCGCGCAGGTTGATGCTGACCGCGCTGGCGACGCCGCGCGGGCTGACACCGAAATGGCGGTAGAACCGCTTGTCCTCGGTCGCGACAACGGCGTTTTTGAGATAGGGCGAGACGGTGTCGGCGGTGATCGCCCCGCCAAACTGATCGCCACGCCAGGCAAAGACGCGCCCGTCCTGGTCCAGCAACGTAACTGAACCGCGCGCGCGCCCGTCCAGCAGCGCGCTGGGCTCGGGCAGGGTAGTATAGACATAGCCCACCGCCAAGGCGATCAGCAGCCCGGCAACCAGCCCGACCCGCCAGGTAAAGCCCCAGATCAGCCGGAACACCCAGCGAAACAGCCGCTGAAACAGCCCGATGATACCACCACGTGTCTTGCGCGCCGTGCGCTGCGACTTGCGCCGCGCCGGTTTCCGTCTGGTCTTTGCCGCAGGCTTTTTCTTCGGGGTGGCCCGCTTTTTTGGCTTCGGCTTGGTTCCCGACGAATACCGCCTGTCCGCAACCAAAGGCGGCTTTCGTCGTTTGGAATCGCTCATGTCTGACTCTGCCCGGTTCTTGTCTTTGCCGCACAATACCCTGCCCGTAACGGCGTGTTGAGGGGATATTGCGCAGAAATTCGACCTTTCATGGGCGCTTAAAAAATAGTCAAACAAGGTAAGTTGTGCAAAAAATGTGCAACTTAACCACCTGAATGCCCTTTCTGACCCGCCCTTGCGTTCCCTGTCCCGGGGAATCCGGGAAGTTTCTGCACATGCAAAATGCCGGATCACACCGGTGGAACGAAGGGGAACACCGTGAAACTCATCATAGCGACAATCAAACCGTTCAAGCTGGAGGAGGTCCGCGAAGCGCTGACCGAGGCCGGTGTGCGTGGGATGATGGTGACGGAAATAAAGGGCTTTGGGTCTCAGTCGGGGCATACCGAGATCTACCGCGGCGCCGAATATGCGGTGAATTTCGTGCCCAAGATCAAGCTCGAGATCGTGGTGACCGCAAACATGGTCGAGCAGGTGATCGACACCATCGCGACCACCGCGAAGACCGGAAAAATCGGTGACGGCAAGATCTTCGTTCTCGACGTGCAGCAGGCGGTCCGCGTCCGCACCGGCGAGACCAACGAAGACGCCCTCTGAGCCAAAGACACTCCAATTCCAGGAACAAGAACATGAACCTTTCAAAATCACTCATTCCTGCCGCCGCGATCTGCGCGGTGCCGCAGCTGGGGCTGGCCCAGGAGGCCACCTCTGGCGAGGCCGCGCAGCACACGCAATACATCCTGACAACGCTGCTGTTTCTGATCGGCGGCTTTCTGGTCTTCTGGATGGCGGCCGGTTTCGCCATGCTTGAGGCTGGTCTGGTGCGGTCGAAAAACGTGGCCATGCAACTGGTCAAGAACATGGGACTCTTTTCCTTCGCCGCCATCATGTACTGGCTGGTGGGTTTCAACCTGATGTATCCGGGCGATGGCTGGACCATTCCGGGTATTTTGGGCGGGTTCGCGCCCACCTCACTTGAACCAGTTGGACTGGACGGCGTGGAAACCGATCTGTCCTATGCCTCGGTCGGGTCGGATTTCTTCTTTCAGCTGATGTTCTGCGCCACAACCGCCTCGATCGTGTCGGGCACAGTGGCTGAACGGATCAAGCTGTGGCCGTTTTTCCTTTTCGTCATCATCCTGACCGGCATCATCTATCCGATTGAGGCGTCTTGGCAGTGGGGCGGTGGCTGGCTGTCCGAGATGGGTTTCAGCGATTTCGCAGGCTCGACCCTGGTGCACGCCGCAGGAGGCTTTGCCGCGCTGGCCGGTGCCATTGTGCTGGGTCCGCGTATCGGCAAATACAACAAGGATGGCAAGGTCGTGCCCATTCCCGGTTCGAACCTGGCGCTGGCCACATTGGGAACGTTCATCCTGTGGCTGGGCTGGTTCGGCTTCAATGGTGGCTCGCAACTGGCCATGGGAACGATCGGAGACGTTGCGGATGTCAGCCGCATCTTTGCCAACACCAACATGGCCGCCGCAGCCGGCGCTGTCGCCGCGCTGATCCTGACGCAGCTAAAGTTTGGCAAGGTCGACCTGACCATGGTTCTGAACGGCGCGCTGGCCGGTCTGGTTTCGATCACGGCCGAACCGCTGGCCCCGTCGCTGTTCCAGTCGCTGATCATCGGGGCTGTGGGCGGTGTGATCGTGGTCTTTGCCGTGCCGATGCTGGACCGGATGAAAATCGACGACGTCGTCGGCGCGATCCCGGTTCACCTGCTTGCCGGTCTTTGGGGTACGTTCATCGTGGCCTGGACCAATGGTGATGCATCTTATGTGACCCAGATTATCGGCTTTGCCGCCATCGGCATCTTCGTGTTCGTGGTCAGCTTCATCCTGTTCGCGATCATCAAGGCCACCGTCGGATTGCGGGTCGGCGAGGAAGAAGAGATCAACGGCCTCGACATGGGCGAGCTGGGCATGGAGGCCTATCCAGAGTTCTCGAAAGGCTGATTTTCTTGCCGCAAGAGTTTGAGGCCCCGGTGTTACTGGGGCCTTTTTTCGTATTGGAGAGGCGAGAGCACAAGCATTTGATTTCTCGGTGGTGACCAAGGCATCCTAGGCGAGCGGGGAGAGAAGGAGCGCACCGATGATTACCGAAGCGCAATACAAGGACTATATCGCGGATTTCAACGGGGCATGCGCCGGAACCGGCATGACCCACTCAGAGTTCTACGACAAATGGTATGAGCCTGGTGCGGTATTCGAATATATCCCGAAGGCCAAGGTCAACAGAGGCAAAGAGTCAGCCGTTGCCTTTTGGACTGGCGTGTCGGAGATCATGTCAGAGACGATCCAACCGCATATCCATTTTGTCACCACACCAACCCTGATCGCGACCGAGGCCCCGATTGATTTCCGCTGCAAGCAGGATCTGGAATGGGTGGGCGTGCAGCACAAGGCGGGCACATCGTTTCGCCTGATGATGTGCGCCTTTTATGAAGTGAGCGAGAATGACAGGTTCAGATATGTGCGGGTCTATTCGATCTATCACCCGCATTATCAGGTCGGCTAGCACCCGGCCGGGCCGGGTGCGCGTTTAGGGTCTCAGACACCGACCTCGACGATCGCCTGCGCCAGGATCGGCACAGTCTGGGCGTTTAGACCCGCGATGTTCATTCGGCTGTCACCGACCATGTAGGTGCCATGGTCAACCCGAAGTTTTTCGACCAGTTCCGGCGCTGCTCCGATCCGCGAGAACATGCCGCGATGCTGCGCGACAAACCCGAACCGGTCCGAACCGGACAGGCGTTGCAACTCGTCTGCCAGTTGCTGGCGCAGGCCCAGCATCGACAGGCGAACCTCTTCCAGCTCTTGCTGCCAGTCGGCGCGCAGGGCGGCATCATTCAGAATCGTGGTCACTACCCGCGCCCCGTGATCGGGTGGGAAGGAATAGTTCTGACGGTTCAGGAAGGCCAGCGTCGACTGGTTCAGCCCGACCTGACCCGCGTTCTGAGAGATCGCCATCAGCAGACCGGTGCGTTCGCGATAGACCCCGAAATTCTTGGAACAGCTTGCCGCAATCAGGCATTCGCTGACCGATGAGGCCACCAGCCGCGTGGCGGCGGCGTCTTCCTCCAGCCCGTCGCCGAACCCCTGATAGGCGATGTCGATCATTGCCACCAGACCCTGTTCGTTGATCAGGTTCACCACTTCCTGCCATTGTACAAGGTTCAGGTTCGCGCCGGTCGGGTTATGGCAACAGCCATGCAGCAGCACCACGTCACCTTGCCGCGCCTGTCTGAGATCCTCGATCATGCCGCCGAAATCGACACCGCGCGATTCGGCGTCGAAGTAGCGATAGGGCACCATCTCGATTCCCAGATAGTTCAGGATCGAGATATGGTTGGGCCAAGTCGGGTTCGAGACGAAAATCCGCGCCGAGGGATTGGCCATGCGGACCAATTCAAACGCCTGACGGCAGGCGCCGGTACCGCCCGGCGTGGCGACGGCAGCGATGTTCTCGCGCGGCACCGCGCCGTTCAGGATCAGGTTGATCATCGCATCCGAAAAGGCCGGGTCGCCGGCAAGGCCGATATAGGCCTTGGATTGCTGTTCTTCCCAGACTTTCTGTTCCGCCGCCTTGACCGCACGCATCACCGGGGTGACGCCCTCGGCGTTCTTGTAGACGCCAACACCCATATCGATTTTCTGGTCGCGCGGGTCTTCGCGATACATCTGCATCAACGCCAGAATCTTGTCGGCGGGCTGTGGCTTGAGATTTTCGAACATCAGGATTCTCCGGTTGCGACGGGCAGGGTGGGGAAGGCGCCCCATTCGGCCCAGGAGCCGTCATAAAGGGAATGGTCGGACTTGCCGATCCGCTCCAGTGCAAGCGACAGGATGGCGGCGGTCACACCGGACCCGCAGGTGGTGATTGCGGGTTTCTTGAGGTCCACTCCGGCAGCTTCAAAAATGGCGCGGCAGGCCTCGGGCGATTTCATCGTGCCATCCTTGTTGAGAAGGCTGGTATACGGCACATTGCGCGATCCCGGAATATGGCCTGACCGCAGCCCCTCGCGCGGTTCGGGATCACTTCCCGCAAAGCGGCCCGGCGACCGGGCGTCGATGATCTCGTGATCGCGCAGCTTGGCGGCGGCTGAGACCTGGGTCACATCCCGGATCAGCTGGTTCTGCACCCGCACGGTCATGTGCCGGTCGCGGACCACGGGGGGCAGATCCTCGATCTCGCGCCCCTCGGCCTGCCATTTGAGAAAGCCGCCATCCAGCACGGCGACGTTCATCTGGCCCATCAGCCGGAACAGCCACCAGACCCGGGCGGCGGACATCAGCCCCGCGCCATCATAGATCACGACCTGGTGGCCATCGCCGACGCCCATAGCCCGCAGGCGGGACATGAACTTTTCCACTGGCGGAGTCATATGAGGCAGATCGGATCGCCGGTCGGAAATGTCGTCGATATCGAAAAACCGCGCACCGGGGATATGGGCCTCTTGGTACTCGGCCAGGGCATCGCGGGCCTGCTGCGGCAGATACCAGGAGCCATCCAGCACCCGCAGGTCGGGATCCTTGAGATGCGCCGCCAACCAGTTGGTGGATACCAGAGTTTTCGGATCGTCCTGCATCAGAGCCTCCGCTGTTATCGCAAATTGGGCTTATACAAGCGGCTACCCTCACGCAAGGCGTGATCAGCCATGATCCTTGAGCAATCGCTGCTTCTGGCGCGACCAATCGCGTTTCGCCTGGGTTTCACGCTTGTCATGGGTTTTCTTACCCTTGGCGACGCCGATTTTCAGCTTTGCGATGCCCTTGTGGTTAAAATAGAGCACCAGCGGCACCAGCGTCATGCCCTTGCGCTGGGTCGCGTTCCACAGATTGGACAGCTCTTTGCGTGAGACCAACAGCTTGCGCCGCCGCCGCTCCTCATGCTTGAAGGATTTGGCCTGCTCATAGGGCGCGATGTAAGAGTTCACCAGCCACAGCTCACCCTCTTCTACGGCGGCATAGCTTTCGGCGATGTTCGACCCACCTACGCGCAGCGATTTGACCTCGGAGCCTTCCAGGATCATGCCGCATTCGATGTCGTCATCGATCGCGTAATCATACCGCGCCCGCCGGTTCTCGGCGATTACCTTGTAATTGGGGTTTGTTTTCTCTTTGGCCATGGGGGGCAGATTTAGGCGTGCTTTTCACCGGGTGCAAGCGATGTCGCATCTGGCACCGATTCGGCACGCTCAGGTCGCAAACCGGCAAGCGGCGGCTGTTTTGGCCTGAAAGTCTGGAGCCATGACCTGTTTGCATATTCCAAAACGACTCGATCGCCGCGCGACCGGCAGTGATCTGGTCGCCTGACGCACGCTTCGGCCGGATGGCCGGTAAACGCGACGGATGACGGCAAGATTTGGAATCACAGATGACACTTCCCCCGAGGCTGCGGCTGGCCATTGATATCGGTGGTACCTTCACCGACACCGTTCTGGTGTCAGGACATGACAGGATCGCAGGTTCCACCAAGACCCTGACCACCCATGAAAACCCAGCGCTTGGCGCGATGGAGGGCGCGAGGCACGTGCTGGCGCAGGCCGGTCACGGTTTGGGTGAGATTGACGGTTTTGTCCACGGCACCACGCTGGCCACCAACGCACTGATCGAAAAGAGCGGTGCGCGGGTTGCCACCATCACCACCGAAGGGTTTCGGGACATCCTGGAAATCGCCTATGAGCGCCGCTATGCGCAATACGACCTGAGCCTTGAGAAGCCCGATTTTCTGGTCCCCCGCGACCGTGCGTTCACCATTCCCGAACGGATGTCAGTCGACGGTCAGGTGTTGCGCCCGCTGGACGAAACCGCCTTCGCACCGTTGCTTGAACAACTCGACGCCTGCAGAGCCGAGGCGGTCGCGATCTGCCTGCTGCATTCCTACGCCAACCCCGCTCATGAGCTTTGCTTGCGGGACAGCCTGCTTGCGGCCCGCCCCGGTCTGACCGTGTCGATCTCGTCCGAGGTCAGCCCGGAGGCGCGCGAATTCGAACGCCTGAGCACCACCGTGGCCAATGCCTTTATCCAGCCTCTGATGGAGTCTTATCTGGACCGATTTCAGGATCTGTTCCGGGCCGAAGGGCTGATATGCCCGATCCTGATGATGACGGCGGGTGGCGGCATGTGCACGCTGGACACCGCCGCGCGCTTTCCGATCCGGCTGGTCGAATCCGGTCCGGCCGGGGGCGCGATACTGGCCGCGCATATCGCGGCGCAGGCTGGGCTGGATCACGTCCTGTCGCTGGATGTGGGCGGCACCACGGCCAAGCTATGTCTGATCGACAAGGCGCAGCCGCAGACCTCACGCCGGTTCGAGATCGCGCGCGCGGCGCGCTTCATCAAGGGCTCGGGGATGCCGGTGCGCATTCCGGTGATCGAGATGATCGAGATCGGTGCCGGGGGCGGTTCGATCGCCAGTGTCGACCGGTTGGGGCGGCTGACGGTTGGCCCAAAGAGCGCCGGGTCAGAGCCGGGTCCGGCAGCGTTCGGGTGCGGCGGCACCGCGCCGACGGTCACCGATGCCGATATCGAGCTGGGGTTCCTGCGACCCGAGGGGTTTGCCGATGGACGGATACGGATCGACGCGCAGGCTGCGCATGTCGCGCTGAGCGACCAGATCGGCGCGCCGCTCGACCTGTCGGCAGCCGAGGCGGCGGATGGGGTCAGTCGGATCGTTCAGGAAAGCATGGCCTCGGCGGCGCGGATGCATGCGGTGGAATCCGGCAAGGATCTGGGCAGCCGCACGCTGATCGCCTTTGGTGGCAACGGGCCGCTGCATGCCAGTCGGCTGGCGAGATCAGCGGGGGTCGCGCGCATCCTGATCCCGCCCAATCCCGGCGTCGGGTCGGCTGTCGGGTTCCTGTTTGCCCCGGTCTCATTCGAGATCGTTCGGTCCCGCTACGCGCGTCTGGGCACGTTGCCCGTTGCGCAGATCAACGCCCTGTTCGATCAGATGCTGGGTGAGGCCGAAGCGGTGGTTGCCCAGGGCGCGGGCGATGCCGAAAGGCTGACAAGGCGCAGCGCGTTCATGCGCTATGCCGGACAGGGCCATGAGATCGAGATCCCCTTGCCCGGTCACCCCCTGACCCAGTCGGATCTGCCCCGCCTCATCGAGGCGTTCGAGGTCGAGTATCGCAGCCAGTTCTCCAGACCGGTTCCGGGGATGGAGATCGAGATCTTGAACTGGTCGCTCAGGGTGTCGACGCAAAGCGCGCCCGTGAGTCAGCAAGCCGAAAATCTCTGCATTAGATCCTATTTTTCCGCTCAAACGACCCCAATTATCTGCGATGTGGATGGGACGCCCAAGCAGGCCGATCTGGTCAAACGCAAAACGCTGCAACCCGGAGACCAGATACAAGGCCCGGCGCTGATCACTGAGCCGCAAAGCACCACACTGGTGTCCAGCGATTTCACGGCGCAGGTCGATGCGATGGGCAATCTGGTGCTTACCCGCCACGCCATAGGAGGTGCCGAATGACAACCGCTCTCTCTCCTGCCCGGTTACAAGTCATGTGGAACCGCCTTCTGGCCGTGGTCGAAGAACAGGGGCAGACCCTGATCCGAGCGGCCTTCAGCCCGATCGTGCGCGAATGCGGTGATATCTCGGCGGGGCTGTTTGATGCGCAGGGCCGGATGTTGGCTCAGGCGGTCACCGGAACGCCGGGTCATATCAACACCATGGCCGAGGCGGTGAAGCACTTGATGCGGCGTTTTCCCACGGCGCAGATGCAACAAGGCGACATCTACATGACCAATGATCCCTGGCTCGCCTCGGGGCATCTGAATGATTTCCTTCTGCTGATGCCCGCCTTCCGGCAGGACCGGGTGGTGGGCTTCACCGCCTGCACCTCGCATCTGGTTGATCTGGGCGGGTTGGGCATGGGGCCGGGGGGGTCTGATATCTACGACGAGGGCCTGCTTATCCCGCCCTGCAAGCTGGTCTCGCAGGGCGCGCTGAACGAAGGACTGATAGAGAT
Source organism: Ruegeria hyattellae (assembly GCF_041537925.1). Taxonomy (NCBI): domain Bacteria; kingdom Pseudomonadati; phylum Pseudomonadota; class Alphaproteobacteria; order Rhodobacterales; family Roseobacteraceae; genus Ruegeria; species Ruegeria hyattellae. Next base: position 64,146 of record NZ_JBGOSH010000003.1, on the reverse strand, counting down.
CATCCGCGCCAATTGCCGCGAACCCATCGCCAACGAAGGCGACATCTATGCCTTGATCGCCTGCTGCGAGGCGGGTGCCGGGCGTCTTGTCGAAACGATGACGGAGTTCGGCCTCGACGACCTTGAGGCGCTGGCCACCTACATCATCGACACCTCTCGGCGTGGCACGTTGGAGGCCATCGCCGCCGTGCCGAACGGAGTCTATCGCAACATGCTGCGAACGGACGGATACGAGGCCGAGCTGGAGTTGCACGCAGCCCTCACAGTCTCTAACAAAAACATTCACGTGGATTTCACCGGCACTTCGGGATGCTCCAGCAAGGGCATCAATGTGCCGCTCAACTATGCGACGGCCTATACGGTCTTTGCGCTGCGCTGCATTGTTGGGCCGGATATTCCCAACAATGCGGGGTCTTTGGAACCGTTCACCGTAGATGGCCCTGCCGGGTGCATCCTGAACGCGCAGCACCCCGCGCCGGTGGCGATGCGGCACACGTTGGGTCAACTGATGCCGGATCTGGTGTTTGGCTGCTTGCATCATGCGCTGCCCGATCTGGTGCCCGCCGAAGGGGCCTCGTGCATGTTCGATCTGCCGATGCGCCACGCGCCCGAAGTGCTGCGGGAAGGCGGGCGCGGTTTTGCCATCGAGCCTGTGCACAATGGCGGCACCGGCGCACGGCCTTATGCGGATGGCCTTTCGGCCACCGCCTACCCGTCGGGCGTCTTCGGCTCGCAGGTCGAGATCACCGAAGCGGTCGCCCCTGTCACCGTCTGGCGGCGTGAGCTGCGGCCCGATTCCGGCGGCGCGGGCACTTATCGGGGCGGACTGGGACAGCGGATCGAGATGTCCTCGGCCAATGGCGCGCCGTTTCTGGTCTTCCTGTCGGTCGAGCGTCTGAAGCACCCGGCCCTCGGGCGGGCAGGTGGCGCGCCGGGCGCACCGGGTCGCATCCGGCTGCGCGGCGCGGCCGAGGACCTGCCTGGCAAGTGCGAGTTGCGGGTTGGGTCCGAGGATCAGTTGATCTTCGAAACACCGGGCGGCGGCGGATTTGGCCCGCCCGATTTGCGCGACGCGGACGCCATTGCGCGTGATCTCAAGCGCGGGCTTGTCACCGAAGCTGGCGTGATGCGCGACTATAAAGGGGGGTAAACCATGATCCGTCCTGTTCAACATGTAGCGACGATGGCACCTTATGCGCTTGCTGATCTTGGCGGCGATCTTATCTCGATGGCGCAGAATGAAAGTGCCTTTCCGCCCAGCCCAAAGGCGCTGGTCGCCGCACACGAGGAGGCGTCGCAAGCAAGGCTCTACCCCGATCCCGACTGGAGCGATCTACGGCAGGCAATTTCCGAAAAGCACGTGTTAGACCCTAATATGATCCTATGTGGCGCAGGATCGATGGAGTTGATCGGCTGCCTCATCCGCGCCTATTCAGGCCCCGGACGCGTAGTTCTGGGCAGCGCGTACAGCTATGCCTTTGTGGCCACCGCCAGTTTGCAGGCGCAGGCGCCCTACCGGCAGCTGCCGGAGCCCGGTCTGACCGTGTCTGTCGACGCGATCCTCGACAATGTGACCCCTGATCTGGCGGTGGTCTTTCTGTGCAATCCGGGGAACCCCACCGGCACCATGGTGCCAAACGCCGACATCCTGCGCCTGCGCGAGGATCTGCCCAGCGACGTGTTGCTTGTCATTGATCAGGCTTATGCCGAGTTTTGCGATGCCGCACAGGGCCCTTCCGAGATTTTCGCGCTTGCCGGGCGAGGCGATACCGTCGTCTTGCGCACGTTTTCCAAGGCTTATGCGCTTGCAGGTGCGCGGGTTGGCTGGGGCTGTTTCCCACCCGCAATTGCGGGCGAGGTGCGCAAGCTGCTCAATCCCAACAACATCCCGACCGCCTCGCAGAGCATGGCGGCGGCGGCGATGCGCGATCAGGACCATATGCGCAGGATCGTCGCCAGGACCGGGCACATTCGCGATGCATTCTCGGAGAGCTGCCGCGCAATTGGCATCGACGTGCTGCCTAGCAATACGAATTTCGTGCTGCTCCGCTTTGACAGCGCAGACCGGGCGGCGCGGGTCGATCGGGCGCTGCGGCGCTCGGGCCTGCTGATGCGGGGCATGGCGGGATATGGCCTGCCCGACTGCCTGCGCGCCACGATCTGTGACGCACCGGTCATGGAGCGCGCGACCGCTGTCCTGAAGGAGGCGTTATCATGATGGCTGACACTCGCGGGCTGCCTCGGATCGGCGTGCTGGTGCCCTTTACAAATACCAATCTTGAACCTGACCTGATGCGGATGCGTGTGCCTGGCACAACGCTGCATTTTCAACGGATGGGCGGGTATGATGTGGACGAGATACCAGGAGCGGACCAGATGGCTGGTCTGGGGGCCTCTGACATCAGTCATGATCTGCGGATGATCGCCGGGGTACGGCCCGACATCGTGCTGTATGGCTGTACCAGCGCGACGCTCACCCATGGGCCGGAATTCGACACTAACCTGGCCGAAAACATCTCGGATATGTGTGGTGCCCGGTGCGTCACCGCCGCAGGGGCGCTGGTGGCAGCGCTTCAGGCGCTAGGCGTCAGGCAGGTGGGATTCTCATCGCCCTATTTGGGCGAGATCAACCGGCAGGCGGCGCGGTTTCTGCAGAGCCAGGGGATTGAGACCGTGGGCTGTGCCGATATCAGTCGGGAGCTTGGAAATTACGGGCAAGGAGAGTTGCAGCCCGATGAGATCCACGACCTCGCCTGCCGGGCCGACCACGAACAGGCCGAGGCGATCGTCCTGTCTTGTACCGACATGCGGTCGGTCGAGGTGGTCGAGCGGGTCGAAGCGGCGCTGGGCAAACCGGTGGTCACGTCCAATCAGGCGATGATGTTCTGCCTGATGCGGGCATTGAACCTACCCCGGCATTCCATGCTGCCGGGGCGCTTGTTCGATTGCTTGTAAATCCAGCGCCGAGCGATCAGACGGACCCCTGATATTCACCCCGCGCCGGGTAATTGTTGGCGATCGCGAAATCCAACGCGCCCACAAGCTCTGAGAAATGCGGCCGCACAAATGGCATGGTCTGAACCGAGCCGTAGTAGAGGGATTGCTCAGGCGTCACCATGAACAGACCCGGCTCGGAAAACAGCGCGGGTTCCTCGATCCCGATCGACGTCTTGCCACGTGAGGTCGAGATATAGAGCCCCCATTCCCGCGCCTTTTCCAACGACAGGTCATAGCCAAACCGCAGCTTGCTCGATTTGATCTTGTCGGCCATCTCGCGGGTGCGCCTTTCGCCGTCTGAACTGAGCGCCAAAGTCTTCACGCCACGTTCGGCGAAGTCGTCGACGCGCTTTTCCAACTCGGTCAGGTAGGTGGCGCAAAGCGGGCAGTGCAGGCCGCGATAAAAGCAGATCACGGTCCCCTTTTCCGACCCATCCGTGGCCAGATCGAATTCGCCATGATCCAGCGTGGGCACCGTCAGGTCGGGGGTTTTCTGGCGCGGCATCAGCATATTGGTGTCTCCTGTGAGTGGGGCTTGCCGATAGGGATACCTCAAGTTAGTATCATAAAAATAGCAAAAACCTGATCCAAACCCCGAAACCTAATCCGAGCTCCTAATAATGGACCGTCTTTCCGCCCTTATGTCGCGTTTTTCACTCTCCGTGCGTCATTGCGCGGTAGTACAGGCAAATCTTGTGATTGTAGGGGATGCGCAACCTGACTACCTGATCTACGGCGCAAGTGGTCAGATGGCCTTGTTAGAGGCTGATAGGCACGCGGTTCTGCTATCTGCACGGGTCTCCTGGGGCGGGTCCCAGAACCCGCTGCTGGCGGCACTGCCGCCCGAGATCCGGCAAGACCTGATCAATGACCCCGAGATGCGTGCGGTCGTGGATCTGCTGCTTGTCGAACAGGCCGCCGCCCGTTGCGGGTCGGCATCGGTACTGAATCGGCTGGGCGAGGTACTGCTGGTTCGGCTGATGCGGCGCCAGATCGAGCAGGGTCAGATGCAGGTGGGGCTGCTGGGCGGTCTGGCCGACCCCAGGCTCAGCCGCGCCATCGTGGCCATGCACCACCGACCCGGACAGGACTGGCGGGTGGATCTGCTGGCACAGGAGGCGGGCCTGTCGGTCAGCCGTTTTGCCGAACTTTTCCGTCAGGCGATGGGCGTTACGCCGTTGGCCTATCTGCGGAAATGGCGACTGACCCTTGCGCGGCAGGATATCGAACGGGGCGATCGGGTGCAGCGGGTCGCGAACCGCTATTGTTACGGTTCGCCCGAGGCATTGAGCCGTGCCATCTCGCAGGAATATGGACAGACCCCGACCCAGATCAGGAAAGCCGCTGCCGCCGAGGATCAGGCCGTCCCGGCCTTCTGAGCGGGTGGCAATCCGGTCTTGGCGCCGCACCTACGTAGTGCCATATCGGCTCATCATCATGTCAACGGTGTTGTCCACGACGCGGGCCATTTGCGTCTGGTTGAGGATATCGCCGCCCAGGATCACCGGCCAGAAGGCTTTGGATTTGAGCAACGCGATGAACTGTTCGGCGGCTTCTTCGGGTTCGTCCACGTTGAGATGACCGTCGCGGCTCGCATCCCGTAGCATCTCGGTAAAGACCCGCTTCGAATCAATCTTGCCTTGTACCGTGACGGCCAATTGCGGATTGCGCAGGTTTTCGCTGACGACCAGCTTGGCAATGGCCATCACCTCGGGCGAGGTCAGTAGGTGGCCCTCGGCCCAGGCGAGATCGGTCAACTGCTCGCGGATATCGCGGCTCGGATCATAGGCCATGCTCAGTGCATCGGCGAATTTCTCATAAAGGATCCGGACGATCGACTGGTACAGCTTTTCCTTGCTTTCGAAATACTTGTAGACCGTCCGCTTGGACACTCCGGCGCGCGCGGTGATGCGATCCATGCTGGCAGCGGCAAAGCCCTTTTCCTGGAACTCGGCCACGGCGGCATCGATGATCTGCGCTTGCTTGGACGCATTTGTGGTGTCGCAGGTGGTCATGGCATCCACCTATAGAGCCTGGACTCTGGGCTGGTCAAATCTAAGTGTAAACTATCGAGTTTACACTCGCAGATGACAGAAGTATGGTAAACCTGCCAGTTTACCCCGTTTCGGGCAACAAGCGTGAACAGGAGACCCCCCATGGCAATGACGTTGAAACTGAACGGCGCGACGCGAGATGTCGACGCCGAACCGGGCACCCCTCTGCTGTGGGTGATCCGCGATGAACTGAAGCTGACCGGCACCAAATTTGGCTGTGGCGTCGCCTCTTGCGGGGCCTGCACAGTGCATCTGGATGGTGAGCCGGTCCGGTCCTGCCAGACCTATGTCGAGGATGTCGAAGGGGCCGAGATTACCACAATCGAGGGTTTGAACAGCGATGTCTCGACCGCCGTACAGCAGGCCTGGACCGAGCTTGATGTGGTGCAATGCGGCTATTGCCAGTCGGGTCAGATCATGTCGGCGGTTGGCTTGTTGACTGAGAACGCCCAGCCCACGGTCGAAGAGATCGACAGCTATATGGATGGCAATGCCTGTCGCTGCGCCACCTATCAACGCATCCGCGCCGCGATCCAGCGCGCTTCCCAGATAATGGAGGCCTGATATGACCCTAAACACGTCACGCCGAGGGTTCCTCAAAGGTGCCGCCGCCACTGCCGCCGTGCTGTATGTGGGCGCGCGCCCCGATGGGGCGATTGCCGCCGCAAACGCCGAGGGGGCGATGCTGAACCCCTTCGTCAAGATAAGCTCCGACGGGACCGTCACCGCGATCATCAAGCATTTCGAAAAGGGCCAGGGTCCGGCAACCGGCCTGACCACCCTGATCGCCGAGGAAATGGGCGTTCCAATCGAAGATGTCGCGTATGAGTTCGCGCCGTCGGACGCCGGAATCTACAACAACCTGCTCTTTGGTCCGTTCCAGGGCACGGGCGGGTCCACCGCCATGGCGAACTCGTTCATGCAATATCGGCAGGCTGGTGCCGCCGCGCGGGACATGCTGCTGCAAGCCGCCGCAAATGCGTGGAATGTCGAAATGGTCGAGCTGTCGCTGGAGGATGGCATCATCAAAGGGGCCGGGCACGAAGCGCATTTGGCTGAATTTGTCGGGACGGCGGCGCAGATCGCAGCACCGGCAGAGCCGCGCCTGAAAGACCCATCCGAGTTCAAGCTGATCGGCAATGAAGCTGTCCGGCGAAAGGATACGCCGCCCAAGATCAACGGCACCGCGACATATGCGATGGACCTGCATCTGGACAACCAGATGATTGCCTTGATCGCCCATAGCCCGCGCATGGGCGGGCTGGTTGCCGGTTTTGACGATAGTGACGCCAAAGGAATCAAGGGCTTCATCCGGGCGACGGAACTGCCCAACAAGGCCGGCGTTGCGGTGTTTGCGGAAAACACCTGGGCGGCGCTGCAGGCGCGCGAGGCGCTGGTGGTCGATTGGGATTTCTCGGCAGCCGAGGCGCGGTCCTCGGACGAGATTCGCGATCAGTTGCTTGCAGCCGTGAATGCTGATCCGGAATACAACGTGACAGGCACCGATCAGGCGCAGGTTGCCGCCAGCATTGACAGCGCGGCAACCGTGCTGGACGAGACCTTCTACTTCCCGCTGCTGGCGCATGCTCCGATGGAACCTCTGACTTGCACGATTGAAGCAACGGCGGATGGCGGTGTTCTGTTGCATGACGGGTGCCAGATGCCCACCGGCCCGCATATGGCGCTGTCCCAGATCCTGCAGCTGCCAATGGAGAAGGTGCAGATCAACACGCTGTTCGCAGGCGGCTCGTTCGGGCGGCGCGCGACGCCGACGGCGGATTATCAGGTCGAGGCGGCGCTGGCATTTGCGGTCACCGACCGCACGCGTCCGGTCAAACTGGTCTGGACGCGCGAGGATGACATCACTGGCGGCTACTACCGCCCGGCCTTTGCCCATCGCGTGCGCGTCGGGCTGGATGAGGCTGGCACCATCGTTGGCTGGGATCACCGGATCGCAGGTCAGTCGATCATGAAAGGTACTCCGTTCGAAGATTTCGCGGTGCATGACGGTGTCGATCACAGCTCGATCGAAGGCGTGCCCGATTCGCCCTACGCGATACCCGGCCAGTTTGTTGGGCTGACCGATGTAGCCAAGGCGACGACGGTACTGTGGTGGCGCTCGGTCGGGCATACCCATACGGCCTATGTGATGGAAACCATGATCGACATGGCCGCGAAGGCCGCCGGTCGCGATCCGGTCGCGTTTCGTCTGGCCTTGCTGAAAGGTGGCGAAACGGATCAGGCGCGTATTGCCGGGGTCCTGCAACTGGCCGCCGACAAGGGCGGTTGGGGCAAGGCGGCTGACGGGCGAACACAGGGCATCGCGGTGCACAAGTCCTTCGGCAGCTATGTCGCGGAACTGGTCGAGATCTCGGGCAATGCCCATGACGGCGTGCAGATCGAAAAGGTCACCTGCGCGGTCGATTGCGGCATCGCGGTGAATCCCGATGTGATCAAGGCACAGATGGAAGGCGGCATCGGCTATGGTCTGGGTCACGCCATGCGCAATGAGATCACCCTGACCGAAGGCGCGGTCGATCAATCCAACTTCCCGGATTACGAGCCGCTGCGGATCGGTGATATCGGGGCGATCGACGTGCATATCGTGCCCTCGGCCGAATCGCCCACCGGCGTGGGCGAGCCGGGAACGCCGCCCTCGGCCCCGGCGCTGGCCAACGCGATCGCGGCGACCGGGCAGCGGGTCACGTCCTTGCCGATGGTTAATAACGGCGTCAGTTTCTCCTGACCCAAATGGCGCCGCCGGGTCTACCGGCGGTGCTGCTACCCGGCTGTTCTGATGCGCAATGCAATCCCAATACCAGTTCCCACTCTTTGGATTGCGCTCTACCCGCCCAGCGAATGTCGTGAGAGCAGGCGGAACCTGCCATCCTCAGCCTCGCCCATCAGGCACAAATCCGAGATCGGGTAAGGCTGTGGAATGCAGCCCTCGAGATACCGGGTCAGCAGGGGACGTAGCCGGTCCCGTTCTTCTGGCCGCAGCGGCCCGGTCAGGGTCATGTGAAACTGGAACGCGTCCATCACGAACGGGTATCCCCACCGATCCAGTAACGCGCGTTGCTGCGGGCTCAGCCGGTCGGGATTGCGCCGCGCGCGTTCCTCGGCGCTCATGGGCACGCGCCAGCTATCGGTCGCCTCGATGATCCGCGCCGCCAGATCAGTGAGCGGCCCTGTCTCACCAATCGGGCGCAGCGCCAGGAACGGACCCAGCGCAGCCACGGACAACCCATCCAGCGTCACCGGCTGCAAGTTGTGGGCCAGTTCGTCTGTTAATTCTTGAAGTTTGGTGAGGGTCAGACACTGCGCCGGGAGGAAGGGCGGGCGCAGCGTGCCGTGAAACCCGTATTTGCGCGGCCGTGCCGTCAGCTTGCGATTCGATTCGGACAACCCGTCCAACCCGGGAAATTCTGGTGAAAGGCCCGAAACCGGGTTCCACCCGAGCCATTGGGCGGCTTTTTCGGCAAGAATTCCGTCTGGTGGTGTGTGAAATACTGCGTATCTGCGATGATTGTTCATTTCCGCCCTGATGCTGCCGATTGAATTGGTCGGTTAAGCGTTTGTAATTTAAGAAAAACTTGCCAGAGAGGTGCAAGAAATATCCCGACTTACGGGAATCCCCGTATTTTCGACCCGACCCAAAACAGGTTAACACTGTTGTCAGAGGTATCATAAGTGATGCGCCCCCAGCTCACACCTCCCCAAACAGGGACTGATCAATTACCGGTCAGTCCCTGTTGTTTTTTAGAAGGCTGTCTCAAGTGCGTCGCGCGACATCGTCTTGCAGATCCCGGCCTCACACTTCGCCCGACGCGATCACCACATCGGTTCCCCAATCGACGCAGGCCGCACGCAGCTTGGCAGAGATGGGCCTGTCAGTGACAAAACAGCCCAATTCGCCCAGCGTGGTGATCCGCGCCGGAGCGTTGCGCTGCAGTTTGGTGTGATCGGCGACCAGGATCACCTGCCGCGACTGGCGGATGATGCTGCGGCTCACGCCGACCTCGCGGATGTCGAAATCCAGTAGGTCGCCATCCTTGTCCAGCGCCGAGCAGCCGATCACCGCGAAGTCGAACTTGAACTGCTGGATGACATCGGTGGTGATGGTGCCGACCAGCCCGCCATCGGCCCGGCGCAGCGTGCCGCCGGTTACATTGACCTGACAGGCAGGGTTGGCAGCTAGGATGTTGGCCACATTCATGTTGTTGGTCACTACAAGAATGTTCTCGTGACCCAGCAATTGCGCCGCCACAGCCTCGGTCGTGGTACCGATATTGAGGAAGATCGAGCAATCATTGGGCAGCCGGGCGGCACAGGCGCGGGCAATGTCGATCTTGCCGGCGTGGTTCAGCCCGCGCCGCTCTTCATAGCCGATATTGCTGGTGCCGGACGGCAGCACCGCGCCACCATGCACCCGGTCCAGCTTGCCCGCCTCGGCCAGTTCGGTCAGGTCGCGTCTAATGGTTTGCAGCGTGACACCGAAATGCTGCGCCAGCCCGTCAACCGTGACCCGGCCGTCGCGGCGCGCGATTTCGATGATCTCGGGGTGCCGGAATGTCTGGGCCACGTCATTCTCCTGTTGCGCCAATCCGCCCGAACGATTGCAACTCTGCAAGCGGCTTGTCACCGCGTGCTATCATAGCAGGATAAGGAGGAAAGAAAAAAAGAGCCCAAACGAAAATCATTATCTTCCTTTCTATTCGGTTTTTGGGATAGAGCAGCATAGGAATGGATTCAGCCCAGGAGGCGTTGATGCCGAAGGACGGTGATACAGGCGTTTGCGATATTTTTATCATTGGTGGCGGCATCAATGGTTGCGGGATCGCGCGCGATGCGGCGGGGCGCGGCTATTCGGTGACGCTGGCCGAAATGAACGATCTGGCCTCGGCGACGTCGTCGTCCTCGACCAAACTGTTCCATGGCGGTTTGCGCTATCTGGAGTTTTTTGAGTTCCGCCTGGTACGCGAGGCGCTGATCGAACGTGAGACGCTGCTCAGCGCGATGCCGCATATCTCGTGGCCGATGCGTTTTGTGCTGCCATATCACAAGGATATGCGGTTCGAGAGCGAGACGCCGACATCGAAGCTGCTGAACCTCTTCATGCCCTGGATGAAGGGGCGTCGGCCCGCCTGGCTGATCCGCCTTGGGCTGTTCCTTTATGACCATCTGGGCGGGCGCAAGATCCTGCCGGGTACCACCACCGTCCGGCTTGGTGAGGTGCCGGAGGGTCAGCCGCTCAATCCCAAGTTCCAGAAGGCCTATGAGTATTCCGACTGCTGGGTCGAGGACGCCCGGCTGGTGGTTCTGAACGCCCGCGACGCACAGGCACGCGGCGCGCGGATCATGACTCGCACCAAGGTGCTGAGCGCGGAACGCGTCGATGATCTGTGGCAGGTGACTGTTCAGACTGCCTCGGGCGAGACCCGCACCGTGCAGACCAGAATGCTGATCAATGCCGGCGGTCCGTGGGTCGGCGATATCATTCAGAACAAGGTCCGGATCAACAGCCGCGAGGATGTCCGTCTGGTACGTGGCAGCCATATCGTGACAAAGCGGCTCTATGATCACGACAAATGCTATTTCTTTCAGGGCACTGATGGCCGGATCATCTTTGCGATCCCGTATGAGACGGATTTCACCCTGATCGGCACCACCGATGCCGAACATCACGACCCACAGGACAAGCCACGCTGCACGGAGGAGGAGCAGGCCTATCTGCTGGATTTCGCGAACCAGTATTTCAAGGCGCAGCTGAGCGATGCCGATGTGGTCTGGACCTATTCCGGCGTGCGACCGCTCTATGATGACGGGACCAGTTCGGCAACTGCGGCAACGCGGGACTATACGCTCAAGGTGGACGCCACCGGTGGCGCGCCGGTTCTGAATGTGTTCGGCGGCAAGATCACTACCTATCGGCGGCTGGCAGAATCGGCGCTGGAGAAGATCGTGGCGCAATTGCCAAACGACAAAGGCCCCTGGACCGCTGGTGTAGCCCTGCCCGGCGGGGACTTCCCGGTGGACGGCTTTGATCGGCTGGTCAGTGAACTTGAACGGGACTACCCGTTCCTCAGCCCATATCACGCGCGCCGCCTTGTCAGGGCCTATGGCACCGAGGCCGGGCCCCTGCTTGAAGATGCCCGGACCCTTGATGACCTGGGTCAGGATTTCGGCGCCACCCTGACTGAGCGGGAGGTGATCTGGATGATGACCCATGAATATGCCCACCGGGCCGAGGATGTGGCCTGGCGGCGTACAAAGCTGGGGTTGCGGATGAGCGACGTGCAGGTTGAACAGCTTGACGCATGGATGCAGCGCCGCCAGAACGATGAGGTGCCCGGCGACGCCGCATGACGCAGCGGCGCTCCGGCGAAGACCAGACAGGAGCCGGACGCCCCAATGATCGCCAGCTTGATGATGTACCGGCGCCCGGAGCTTGACGGAGCGATTGCCCGGTATTGGGGTCTGATCCGGGCCACTCTTGCCCTATCGGGTGTTACTGCTCCGCAGGTCCTGTCGCAGGAGGCTGAAGAATTCACGGTCTGGAAAGATCCAGATCTGGTTCTGAGCCAGACCTGCGGGATGCCCTATCGTCTCTGGCTGCACGACAAGGTCGAACTGGTCGGAACGCCGGATTTCGGGGTCGACGGCTGCCCGCCCGGCTATTACCGTTCTGTGCTGGTGGTGCGGGCGGACGATGCGCGCTCAGAGCTTCAAGCTTTTCAGGACGCAAGATTTGCCTATAACGAAGTCTTTTCGCAATCCGGCTATGCCGCGCCCTATTCGCATATAGTGGCGAAAGGATTCTGGTTCAAACACCGGTTACGCTCACACGGCCATCTGAATTCGGCCCGATACGTCGCCGACGGCAAGGCTGATATCGCCGCGCTGGACGCGGTGAGCTGGCGGTTGATCCGGGCCTACGAGCCCTTTGCAGAACGGCTGCGCGTGCTTGACGTGACCGAGCCAACCCCGGGCCTGCCGTTGATCACGGCAATGGGGCAACCTGTCGATACGATCTTTGACGCGGTTGCGACCGCCATAGCGCAGTTGGGCGAAACCGACCGGCAGCTTCTGGGGCTGAAAGGGATCACCCGCATCCCGCGCGAGGTTTATCTCTCCATCCCGAACCCGCCTGACCCGGACAGCGACTGAGCACCCTTACACCGGCTCACAGAGCAGCGGCAGCAGATCGGAAACGCGGCTTTCTGACCGTGTTAGGCTCAAAACACGGTCGCGGATTGCCGCCGCGCGAGTCTCGCCAAGGCAGGGCGCAGTAAAACTCATGAATTTCCCGGTGATCTCCGCTTCGGACATCGGCACTTCTACCCCGCCGCGCGCATGGGTGTCGCCCGAAAGCAGAACCCGGCCGTCGCTTGTCTCAATTTGGGCATCGGCAGTGCGATGGGTGGGGAAACGCGCATTGTGCGTGTCGGCTTCGACAACCTCGATCTTTGGCAGAATGGCGGCCACCACCGGGTCGCTCAGACCCGGTCCTGAAATTTGCGCCGTGCCGATCGTTCCGCGCACCATCTGGCTGGCAACGGCAAAGCGCAGTGAATACTGCGCCTGCGACGTTGTCTCGGGCATATCGGGGAACAGGCAGGCGGCTTCGTGGAAACTGTTGATCCGGACGCGGGCGATCTGGTCGTGGGTCAGGTCGTGGGTCTGCATGATGCTGGCGACGGCGTCTATGGCGGCATGGGCCCAACGGCAGATCGGATAGGGCTTGATATATTGCCGCTCCATTTGCCAGACTCGGCCGAGATCGTCCCAATGCAGCGCGGCACTCTCGGCCTCGACCGTGATCGCGGGGGCACCGGTGAAGCCACGTTCGGCGAGGATGGCGGCAGAGATGCCCACCATCGCACCCCAGCCGGACCCGTCATGTAGCATGGTCGGGTTGGCGATCTCGCGCATCATTTGTGAGCGGGGGCCGTGATATTCGGCGATGCCCAATGCTTGGCGCAATTGATCCGGGGAATGCCCGCGCAATCGCGCTGCAACGGCTGCAACTCCAAGGGCATTCCATGCACCCGAGGTGTGATAGTCGCTGACCGAGGCATGCAGCGCCAGTCCCGCCCGCCCGGCAATCTCGTACCCAACGGTGATCGCGGCCAGCGCCTCTGGCCCGCTGAGATCGGGCAGGTGTTGTGCCAGCGCGGCAAGTGCAGGAATGACGGCGACTCCGATATGGCCCTTGACCGGATTGAACCCGTCATGCGCGTCCAGATTGTCGGTTTGCGTTGCTGCGGCATAGGCCACGCCAGCCAGGCTGACGGAGCGCCCGTCAAACAGCATCCGGGCGGCATGGCCGGGATCGTTGCTGGCATAGAGCAGGTCGGCAATGTCGCGCGCGATCGCACCCGCCTCCATCGGGGAAGAGGCCGCGACGATGCCAAGCGTGTCTAGCGTCATCAAAGCCGCCGCCTGCAACGCGCTCTCGGGGATATCCGATCGGCTCTGTTGAAGGGTAAATGCTGCGATTCTGTCGAAACGTTCCGCCATGGTCTGCCTCCTACGATCAGCTGCGCAACCGGATGCCCTCAGGATCGAACGGGGGTACCGCAAGTCGCCGTGCCCGATGCGGTTTGCCCAGAATGAAGATGTCCACTTCGTCACCCGGACCAGCCAGCGCCGGATCGGCAAAACCGATTGCAAGGGACTGTCCCACTGAATAGCCATAAGCGCCCGATGTCACTCGCCCCACCGGGCGGCCATCGGGCAGAAAGATCGGCTCGCCGCCGCTGGCATCGGCGTCATGGACTGCGTCGACCTCGAAAACCGACAGCACCTCGCGCGGCGCGTTTTCCTTGATGCCAAGATAGGCCTCTTTGTTGAGGAAGTCCTTATCGAGCTTGACCAGACGCTCTAGCCCGACCTCTTGCGGCCAGTATTCGGGGCTGTATTCCCGACCCCAGGAGCCATAGCCCTTTTCGATGCGCAAGGACCCCAGCGCACGACCGCCGACCGGCCCGCCGCCAAAGTCGCGCGCAGCCTCCAATAGCGCGGTATAGAGCCTGATTTGATTCTCTTCGGGGCAATGCAGCTCCCACCCCAGATCGCCGGTGAAGCTGACGCGTATGGCAAGGCAGGTGACGCCCGCCACTTCGATCGTTGCCGAGCGCATGAAGCGGAAGGCGTCGTTGGACAGGTCGGTATTGGTCAGCCGCTGAAGCATGTCCCGTGCTTTTGGTCCTGCGACATTGAACCCTGCAATGCGGTTGGTCGCACGGTCCAGCGTGGTGCCCTCGGGCCGGTCCACCATATCGAAGAAGCGCTGGTGATAGCGTTCGGCCATGCCCGAGCCGACCATCATATATGCGTCGGTGTCGGTCTTTGTGATGGTGAAATCCCCCGCGATTCCGCCGCGGATGCCGATCAGCGGGGTCAGACAGGACTTACCCGTTTCGGACGGCACGCGGTTGGCCATCAGCCGGTCCAGCCAGTCCTGCGCACCCGCGCCTTTTACGATGTAGTTGGCGAAGTTCGAGATATCGATGACGCCCACAGCCTCGCGCAGCATCCTGGCCTCGCGACCCACCGGTTCCCACCAGTTCTGTCGGGTGAAGCTGTTGGTGTCGACGGTCCCCGGCTGATCCGCGAACCAAAGCGGGTGTTCCCAGCCGGAATTCAGGCCAAAGACAGCGCCCATGTCCTTTTGCATCGCATAAGCGGGGCGCATCCGTGCCGGGCGACCCGCCTCGCGTTCTTCGTTGGGGAAGTGGATGGCGAACCGGTGGGTGTATTGATCCTGCACACGGGCCTTGGTGAAGGCCTTGTCGGCCCAGTCATCGAAGCGGGCCAGGTCCCAGGCGAACATGTCATATTGCGGCTCGCCCTCGATCATCCACTGCGCGGCCAGCAACCCCAGCCCACCGGACTGCGAGAAACCGGGAATGATGCCGCCGCAGACGAAATAGTTCCTGAGTTCCGGCACCGGCCCCCAGAGTGCGTTGGCATCGGGCGACCAAATCATTGGCCCGTTGATGACGCGCTTGACACCGGCAGTGGCGGCGACCGGCACCCGCTCGGTCGCGCGCATCACGTTGTCCATGATCCGGTCCAGATCATCGGGGAACAGGTCATGGGCGAAATCCAGCGGCGTGCCCTCTTCGGCCCAGAACCGCATGTCTTTTTCATAGGCTCCGATCAGCAGTCCGTTGCCTTCCTGGCGAAAGTAATATTCACCATCGCGGTCGGCGATCGAGGGCAGTCGGCGGCCAAGCGCGGCGACCTCGTCTATCGCGTCGGTGACGAAATACTGATGCTCGGTCGGTTGCAGGGGCAGCTCCAGCCCCGCCATCGCCGCAACCTCACGCCCCCAAAGCCCGGCGGCATTCACAACCCATTGGGTATGAATATCGCCCTTTTCCGTGCGCACGATCCATGATCCGTCAGGCTGCGGATCCGTGCCTAACACGGGGCAAAACCGTTCAATTGTAGCGCCCATCTTGCGCGCGCCGGCGGCATAAGCATGGGTGACGCCCGAGGGATCGACATTGCCGCCATCGGGCTCATACATGATGCAGCGGATGTCATCGAACTGTGCCAAAGGGTGCAATTCCATTGCCTGCTCGCGGCTGAGTTCATGGAAGTTCAGGCCATAGAACCGCGCCTTGGCCTCTTGCAGACGCAGTTGATGCTCGCGTGCCTCGGTCTGTGCCAGATAGAGCGAGCCCGGCTGGAACACGCCGCAGCCCTGACCGGTTTCCTGCTCCAGCTCTTTGTAGAGATTCATCGTGTAGTGCTGGATCCGCGTGACGTTGTTGTTGTCATGCAGCCCGTGAATGCCTGCGGCCGCGTGCCAGGTGGACCCCGATGTCAGCTCGTCCCGTTCCAGCAGGACAACATCGGTCCAGCCAAGTTTTGCCAAATGATAAAGGATCGAGCAGCCGATCAGCCCGCCTCCGATCACGACGGCCTGTGCGTGGGTTTTCATCACTCGCGCGCTCCCTGCTGCTCGTGCTGGGATTCAGAAAGCCACAGGAATCGACCCGCGTATGGCCCGTTCCCGACATGTTGCGTCGGGAACGGGACCGGGTCAGCCGCAGATCGCCTTCATTGCGGCAAGGAACTGCGCCACTTCGTGTGCGCTGTTATAATGACACATGGATACGCGCACGCAGGCATTGCGCCCGAGCGGGGTCAGGATATTGCCCGAATAGTGGTCGGCCTTGCGCAAATGAGTGCGAATGCCCTGTTCGTTGAGCTTCCGAACCACCTCAACCGATTCCTCGCCATCCACCCAGAGTGAGACCAGCCCCTCGCGCGCAGGGTTGTCGATGCCGCCGATGATATGGACCCCGCCCATGTCCTTCAGGCCGGGCAAGTTGCCAGTGCCGTGGATCATCGCATCGGTCAGCGCCTTTTCCTGTGCATGGATCGCCTCACCTGCTGCCACGAAACGTGCCCGGCGATCAGTTTCGCCCGATACCTGCGTGCCGAGCCATTCGAAGTAAGACGCCAGATCCGAAAGCGTCGCGTAAGAGCCGGTGTCGCGCGTGCCCATCTCCCAATTGTCTTCCGGGCCATCGATCAGCGCATTGTGGGGTAGTTCGGTCAGCCGGTCCGAGATCCAGGCCAGCCCGTAGCCGTGGCGTGAAAATACCTTGTAGGGCGAGATCACATAACCGTCGATGTCATAGCTGTCGATGTCGATTCGGCCATGAGCGGCATGCTGGATACCGTCGACGATGATGATTGCCTCGGGTGCGATTGCCCGGATTGCCGCTGCAACCGCCGCCACATCCACGCCCATGCCGGTGACCGGCGATGTGTGGATGATCGTCGCAACGTTGGTGTCTGGTGTCACCACATGCGCATAGGCCGCGGCGGTGATTGTGCCGGTCTCGTCATCGTGCGGGACCAGCACATGGTGCTGCCCGGCGATCCCGGCCCAGCGCGCACAGGCGCTGCGGGTGGCGGGATGTTCCAGTGTAGAGCCTAATACGACGCCCTCTCCGGTGCCAAGGCAGGCATTCATGATCAGCCGAAAGAGCAACTCGGTGCCGCTTTCGCCGACAAAGAACTGCCCGCCACTGGCATTCATGAAAACCCGCATGTCGTCTTTGGCCCGCTCGATGACCCTAACCAGTTCATGGCTGCCGGGATTGTCGCGGCCCTGATTGTCGGGGATGGCCGCATAGCGGGTCGAAGTGTCGACCACCGCGTTCAGGGTCAGCGCGCCCCCGGCGTTTTCGAAAAAGACGCGGGACCCCTGATGCGGGCAGTGGTCGATCTGAGCGAACCGGGTGCGGATCTCGGTCAGAAGTTCCGGGGTGATCGACATCATGGAGGCAATCTTTCCTTGGTTGTGGTCCTGCATACCAGACCTCAGCTTTGGCCGGTTTTCCATCCCTATCGCGACTTGAAACTGTCTCTGCAGCGACGTGATCTTGAATTTGTTCTGGTTTTGTTCTATATACCTTTTGTTAAGGAACAAGGATGTCTCTTATGGTCAACGCTGCCCGTGACACCTGGTTCAATGAGCCAGGAAATGATTATCACCTACTGCCGGTGACGGATCGGCAGATGCAATTCGCAACTGCGATCGCCGCCCGCGCGGCGCTTGAAATCCCGCCCGAGGCCCGGCGTGACCGACGCCGGATGTCGGAATGGATCTCGGCCGATCAGGGGCGGGGCGCCTCGCCCTTCGACAACTACCCCAGCGGGAAACAGGTGTCTTTCGCCGAGCGTCTGTCACGACAGAAACGACGCCCGATCCCGCATGAGTGTTTCCGCGACAAGTCACTGATGTCGAACTGGATCGACCGCAACCGCTAGAGCACGATCCAAAAAGTGGGAACTGGTTTTCGGGTTAAGTTTCGCGTTCAAACAACTGAATAGAGCATCGCGCGCGATTCAGATCAGTTGTGCGATGCTTTTAGGTTCAGCCCTGGTCGTCGCGCTGATGCGTATGGGTATAAGACCCGATGGTCGCCGCCACAAAAAGGCCCAGCAGCACATATCCGGCAATCGCCTCGGTCACCGCAACGGCACGGCACAGCCCGACGGGTTGCAGGTCTCCGTACCCGACTGTGGTAAAGGTCACGTAAGAGAAATAGAGCACATCCGACGGCTTCTCGGCACCAATCACGCAAAAGTCGTCATAGCCAAACGCGCCGTAGACGGCGGCGAACAGGAACGGCACCACCTGGATGAAGGAAATCCCCATGATGATGAGCTGTCGTCGCGGGCTTTCCACAAGGACCACGTGTAGCCAGATCTGAACCAGCAGCCAGATCGCCAGCCCAATGGTGGCGACATTGCCAAAGGCGTCACCCGCCTGCCGTTCGTCGAGATGGGACAGGAAGAAAAAGGCGGCACTGCTGACGCAGACCATGGCTGCGGCCCCCAGCAAGGTCAGCCGGAATTCTTTTTCCAATATGACCATTATAGACATCACTAACCCGTTCTGTGGATTTCCCGAATGAAATCATCACGCTTAGGGGCCCGCTGTGCAAGCCCCGACCGAACCGGCTCTACGCCTGCCCCAGATGTTCTTCGCCGCGTGAATGGGCCAGCGCGATCTGTTTCTGACGCTCGCGGAACCGGGTCTTGTCCGCCTCGCTGGTCTCGTCGATGCACTGGTGGCAGGACACGCCCGCCTCGTATTCTGGCCGCGAGCGGTCCTCGGGTAGGATCGGACGGCGGCAGCCATGGCACAGCTCATGCGGCCCCTCGACCAGCCCGTGCCCGACCGAGACGCGGTTGTCGAAGACAAAGCATTCACCGTCCCAACTGCTCTGCTCTTCCGGCACCTTCTCCAGATAGCGCAGGATGCCGCCCTTGAGGTGGAACACGTCCTCGACGCCCTGGCCAAGCAGGTAATTGGTCGATTTTTCGCAGCGGATGCCGCCGGTACAGAACATCGCGACCCGTTTGTTGTGAAACCGGTCCTTGTTGGCCTGCCACCAATCGGGAAACTCGCGAAAACTGTCGGTCCTGGGATCAATCGCGCCTTCGAATGTGCCGATGGCGACCTCGTAATCGTTTCTTGTGTCAATCACCACAACATCGTCAGACCGGATGAGATCGTTCCAGTCCTCGGGCTCGACATAGTGCCCGACGCGCGCTTTTGGATCGACGTCGGGCTGGCCCATGGTGACGATCTCTTTTTTCAGGCGTACCTTCATCTTGCCAAAGGGAGGATGGTCGCTGGTCGCCTCTTTCCAGTCCAGTTCCGAGCAGCCCGGCAAGGCACGAATATGCGCCAGCACCACGTCGATGCCCGCGCGTGGCCCGGCAATGGTGCCATTGATGCCTTCGCCTGCTAGCAGCAGTGTTCCCTTCACGTGCTGCGCGCAGCACAGATCCAGCAGCGCGGGTTTCAGGGCGGCGAGGTCGGCAAAGCGGGAAAAGTGGTAAAGGGCGGCGATCGTGTACATGCGGGCGGTCCAGGTTGGTTAGGTGCCGGAAGTGAAGGATAGGGTCTGCGTCGAGCGGCGGGCGATCCGGCGGCTTCGATTTAGTCCCGTCGGGCCGCATCTGCAAGACGCCGATTGACGCGGGGCGGTGCGTTACATAGTCATTCAGAAAACGGAGGATGCCATGTCCGAAGCCCTTCTGGTCATCGATGTTCAGAACGATTTCTGCCCCGGCGGCGCGTTGGAAGTGCCCGGCGGTGATGAGGTCGTGCCCGTCATCAACCGGATGATGGAGGGGTTCGGGACTGTCCTGCTAACACAGGACTGGCACCCGGCGGGCCATTCTTCGTTCGCCAGCACGCGAGCCGGGGCCGCGCCCTATGATCTGGTCGAGATGCCCTATGGTCCCCAGGTCCTGTGGCCCGACCACTGCGTTCAGGGCTCGGCAGGTGCCGCGTTTCATGCCGATCTGCGGAGTGACGCCGATCTGATCCTGCGCAAGGGGTTCCGGCCCGCGATCGACAGCTATTCCGCCTTTTTCGAGAATGACCGCGTAACGCCGACCGGGCTGGACGGGTATCTGCGGACGCGCGGGATCACTGATCTGACGCTTGTGGGCCTCGCCACCGATTTCTGTGTGCATTACTCGGCAGTCGATGCGGCTGGGCTGGGTTATGCTGTCGCGGTGCGGATGGAGGCCTGCCGGGCTATCGATCTGGACGGGTCGATGGCAGCCGCGACTGCAGCGATGACCGACGCCGGTGTCCGCCTGCTCTGACATCCGGGGTTGCGAATTCTTAACCTTTGCCGGGCTATCCCTTGCCGGGATGAAACAATTGCCCAAGGCGGGGTCATGTCGCATACCGGGTCGTCGCGGACCGACCAGTTGAGCGGGTTTGAAACCAGGTACAGTCGGCGCGGTATGCTGCGCCGCTATGCGCGTTGGCGCATCGCCAATTTCGGTACCCGGCAGATCGTGACCATCACCGGCGGTATTGCGCTGGTGGTGACGAATGGGCCGGCTTCGGGCCTGATCGCAGTTCTTGCGGCCTTGATCGGAGAGGCAGTGGATTGCCTTTATCTGCGCTCGCTGCCGATGCCGATTCCTGCGGGGCGGGGGTATCGGCGCGCCAAACAATTCAGCACGCTGACAGCAGCGTTTCAAGCGCTGACAATCGCGTTCTGCGTCTATATCGGCTGGACCGGTCCGGTGACCGGGCTGTCGCCGTTTTTTGCAATGGCGTTTCTGACCGGGGCGTCCATTGATGCTGGCCTGACCATGCCTTATCACCGATGCGCATCGATTGTGCGGCTGACCATCTATGGGACAACAGCGCTCACGCTCAACATCGGCACATATCTGACCGGTTCTGCCAACACCGCCGCTCTGGTGCCGAACCTTTCTGCGATCCTGCTTCTGGCGTATATGGTGATGCTCTTTCAGGGGTTTGTGAACCAGAATTTCCAACGCCAGCGCGCCTCGACGCTTGAGTTGCTGCGCAAAAGTCGACGGTTGGCACGGCGGCAACGCGAGGCGCTGCAATTGTCACTTGTGGCCCGCAATGCCAATGACAGCGTGTTGCTTTCTGACGTGCGGGGTCGGATCACCTGGGTCAACGACGCCTTTACCCGGATCACTGGCTACACCGCGCAAGAGGCCATCGGGAAGTACCCCGGTGACCTTTTGAATGCGCCCGAGACCGACCCGGGCACGCTCAAGCGCCTTACTGCGGCAATTGCCGCAGGCAACAAGTTTCGCGGCGAAATTCTGAATGCCTCCAAGACCGGGCAGCGAATCTGGGTCGAAATCAACTTGGTGCCGGTCAAGGCCCCTAATGGCAGGGTCGAAATGTGGGTCGCTGTCGAACGCGATGTCACTGCCGCTCGCGCGCATGCCAGGGAAATAACTGCCGCGCGCGAGGCGGCGGAGCGTGGTGCGCGCGTCAAGGCCGAGTTTCTAGCGACGATGAGCCATGAACTGCGGACGCCCCTCAACGGTGTGATCGGCATGGCGGATGTGCTGCTCGATTCCAAACTAGACGCCGATCAGCGCGAAAACGCCCTGACGATTCGCAGCTCAGCCCGGGCGCTTCTGACCATCATCAACGACATTCTGGACCTGTCCAAGCTTGAGGCGCGCAAGACCGTGCTGCGCCCGGTACGGTTCGACCTGCTGAGTTGTCTGCGCGAAAGCACGCAGTTGCTGACCCCGCAGGCGCGGAGCAAGGACCTGCGACTAACCTTCAGGGCATTGACCTTGGTACCACCGCTGGTGCTGGGGGACGAGGGCCGGTTGCGCCAGATCCTCATCAACCTGATCGGAAACGCATTGAAATTCACCGCCGAGGGCAAGGTCAGTGTTACCCTTTCGGTGGCGGCACGCGATGATGGTCATGCCGTCACGATCAAGGTCTCGGATACCGGTATTGGGATCGCGCCCGACAAGTTCGATCACGTCTTTGACAGGTTCTCGCAGGCGGATGCGGATATCAACCGCACCCATGGCGGCACGGGCCTTGGGTTGACCATCTCGAAAGAACTGGTTGAGGCAATGGGTGGATCCATATCGGTTACCTCCGAGCTGGGGCAGGGGACCTGCTTTCGTATCATGCTGCTGTTCGGTTTCGCCTCTCAGGCCCGATTGCCGGAGGGCAAGGCAGAACGCGGCCCCTGCCTTGAGCTTGACGGAATGCGGCTGCTGGTGGCCGACGACAACAAGGTCAATCGCCTGCTGATCAGCAAGTTCCTCAAAGATGTTCCGTTGAACCTGGAATTTGCCCATAACGGCGCGCAAGCAGTCGAGGCGGTACAGCGCAACCCGCCCGACTTGATCCTGATGGATGTCGCCATGCCGGTGATGAGCGGGCTTGAGGCGGCGCGGATGATCCGCGCCGGCGATGGCGCGCAGCCCAGAATCATCGCGCTGACTGCCAATACCTTTGACAGCGACCGCGCCGCATGTGACGCCGCTGGTATGGACGATTTCCTCAGCAAGCCGATCCGACGCAGCGATCTGATGGAACGGCTGACCCATTATGCGCGGGCATCGGCCTCGGCCCGGCGCGCGGGTCATTGAAATTGCCTTGGCGCAAAACCTGCCGTATCCATGACCGGCAAAAAGCCCGAGGTGTGCCGTGGATATCGCAACGCGCGTCTATAACCACAAATGGAAGATCGATCCGATTGTCCGGTCTCTGATCGACACGGATTTTTACAAGCTGTTGATGTGCCAGTCGGTTTTCCGAAACCGGCCTGATACGCATGTCCGTTTTTCGCTGATCAATCGTACCCTTACGGTCCCCTTGGCGGATCTGATTGACGAGGGCGAGCTGCGCGAACAGCTTGACCACATCCGGTCGTTGCGCCTGAGCCGCGGCGAAAGCACATGGCTGCGCGGCAACACCTTCTATGGCAAACGCCAGATGTTCCGGCCTGATTTCATGGAGTGGTTCGAGGGGCTGCGCCTGCCGCCCTATCACCTGGAACGGCGCGGCGATCAGTATGAATTAACCTTCGAGGGGCTCTGGCACGAGGTCATGCTGTGGGAAATTCCGGCGCTCGCCGTGCTGATGGAACTGCGCTCGCGCGCGGTCATCAACGACATGCGGCGGTTCGAATTGCAGGTGCTCTATGCCCGCGCCATGACCCGCGTCTGGGAGAAGATCGAAAAACTGCGTGCCATTGACGGGCTGGGCATCGCCGATTTCGGAACCCGTCGCCGCCATTCCTTCCTGTGGCAGGATTGGTGTGTGCAGGCGATGATCGAGGGGCTGGGTCCGGCCTTTACCGGCACGTCGAACTGCCTGATCGCCATGCGGCGCGAGGTCGAGGCGATCGGCACCAACGCGCATGAGTTGCCGATGGTCTATTCCGCGCTCGCCGAAACCGACGAGGAACTGGCGCAAGCCCCTTATGACGTTCTCAGCGACTGGCACGAAGAGCATGACGGCAACCTGCGCATCATCCTGCCCGATACCTATGGCACCAGCGGCTTTTTGGATCGCGCGCCGGATTGGCTGGCGGGCTGGACTGGTATCCGGGTCGATAGCGGTGATCCGGCAAAGGCGGCGCAGATTGCCATCGACTGGTGGCGCGCGCGCGGCGAAGACCCGCTTGAGAAACGGATCATCTTTTCCGACGGGCTGGATGTGGACTCGATCGCGTCGCTGCACCGGCAATTTGCGGGGCAGGCGATGATTTCGTTCGGCTGGGGCACGCTGCTGACCAACGATTTCCGCGATCTGGTGCAGGGCAACGGTCTTGCGCCGTTCTCGCTGGTCTGCAAGGCTGTGTCGGCCAATGGGCGGCCCACCGTCAAATTGTCGGACAATCCGGAAAAGGCGATGGGTCCCGCCGACGAGATTGCGCGCTACAAGCGGGTGTTTCAGGTTGGCGCGCAGGAGAAGATCGACGTGGTGGTCTGAGCCGCCTCACCCGTGATAGGCCGCGACGGTTTTCAACTGCGAAAACCCGTAAAGCGCTTCAATCCCTTTTTCGCGCCCATGTCCGGACTTGCCAACCCCGCCAAAGGGCAGTTCCACCCCGCCGCCTGCGCCGTAATTATTCACAAAAACCTGCCCCGAACGCAGCCGCTTCGCCAGTCGCATCTGCCGCGCGCCGTCGCGGGTCCAAATGCCCGCAACCAACCCGTAATCGGTGCCATTGGCGATGGTAAGGGCCTGTTCTTCGGTGTCGAAGGGGATGATGACCTGAACCGGGCCGAAAATTTCTTCCCGTGCCAATGGGTGCCCGACGGGCACATCAGCAAACAGGGTGGGGCGCACGTAATGCCCGGTATCCGGTGCCTCTGGCATGATCTGCCCTTGCGCGATCACACAAAGATCCGAGCCCAGGTCGAGATAGCGCGAAACGATCTCTTGCTGCCGGGCTGAGATCAGTGGCCCGACGCGCGGGTCTGACAAAGCGGGGCCAACAGTCAACTCGCCATACGCCGCTGCCATCCGATCACGCACCGCGTCATAGACACCGCGCTGGACCAGGATGCGCGACGCGGCCGAGCAGGTCTGGCCCGCATTCTGAATGCCCGCATTGACCAGAAATGGCAGCGCGGCTTCCAGATCGGCATCGTCAAAGACAAGCTGCGGAGATTTCCCGCCCAGTTCCAGCGTCACTGGAACCACATTGCCGCCTGCCGCCTGCTGCACCAGTGCACCTGTCGCCACTGACCCGGTGAAGGAGATATGATCGACATCCCCATGCGCGGCCAGCGCCGCCCCGGCCTCGGTCCCCAATCCGGGCACAACGTTTAGGGCACCTGCGGGCAAGCCGGCCTCCTGCGCCAGATGGGCAAAGGCGAGCGCGGTCAGGCAGGCCTCGTCGGCGGGTTTCAGGACCGTCGCGTTGCCCATCGCCAGCGCCGCGCCCACTGAGCGGCCAATGATCTGCATCGGATAATTCCACGGCACGATATGGCCCGTCACCCCATGCGGTTCGCGCAGCGTATAAACGGTGTAGCCGTCGAGATAGGGGATGGTCTGCCCATGCACCTTGTCGGCGGCCCCGCCATAGAACTCGCAATACCGCGCCAGCGCTAGCGCATCGGCACGGGCTTGCGTCAGGGGTTTGCCCACATCCATCGCCTCCAACCGGGCCAGATCTTCGACCCTATCGCGGACCAAACCGGATAGACGAAGCAGGATGCGCCCGCGTTCGGCGGCGGTCATCGCACCCCATTCGCCATCGAGCGCCGCGCGCGCCGCCGCGACGGCAAGGTCCACGTCGCCAGCGCCGCCCCGCGCGATCCGGCACAGCTCGCTGCCGTCGGACGGGTTGGTCAGCGGCAGCGTTTGGCCAGCCGGCCGCCAGTCGCCGCCGATCAGGCAAAGCGTGGGATCAAACCAGATCGGATCAGACATGGGGGTGGCTCCTGTGCTGGGTGTCGATGTCGGGAAGAACCGGCGCAGCGGCAATCAGCGCGCGCGTATAGGGATGGCTCGGGTTCGAAAAGACCTGTTCGGTATCGCCTTCTTCCACGATCCGGCCTGCACGCATCACCAGCACCCGGTCGGTGATCGTGCGCACCACGCTCAGGTCGTGACTGATGAAGAGATAGCTCAGGTCATGGCTCTCACACAGCTCGGCCACCAGATCGAGGATGCGCGCGCGAACCGAGACATCAAGCGCCGAAACTGCCTCGTCGAACAGGATCAGGTCCGGCTTGATGATCAGAGCGCGGGCGATGGCGATTCGTTGCCGCTGACCGCCGGAGAACTCGTGGATGTATTTGTTCGCATCATCTGGCGACAGGCCAACGGCACGCAAGGCATCGGCCACAGCGTCGGCGCGTTCCGTGCCCGAGGGAGGGTTTTCAAGCAGGTGATAGGGTTCAGTGATCAGCCGCGCAACGCGGTGACGGGGGTTGAAACTACCGAACGGGTCCTGAAACACCACCTGCATGCCGCGACGCACGGCAAGATCCGCACCGCGTTCGGTGTAGACCGGTGCGCCGTTCAACAGAATCTGGCCGCCTTGGACTGGTTCAAGCCCCAGTATGGCTCGTGTCAGGGTCGATTTTCCGCAACCGGACTCCCCGACAAGTCCCAATCGCTCACCCTTTCGCAGTGTGAAGCCCACTCCATCGACGGCGCGGTGATACTCGGTTGGCGTGAACAGCTTCGTGCGCGGCAACCTGTATTCGCGCACCACGTCCTGAACCGAGAGCAGCGCCACGGAGCTATGTTTTTCGGGCAGATCGACGCGGTGGCGTGACGCTTCGAACAGCATACGGGTGTATGGGTGGCGCATTTGGGAAAAGAGCTGACGTGTCGGTCCGGTTTCCACACATGCGCCTGCGCGCATCACCACGATGCGATCTGCCATGTCAGAGACAACCGCCAGATCATGGGTGATCATCAACAGCCCCATGTCGAACTCTCTAACCAGCCCTTTGAGCAGGTCGAGGATCTGCGCTTGTGTGGTGACATCCAGCGCGGTTGTTGGCTCATCCGCGATCAGCAGGTCCGGGCGCAGGGCGATGGCCATGGCGATCACCACCCGCTGGCGCTGGCCGCCCGACAATTCATGCGGAAACCGACGCGGTGAGAACTGATCCGGCGGAAGACCGACGCGGTACAACATCTCATGAGCCTGCGCGCGGGCCTGACCCAAGGGTAGTGCGCCATGGATCAGGATGGTTTCGGCCACCTGTTCGCCAATGGTCTTTACCGGGTTCAGCGCGCTCATCGGCTCCTGAAACACCATGCCGATCCGGGCGCCGCGCAGGGCGCAAAGCTGCGCTTCCGGCAGGTCGGTCAGCTCGGTCCCGTCCAGTTGGATCGAACCTGTGACTTTCGCGCTGCCGGGCAGAATTTGTATGACAGAAAACGCGGTCATTGATTTGCCTGAGCCGCTTTCACCGGTGACGGCGACGATTTCACCCTTGTTCACGGACAGATCGACATCGCACAGGATCGGTTTGCCCGCGATGGATAGGGATAGCCGAGTGATCTCAAGCAGGCTCATGCGCGCACCACCCGGATGCGGGGGTCGAGCCAGTCGCGCAGCCCGTCCCCCATCAGGTTCAGACCCACCACGATGCCGATGATCGCAAGGCCCGGAAAGATGGCAATATGTGGCGCGATGGTTACCAAAGTCTGCGCATCGGCCAGCATGCGGCCCAGCGAGGGGGTCGGCGGTTGAACGCCCAACCCGACAAAAGACAGCGCCGCCTCGACTTGAATGCCCAGGGCGAACTGGATGGTGCCCTGCACGATCAGGATGCCGAGGATGTTGGGCAAGATGTGTTCGGCGCTGATCCGCATGCGCGACTTGCCAGCGACGCGCGCTGCAAAGATGAACTCGCGCTCCCACAGGCTGAGCGCGCCGCCGCGCGCGACACGGGCAAAGACGGGGATGTTGAAGATGCCAAAGGCCACGATGGCGTTGGTGGCCGAAGGGCCGAAGACGGCGGTGATCAGAATCGCCATCGCCAGCAGAGGGAAGGCGAAGATGACGTCATTGGTGCGCATGATGATCTCGTCGATCCATCCGCCCTTGCGCTGGCTGGCCAGCAGGCCCAGCGGGATACCGAAGGCAAGCCCGATCGCAACCGCGACCATGGCGACACCCATCGACGTGCGGATCCCGACCATGATCATGCTGAGTATATCACGGCCGAAATGATCGGTGCCCAGCGGATGCGCAAGGCTGGGTGGCAGCAGCTTGTTCGGGATGTCGAGTTGTTCGTAGGAGTAGGGCGTCCAGACCAGCGACACCAGCGCCAGCCCCAGCATAAGGGCGGTCAGACCCGATCCGATCCACAAACCCCGGCTCATGTGCGCGCCCTCAGCCTTGGGTCAACGAAAGCGTAGGTCAGATCGACCAGAAAATTCACTGTGATCACCACAAAGACCAGCAGCATCACGACTGATTCCACAACGATCAGATCGCGAGAGTTGATGGACTGAAAGATCAGCCGCCCCAGACCGGGCAGATAGAACACCTGTTCGATGATGATGGCACCGGCCAGCAGGAACGAGACCTGCAGCCCGATGATGGTCAGAACCGGGATCAGCGCGTTGCGCAGCCCATGCCGCCAAATCGTCTGCCTGCGGCTCAGACCCTTGGCGCGGGCGGTGCGCATGAAATCCTCGCCCAGTACGTCCAACAGGGCAGATCGCATGACGCGCGCAAGGATCGACGCTTGCGGCAGCGCCAGAGAGATCGCGGGCAGAGTCAGCGCGTGCAGACCGGCCCAGACGCCTTTGTCCCACCCGGGAAACCCGCCCGCGTTGAACCAGCGCAGGTTCACCGCAAATACCAGCACCAGCATCATCGCGAACCAGAAATTCGGAATCGCAACGCCCAGCTGCGTGGTGCCCATCATCGCGGCATCCCCCATCCGCCCTCGTTGCGAGGCAGCGTAGATTCCGGCCGGAAAAGCAAGCAGGGTCGAGATTGCCAGCGCATAGAGCGTCAGTGGCAGCGAAACCCAAAGCCGGTCCGCGATCATCCCCGCCACCGGTGTGCGATAAGTGTAGGAGGTGCCGAAATCCCCCTGCAGCATACCGCTGACCCAAGCGAGGTAGCGGACGGGTTTTGAGGCGTTTAACCCCAACTCGCTGCGTAGCGCTGCCAATGTATCAGGCTGCGCGTTCACGCCCAGCATGAACTGCGCCGGATCGCCTGGGGCGATCTCAATCACTGCAAAAATCACAAGCGAGGCGACCATTAGGCTCAGCACAAGCGAAAGCAGGCGTTTCAGGGTGTAGCGCAACATCGGGGCCACGTTAGGCGCGCGCCGGACGTCGGTCCAGCATCTATCACCTGACCAGGAAGTTCAGGATCGCAAAGCCGATTATCGCCGCATAAGATAGCGGATAAATCCATTTGATCGCGTAATTGTCCAGCTTGGCCGCAAACGCCTCGCGCCCAGCCAGTTTCAGCCGTCGTAGCATCACGTTGAACACGATCGCCGCACCGGTGACTACAAACATCCATTGCAGGATGAAATCCAAGAATGTCAGATATCCCAGCTTGGGCAGATCGTCGGAAATGACCCAGTTGAACGCCACGAAAACCAGCAGGTTCGCGCCTGCGATCTCGATTCGTTTGCGATATTCGTCCAGAAAGAACAGCGACCAGCTGACCGAAATCAGCACAAGCATTGGCATGAAAATCCGGATCGCGTAATACAGCACATGTCGCCTACCGGTAAATTCCAGCGCGACCTTGTCACTGTCCATGCCGGACAGGCCGACAACCGTCGATTTCTGCATCCGGGCGTTTCCGAGAATCCATTCCTCTTCGCCCAGCAAATCTCCCAGGCCGGACATGTCTTCGAGGATCGAATAGCGCACGGTCCCCGAGGGGAAGACCGAAACCACCTCGTAATAGAAGCGCTGCGTGTCGAAGGGGTATTTGCGGAAGTCGAAATAGGGGGCCTGCAGGGTCAGCGAGGATTTCTCGAGATAGTTCGCCTCGCCATCGCTGGCCACGGCAATGACCGACTGGTGTATCCAACGGTTTGATTGCTGGTTTTCGATCACGAAGGCGGGGACGATGGCACTGTTTTCCGTGGCGTATTCCAGAAACGCCTCGGTTTTGAACACCCGGACCTCGCGTGGGTAATCGGTAAGCTCGTAAGCCAGTGCGGGGTCTTTCCAGCGAAAGCGCAGCGTGGCTACTGCGCCGTAGTTTTCGGATTTCTGATCGACGAAAGTGATTTGGTCGATATGGATTCCGATGCCCACATCAAGCGGTTTGCCCGGTGTGCCCAAAGCGCGCCCGTGGTCATGCTGCAGCAGCCCCTGTGCCATGGCCGGACTCGTCAGGGTCAGCAGCATCAGCAGGGTTGCCATCAAGGCTGTCAGGGAAAATTGGTGCAAATTCATCGCTTGAAAGTCTTGGTTTCGAAACCGGGCGGCTCACTCGGTTGCTGGACCGCCCCGCTATTCATTCCGACCAGGACATGCCGGTCAGGTCGATGGCCGCGGTGGGTGCGTCGACCCACAGCCCCTTCACCCCGGCTTTGGCGACGCCGAGTTTGGCCCATTGGAACAGGAACCCGTTGACATAGTCCTTGGCGATGATCTCCTGCGCCTTTTTGAGCAGCGCGTCACGTTCCGCCGGATCGGTGGTGGTGTTGAGTGTCTGCATCAAGGTCTGAAACTCGGGGTTGTCATATTGGAAGTAATAGTCGGGCCGCGCGTAGATCCCGATATCCATTGGCTCGGTGTGACTGACGATGGTCAGGCCGAAATTTTTGCCTTTGAAGACCGATTCCAGCCATTGCGCCCATTCCACATTGATGATCTCGGCCGTTATGCCGACCTCGGCCAGTTGAGCCGCGACGATCTCGCCGCCGCGCCGGGCGTAGGAAGGCGGCGGCAGGTGCAGTGTGGTTTCGAACCCGTCCGCGAACCCGGCTTCGGCCAATAGCGCTTTCGACTTTTCGGGGTCGTAGGCCGAGTTGCCGGTCAGATCCACATAGGCCGGGTGATGTGGCGCGAAATGGCTACCGATCGGCGTGCCATAGCCGAACATTGCGCCATCGATGATCGCCTGCCGGTCGATGGCATGGGCGATCGCCTGGCGCACCTTGATATCGTCGAAGGGTGGTTGCTTGTTGTTGGTGCTCAGGATCGTTTCGCCCTCGTTCGAGCCGACCAGCACCTGAAAGCGCGGATCGGCCTCGAATTGCGGCAGGTTTTCCGGGGCGGGGAAGTTGTCGAACACGTCGATATCCTCGGCCATCATGGCGGCAAAGGCGGCGGTGGGGTCCGAGATGAATTTGAACGTTGCGCTCTCCAGTGCCGGGGCATCGCCCCAATAGGCGTCGTTACGGGTCAGGTCGATCCGATCGCCCTGCACCCATTCCGCGAACTTGTAGGCACCGGTACCGACCGGGTTGGTCTTGATGTCGTCGATGCTGGACGGGGACACGATCACCGCGTCGCCCCATGCCAAGTTGAACAGCAGGTTGCCGTTGGGCTCAGTCAGGGTCAGCTGCACGGTAAGCGGGTCCAGCACGGTGACCTCGGCGATCCCGTCAAACAGCGCCTTCTGCGCGTTGGCGCTGTCCTCGGCGCGGGCGCGGTCGAGGCTGAACTTCACGTCCTCGGCACTCATCGGCGCGCCATCGTGGAATGTCACGTCCTCGCGCAGCTTGAACGTATAGGTCTTGCCGTCCTCGGAAATCTCCCAGCTTTCGGCAAGCCCCGGCACGATTGAGCCATCGCCCATGAAGCGGGTCAGCCCCTCGAACACGTTGGTATAGACCACCGAATCGATGGCCTGTGCAGCGGCGCTTGTGGGGTCCAGATGCGGCGGTTCCAATTGCAGCGCGATAGTGATGTCACTCTCGGCATGGGCCGCCGAGCACCACAGGCCCACGACCAGTGCACCGGCCAGTCTCACCGACCGCGTTTGAAAAAATCCCATGGTGTCCTCCGCGAATGTCTCATGGCCTTTGATCGGCCCTTGGCCCAACTCTCCTCGTAAACCCAAGGTCAATCAAGTATATGTTGGCGCAACCGGTCTTCATATGGCGCGCGGCAGTTGGTATTTCCGCGTGAACTGCAACATGTCGAAAGCAAGCTCATGAGCGCCTCAGCCCGTAAGACAGCCCCGAACGCGGATGACATCCTGCGCCAGAAGGGCGGCGACCCGCTGGTCAGCCTGACTGCCTATACCACGCCGATGGCGCAGATGATGGACGGGCATTGCGACTTTGTGCTGGTGGGCGACAGTGTGGGGATGGTCTTGCACGGGCTGACCTCGACGCTGGGGGTCACGATGGAGATGATGATCCTGCACGGACAGGCGGTGGCGCGTGGCCTCAGCCGCTCAATGATGGTGATCGACATGCCGTTCGGCTCTTACGAAGAGGGGCCGGCGCAAGCGTTTCGCAATGCTGCACGGCTAATGTCGGAAACCAATGCTGGGGCGGTCAAGCTGGAAGGCGGGGTCGAGATGGCGGACACCATCCGCTTTCTGGTCCGGCGCGGCATCCCGGTGATGGCGCATATTGGCCTGACGCCGCAATCGGTGAACACGCTGGGCGGCTACAAGGTGCAAGGCCGAGAAGAACAAGCCGAGGCGGTGCTTGGTGACGCGCGCGCTGTCGCGGATGCGGGCGCGTTTTCGGTGGTGCTGGAAAAGGTGCCGAAGACCCTGGCGGACCAGATCACCGCCGAAGTTGCGATCCCGACCATCGGGATCGGTGCGTCGGCGGGCTGTGACGGGCAGATCCTGGTGGTGGACGACATGCTGGGTTTTTTTACTGCGTTCAAACCGAAATTCGTTAAACGCTATGCCGATCTGGGACCGCTGGCCGAGGCTGCGATCGCCGACTATGCCGCCGAGGTGCGCGCCCGCACCTTCCCGGCGGCCGAGCATGTGTTCGCGGATCAAGCCCCGCAAAAGGTCGTCAAAACATGACCCGCATTCTGCGTCGGTTAGATGATCTGCGCGCTCAGACGGCGCATTGGCGCGCGCAAGGCCACAGTATTGGCGTGGTGCCGACGATGGGTGCCCTGCATGACGGGCACCTGTCACTGGTCGAGGCGGCGAAGGCCCAATGCGACCGGATCGTCGTCACGATTTTCGTGAACCCGATGCAATTCAACAATCCCGGCGATCTGACCAGCTATCCGCGGGTCGAGGAGGAGGACGCCGCCATGCTGTCGCCGCTGGGCGTCGATCTGATCTATGCCCCGAGCCCGGACGAGGTCTATCCTGGTGGTTTCGCCACGACCATCTCGGTCGCTGGACTGACCGACATGATGGAAGGCCCGAACCGCCCTGGTCATTTTGACGGGGTGGCCACGGTGGTGGCCAAGCTGTTTCTAAAGACCCAAGCAGACCGTGCCTATTTCGGCGAGAAGGATTATCAGCAACTCATGGTCGTGCGCCGCATGGCGCGGGATCTGAACATTCCGATCGAAGTGGTCGGTTGCGACACGGTGCGCGAGGCCTCGGGCCTGGCCATGTCGTCACGAAACCGGCGGCTGAGTGAGACCGGGCTGCGCCAGGCGGCAGCATTGCACGCGGTCATGGGCGACTTGGCGCAGGCGCTGTCGGAGGGCGCGGAGTTCGCGCCGCTGCAGGCCGAGGCGGTCGGGAGGCTGGAACAAGCGGGTTTTGATCCGGTCGAGTATCTGGAGTTGCGCGATGTGGCGACGCTTGCCCCGCTTGAGGCTGCCACCGCCGATGCGAGGCTGTTCGCGGCCGCCTTTATCGAGGGCGTGCGCCTTATCGACAACATCGCGATACCCGCGCGCTGATAGGGAGTGTCCTAAAGCATCGCTCCCTTTATCTGAATCGCAGGCAATGCTCTTCCCACCTGTTTTGACGCGCTATTTTATCCCATAACCGGTACCGACTTTTTTGGATTGCGCTCTAGCCGGTGGCCGAGATGATGAGGTCCGGCCCGAAAATCCTGTCGGAATAGCTTTCAAGATAGATCTTGAGCCAGGGCGTGAACCGGTCCGGGTGCCGTGCCACCTCGGCTTGCAGGTCGTGATAGTTGATCCAGCGCGTATCCATGACCTCGTCCGGGTTCGGCTTGACCTCGACCGTCTTGCGGGCATGAGCCAGAAAAACATCGACCACCTCATGTTCGACCAGGCCCGAGCCCACGTCGGCGCGGTATTCGAGCTGATGGCGGAATTCCGGGTATAACCCGCTGATCCCCAATTCCTCGTGCAGGCGGCGCACGGCGCAGATGGACGAGGCCTCTTCCCAGTCTGGATGAGTGCAGCATGTATTCGCCCACAGGCCGGGGGTGTGGTATTTGCCCAGCGCGCGCTGTTGAATCAGGATGTTCATGCCGCGGACGACAAAGACCGAAACCGCCTTGTGTTTCAGCCCATGTTGATGTGCTTCAAGCTTGCCATACGGTACCAGCGTACCGTCCACCCAGGCGGGAATTTTCGCTCCCATGCAGATGCCTCCCAACGGCCTGCGGATGCAGGCCCAGTCTTGCGCTGCTCGAACCACCCCCGCTGTTGCTGGTCCAAACAGCTATGCTGCCAACCTGCACAGAACCTACCACAGGTTCAATCGTGCGAAAGGCCGCAGGCATAGCTGCGGCCCTTTTCTGCCTCCAAAAAAAGAGGAGCGGTTTGACTGTTACTCGGCCGCGCTGGCCAGGAAGGCATAGATGTCTTCGCCACCCTTTCTCAGCTTAAACGTCATCTTGGATTTGGCTTTGGGGTCGTCCAGGTAGGTCTGCAGGAATTTCTTGGGGTCTGTTGTGTATTCGACAAAGGTCGCTTCGTCCCAGACCAGCCCGTTTTCGCCCGCCAAAACAAGGCTGTCGCCATATTTGTAACCTTCCTCCGTGCCTGCGGTGCGCCCAATGATGCCGTAAAGATTGGGTCCGGTTTTGCCGCCTTTCACGATGACTTCATCCGACGCCGATACAACCGTGTGGCATGCTTTACACTTGTTGAAAGCCTTCTTGCCTGCTTCTGCGTCACCCTCTGCCAACGCCGGGGTGGCCAGCATGAGGGCGGAGATGGCAGCGTGAATCGAGTATTTCATAATTTCGCTCCGTTTGCGTAGCTACCTCACAAGTGAGCGGGTGCGGTAACTTATGTCAATCGGATAGAATGCCGCGCCGCCCTCGCGCGGCGTTTATGGCTGTGCGCCGTCGTCATTGCCTTGACGAATGTCAATCCAGCAGGGCAGCAGATCACCCGCAGCGGGGCGCGCAAGAAAGACAGCACGCGCGATGGCGCGGCTCAGGCAGAGTGCCGCTGCGTGGCCGACCAGACCCAGCTCGGCATCGGGGCTTTGCGGCGCACGGGTACCGATTGAGACGCCGAATACCAGATCGCCGTCACCGGGGCTGTGCGCGGGCACCACGGCGCGTCCGATCCCGTCATGCGCGGCGATCGCCATCCGCTGACACTGTGCCTTGCTCAGCGTGGCATCCGTTGCGACGATGGCAATTGTGGTATTGGCGCGCGCGGCGCCTTTTGTGGGGGTCAGCACGGATTTGCGGCTGCTTAGGTCGAGGCCCAGCCCGGCACGCCCGTCCGGGCCGACACCACCGAACTCATCGTTCAACTCGAAAGGCGCGGCCCAGAAATGGAGGTCTCCGGGCGTCGTGACACTGCCCAGCGGGTTGGCGGCAACAAGGGCCGCTACCGTAGCGCCCGAGGGCAGGACCAGCGAGGCAGAGCCTAGCCCCCCCTTGAGGTTGCCGCTCAATGCACCGGTACCGGCACCGGCGCTGCCAAGCTTGAATTCCGTGCCAGCCGCCATAAACGCGGCATGCCCCAGTGCAGCGTAGGGATTGTGTTGCCACCCTTTGTCGCCGCCGTTGAGCAAATCGAACAGGATTGCGCCGGGCACGATCGGCACCACCGCCTCCCCGACCCGAAAACCGCGCCCCGAGGAGCGCAGCGCGTCCATCACACCCGAACAGGCATCCAGCCCAAAGGCCGAGCCGCCCGACAGCACCAGCGCATCGACCTGCGAGACGGTCTTGTCGGCGGCCAGCAGATCGGTCTCACGCGTGCCCGGTGCGCCGCCCATCACATGGACCGACGCGGTGAAGGGCGTGTCCGCGGTCAGCACCGTGACCCCGGATTTCAGCGCGTCGTCCTGGGCGTTGCCGACTTTCAGACCGGGGATATCGGTGATCAGGTTTCCGGGTCCGGGGGTCATCGTCAGATACATCGCCCGCCATCCACTTCAAGCGCGGCCCCGGTGATCATCGAGGCCTCGTCCGAGCACAGGAAACAGGCGGCATTGCCCATATCCTGCGGCGTCGAAAAGCGGCCTATCGGGATGGTCGACAGGAATTTCGCGCGCATTTCCGGCGTGTCCTCACCCATGAAGGATTTTAGCAGGGGGGTCTCGCCCGCCACTGGGCAAAGCGCGTTGACGCGAACCCCGGCGGGGGCCAGTTCCACCGCCATTGTCTTGGTGGCGGTGATCATCCAGCCCTTCGAGGCATTGTACCAGTTCAGCCCGGGGCGCGGCGATATCCCGGCGGTCGAGGCGATGTTCAGGATCGTCCCGGCGCCGCGCGCCTTCATCTGCGGCACAAGTGCCCGCGATGTCAGAAAGACCGATTTCATGTTCACCGCAAAGACCCGGTCGAAATCCTCCTCAGTGACCTCATCCAGCGGCGCGGGGAGATGGGTGATGCCGGCATTGTTGACCAGAATGTCGATCTGGCCAAAGGCGGTTTCCGCCATACGCGCCATCGTTGCGACCGACGTCGCGTCAGAAATGTCGGTCTCGCAGACCTTGCCCTCGATCTCATCCGCGAGTTGCTTGGCAGCCTCCCGGTTGAGATCAGCGATCATCACATGCGCGCCTTCGTCTGCGAACTTGCGCGCGATGCCCGCGCCGAACCCCGACGCACCGCCGGTGACGATGGCGGATTTGCCCTCCAGTCGCATGACCGCAACTCCTCCCCTTTGTGCATTGCCCGAACCCTAGCAGCGCGCGAACCGGATGCCAGCCCAAAGCGTCTTAGTCGTCGCTGATCCGCCCTCGCAGCGCCTTGACTGCGCCGCGTGCCTTTTTGGTGTCCAGCCTGCGTCGCACCGATCCGTAGGTGGGTTTGGTGGGCACCCGGCGCTTTGGCTTGACCAACGCGCGGGTCACCAGTTCGACCAGCCGCTCGCGCGCAATGTCGCGGTTACGCGCCTGCGAGCGGGTCTCGTCGCACTGGATGACAATGGCGCCGTCCTTGGTCCACTTCCGGCCCGCCAGCCGTTTCAGCCGCGCCTTGACCGGGTCAGGCAGCGAGGGCGAGCGCGCCGCCTCGAACCGCAATTCCACGGCGGTGGCCACCTTGTTCACATTTTGCCCGCCCGGCCCCGAGGCCCGCATGAAGCTTTCGGTAAGCTCCCAGTCGTGAATGGTTATGGTGTCGCCGATCCTGAGCATGCGACGACCTTACCGGGGTGGCAAAGAAACAAAAAGGCCGCCCCGACGGGACGGCCTGACTTGCGTGTCGTTTATGCGATTAAGCGTGCTGTGCGGACGCCGTCAGGCGTGCCACGATCAGGCGGAACGGCACCAATGCCACCAGGGCCAGCGCTAGTTTGACCAGCCAGTCGGCAAAGCCCAGCGTCACCCAGAGCGGTGCTTCGGGGCCGGTGAGCAGGAAGGGAACCGGCTCCCACGCCCAAGAGATCGCGGCATCGGCATTTGCGCCGAAGAACATAACCGAGGCCGAGAAGGCGATGGTGAAGAACAAAGCGGTGTCCAGCGCCGAGCCGACCAGTGTCGAGACCAGCGGCGCGCGCCACCAGCGGCCCGCACGCAGGCGGTCAAAGAGTGCCACATCTGTCAGCTGGGCGATCAGGAAGGCGGTGCCCGAAGCCACGGCGACGCGCAGCGGCACGGCAGGGCCGAACTCCAGCATGATCTGGCTACCGATCAGCGAGCAGAGAATGCCGGTGACGAAACCGGCGAGCACAACCTTGCGCGCGGCCTGCACGCCATAGACGCGGTTCATGATGTCGGTGACGATGAAGGCACAAGGGTAAGTGAACGCGCCCCAGGTCAGCAGCCCGTCGAGGATCAGGAATTGAACCAGAATGTTGGATGCCACCACAATGGCGGCCATGGCAAGAATGCCGGGAAGGTAGGTACGTGTCATATCTTGGTGCCCGTTTTGACAAGGTAGCGGCGACTTGGCCCGATTCAATTCAGGCAGGCCGCGCTGATAGCCGCTGTTTGCGGCTTTGGCAAGTCATTCCGGCAGGGTATATTCCACGATTTCGGTTCGGAGGAAGAACACAAAATTGTCGTCCGAGATCATTGTCGCGCGCAGCTTGCCCTTCGCGTCTCGCCAGACCGAGACCCCTTCGAGGTTCTCATGCGTGCCAGATCGTGTGTCGAGCACGGTTTCTTCGTTTGTGGCCGCCGTGTCAGTCACCGTCCAGCGCCGCAGACGGCTGCGGAACCCCAATGTCCCGGTCGCGCGTTCCAGCACGTATAGCCGCCCATCCGGTCCGAAATCAGCCCCTACCGGCAGGTAGTCACCGCGATGCGGCAGCTTGAACGGGGTCGACCAGTGTCGCCCGTCCCAGCGATAGACCGGGATGGTGCCATCCGCCGCGCGGCTGCTTTCGGGCATTGTATAAAGCCGCCCCTTTGCGTCGATAGCAAGCGGCTCGAACGAACCATTTTTGGCGAGTTTCTTGAATGCCTTTGGACGTGGCAGCACTTTGGAGCGGCTCTCGGGGTTGGCAAAATGGGCAAGGCGATGCACGCCTTCGAACGAGATATAGTGGCTGCCATCGGGCGCCACGGCCAGACCTTCGGAATCGCCCGCCCGCCCGATCATGCGCTTGTTCCTGCTGGAGCGGACCCAATGGGCCGAAGTGACATCGACACCGCTGACGCGTCCATCCGTACGCTGCAGTTTCGCTGACACAAGGATCGACCGGTCGCTGAGCGCAAGCATCGACATGCCGTCATCCGACAGCTCAAGCCCGGAAAACCCGCCGAACCACGGGGCCTTGGCGGTCCATTGATAGCTGCCGGCGGGAATCGCACCGGATCGTTCCACCGCATGAACGCTGCCCGTCAGCGCCAGGGCGCAGATTACTGCGATTGCAGAACGGCGGCGCATTGTTGAGGCAGGTCCGAGAGGATGTATTCCCGGCGCTTCTTGGGTGCCGGCGCGTTTGGATCACGCGGTTTGGGTGGCGGCGGGTTCAGGATGTTGTTGACCCATTGCTGTGCCTCGGCGCAGCCGTCCCCCTTTGGCGGCGGATCCTGATTGACGCAGCCGCGCACGCCTTTGGGGCAGCTCAGTCGGACATGGAAATGATAGTGGTGGCCCCACCAAGGGCGAATCTTGCGCAGCCATTTGCGGTTGCCCTTGGCGTTCTTGCACATCTCGACCTTGGCGCCGGGAAAGACAAAGATCCGCGCGACACGCCTGTCCTTGGCTGCCGCTTTCAGGATTTCCTGATGCTGTGGTGTCCAATTGGCATTCACGAACGCTCCTTCGGCACGGCGCATCGAGATTGACGAGATGTTTTCGCGATTGCGACGTGACAGGTTCAGTTTGCTGGCCGGGCGCATCCAGATGTCGATATCCAGCCCAATCTGATGGCTGCGATGTCCACTCAGCATCGGGCCGCCGCGCGGCTGGCTGATGTCGCCAATATAGAGCCCGTCCCAGCCGGGCTGTTTTGCGGCGAACCGGCTCAGATCCTGGATGTAATCGATCGTCTCGGGGTGGCCCCAGTTGCGATTGCGCGACAGGCGCATTGCCTGCCAGGTCGGGCCGGTCTCGGGCAGTTGCACCGAGCCTGCGGCGCAGCCCCGCGAATAGCTGCCATAAGCGGCGGATTTCTGCCGGGAGCCTTGATTGTGCGCCCCGAACAGCTCTTTAGCCAGTGGTGCTGCGTTGGTGCTGGCGGCCATTCCCGCCAGCGCGGCAATCGTCACAAGTATCCGTAAAATCATCAGGCCTGATCCCCTTCCGGTCTTACCCATCGCAACAATATGAGCCCCAGAATAAACAACCCGATCACCGGGGAAACCCCCAATCTGGCATCTCCGAATACGGTAGTGGCCACGCCGATTAGCATGGGCGCCAGAAAGGCGGTCGCGCGGCCCGACAGGCCATAAAGCCCGAAGCTTTCGGTCGGGTGGTCAGGGGATGTGTGGCGCACCATGAGCGACCGGCTGGCCGATTGTAGAGTGCCGCCCATGCCGCCGATCAAGATACCGCAACCAAAGAACAGCGTGTCGGGCAGTGATGAGCCCTCAGCCAGCGCGATGCCGAAAATCTGGGTGCGATCCATGCCGACGATCAGGGCGCAGACCAGGATCAGGATGCAGATGCACATCACGATCACCGGTTTCGGCCCTAGCCGCTTGTCCAGTTTGCCGCCGAAATAGACAAAGATCGCCGAGGCCAGAACGCTGACGATGCCAAAAACGCCGATCTTGATCAGGTCCCATTCCAGCACCAGACGCGCATAGACGCCACCAAAGCTGTAAAGTCCGTTCAGCGCATCGCGATACAGCATCGAGGATCCAAGATAGGCCGACAGGCTGTACCGGTGCCGCAAATCCGCAATCGTGTGGCCCAATAGTTGCAGCGCACCGGAAAGTGAGCCCTTCTTGCCGGTACGCGGCCCGTCCCGCACCCACAGGAAATAGGGCACCATGAAAAGGATGTACCAGGCGGCGGTCATCGGTCCGACGAAACGGGTGCCCTCCATCTGCGCAGCGTTCAGGCCAAAAGCCGGATCGAGGCCGATCAGGGTTTTGCCATTGGGCTGTTCGACAAAGAACAGCAGCATGATGGCCAGCGAGATCAGCCCGCCGAAATAACCGAAGGCGAAGCCGCTGCCCGAGACCTCGCCCACATCCTCTTTATCGCTGATATCGGGGAGTTGCGAGTTGATGAAGATCAGCGCGTATTCCGCGCCGACAAAGCCAAGCCCGAAGGCCGACAGCATCAGCCACATGTTCGACCCGTCAGGCAGTGTGAACCAAAGCGCGGCGGACCCCACCGCATACATCACCGAAAAGGCGAAAATCCACGGCATCCGGCGACCGGTGACATCAGCGAAGGCACCCATCAGCGGCGCGCCGAAGGCGATGATCAGCCCGGTGATGGTCAGGCAATTGGCCCAGACAACCTGCGCCCGCGCGGCTGCGGCCTGATCGGAAAGTCCGGTTGTTGCGAAATATTCGGCGGCCACTCCAGCGAAATAGGGGCCAAAGATGAAGGTGACCAAAAGCGAGTGATAAGGCTGGCTGGCCCAGTCGAAAAACCACCAGCCCCAGACGCGTTTACGCGCGGAAATCTCTGCCATGCCCGTCCTCAAGTGCTTTGCCTTGATAAGACGGGCTGCGGGCGCGTTACACAAGCTTTTCCTGCATCGGTGGCCAGGGCCGCAGCGCATCCGCTGCGCACCAGGCCGCAAGCCATTCGGGCATCATCGGCGATGTGGCGCCCTCATACCCCATCTCGCGCAGCACCTCGGTAGGCGGAACGATTCCGTTGTCACCGGTGACCGCAGATCGGAACATCACGTGGCTGGCGCATTCGCCGTTTCGTTTCCACATGCTCTGTTCGAGATAGATGAATTTGTCATCCCAGCAAACTGCGCGGCTGCGCATCTCGAACCGTTCGAACCCGCGGATGCGACGGCGGAAACGCACGGTGGATCCGGCCATCGTCATTCCCCACCGCCGCTGCCTGATTGCCCTGATGAGGCCCACGCGCTGTGCCGTCATTGTGCGCCCGAGATCATATAGTGTCATGGCGCGGCCGTTGTTCAGCTCCAGCCAGAAATCCAGATCCCAAGGCCAGCAGATATGGTTCGAGACATGGGTCCCGGTCATTTCCAGCGGCGGCATGCGGCGGGCGATCAGCAGGTCTTTGATCAAACGGACGATCGGGAACATCGGACACTCCATGGCAGGTTGTCCGCCCTGATGCCAAAAGTGACGCAAAGGTCAAGCACGACGGCGCGGCATCCTTGCGCTTTTGCATATCAGCGACTACCTGTCGGGCAGACCAAAAGGAGAGACCTGACGATGATGGCAATCTACGGACCGCTGCAGCTGATCCTCAGCGTGGTTTACTTCTTCATCATCGTGCATGTGATCATGAGCTGGCTAATCAATTTCAACGTTCTCAACGTGCATCAGCAACTTGTCGGACAGATCTGGTACGGGCTGAACCGGTTGCTGGAGCCGATCTATCGCCCGATCCGCAGCATCCTGCCCGATACCGGTGGTCTGGACCTTGCGCCGCTGGTGGCGTTCATCGTCGTGATCTCGCTGCAGAATTACATCCTGCCGACGCTCTTCGGCTTCATGTAGACGCCACGCCCTCTTGTTCACTGATTCTTAGTGTGGGACACTGTTTGTTAAGAGCAGACAAACAACACTGAGAACAGGATCACCTGCCCATGCTGGACGCAGCGCCGCTTTTGCGGGACGTCTTTGGATTCGACGCCTTTCGCCCCGGGCAGGAAGAGATCGTCGATGCGGTGACCTCTGGCGAAAACGTGCTGGCCATCATGCCCACGGGGGGTGGTAAATCACTGTGTTTCCAACTGCCCGCCCTGATGCGCGAGGGGGTAACGGTGGTGATCTCGCCGCTGATCGCGCTGATGCGCGATCAGGTCCGCGCACTGCAAGAGGCGGGTGTGGCGGCGGGCACGCTGACCTCGGGCAACACGCCGGAAGAGAATGATCAGGTCTATGCCGCACTCGAGGCGGGCGACCTCAAGCTTCTGTATATCGCGCCGGAGCGACTGGCGGCGGGCTCGGCCATGGGCATGCTGCGCCGGATCGGCGTCAGCCTGATCGCGGTGGACGAGGCGCATTGCGTTAGCCAGTGGGGCCATGACTTCCGCCCAGACTACCTGCGCATCGGTGAACTGCGCCGCGCGCTGGGCGTGCCGCTGGCCGCCTTCACCGCCACGGCGGATGCCGAAACCCGCGACGAGATCGTCACCAAGCTGTTCGAAGACCGGCCACCGCGCATCTTTCTGCACGGATTCGATCGGCCGAACCTGCATCTGGCTTTTGCGGCCAAGGACGGGCCGCGTCGTCAGGTTTTGGATTTCGCCGATGCGCGGCGCGGGCAGTCGGGCATCGTCTATTGCGGCACCCGCAACAAGACAGAAGCTCTGGCCGCCGCCCTGCGCGAACAGGGCCACAACGCCTGCCACTATCACGGCGGGATGGAGGCCGGGGACCGGCGGCAGGTTGAGATCCGCTTTGCCCGCGAGGACGGATTGATCGTGGTGGCGACTGTGGCCTTTGGAATGGGCATCGACAAGCCCGACATCCGCTGGGTCGCCCATGCCGACCTGCCCAAATCCATCGAAGCTTACTATCAGGAAATCGGCCGCGCCGGACGCGATGGTGCCCCTGCTGAAACGCTGACGTTGTACGGGCCGGACGACATCCGCCTGCGGCGCGCGCAAATCGACGAGGGGCTGGCCCCGCCGGAACGGCGCGTGGCCGATCATGGTCGCCTCAATGCATTGCTGGGTCTGGCCGAAGCGCTGGACTGCCGCCGCAAGACCCTGCTGGGTTATTTCGGGGAAGAGGCCGAAAGCTGTGGCAAATGCGATCTCTGCACCCAGCCCGCCAAGGTGATGGACGGCACCGAGCCGGTGCGCATGGCTCTGTCGGCGATCCTGCGCACCGAGGAATGGTTCGGCGCGGGGCATTTGATCGACATACTCGTGGGCAACGAAACCGACCGCGTGCGCGACCGGAGGCACAATCAGTTGCAGACCTTCGGCGTCGGGCGGGCGCATAACAAGCAGCAGTGGCAGGCGATCTTTCGGCAGATGATGGGCTATGACCTGATCCGCCCCGATCCGGAACGCCATGGCGCCCTGCGTATGACCGAGGCCGCGCTGCCGATCCTGAAAGGCCAGGCCAGCATCCGTCTTCGGCAGGATACGATCAAGGCGGCGGGGCGGCGCCCAGCGGTCAAGGCGATGGTTTCGGACGAAGACGCGCCGTTGCTCTCAGCCCTCAAGGCCAAGCGCCGCGCGCTGGCCGAGGCCGCCAAAGTGCCCGCCTATGTGATCTTCCCCGACCGCACCCTGATCGAGATGGCCGAGAAACGGCCAAGCACGCTCGACGACATGGCGCGCATCGGCGGGGTCGGCGCAAAAAAGCTGGACCGCTATGGCACGATGTTCCTGCAGGTGATCACAGGGGCCGAAGACAGCCACCACCCGCAGCAGCGCAAACTCGCGGGGTCGGGACGGGCGGCAGTGTTCGATCAACTGCTTGAGGTTCAGACTGAACTGACGCGCGGTACCGATGGCACCCACAAACCGCTCAGCTGTTCGGCGGCGCAACTGGCAAAGGTTGCTCAGTTGCAGGCCGATGACCAGAACGGGCTGCAGCGGGTGCTGGGTGAAAGCCGGGCCGAACGATTTGGCCCGGCGTTTCTGGACGTGCTGCGCGCGGCAGGCTAGGTCTGAACGAGGACATGGGAAGGGGCAGTTATGCTTGTAGTGATTTCTCCGGCCAAGCGGCTGGACTGGGCAGAGCGCGACATCGCGCCGACGCAGCCTGATTTTCAGGATGACGCCATCCGGCTGGCAAAAACAGCGCGCAACCTGACACTGGGCGATCTTCGCAAGCTGATGGGGTTGAGCGATGATCTGGCCCGCCTGAACCGCGACCGGTTCCGGTTCTTTGCCGAAGACCCAGCAGCAGATATGACGCGCCCGGCGGTGTTGGCCTTTGCCGGGGATACCTATCAGGGGCTGGAGGCCGCTTCGTTCGACGCGGACGAGATGCGCTGGGCGCAGGATCACCTGCGCATCCTGTCGGGGCTTTATGGCGTATTGCGGCCTTTGGACGCGATCCAGCC
Source organism: Ruegeria hyattellae (assembly GCF_041537925.1). Lineage (NCBI taxonomy): Bacteria > Pseudomonadati > Pseudomonadota > Alphaproteobacteria > Rhodobacterales > Roseobacteraceae > Ruegeria > Ruegeria hyattellae. Next base: position 19,891 of record NZ_JBGOSH010000003.1, on the reverse strand, counting down.
CTACCGGCTGGAAATGGGCAGCAGGCTGAAGACCCGGCGCGGCAAATCGCTTTATGATTACTGGCGCGACCAGTTGAGCAAAGCGCTGAACGCACAAGCCTTCGAGACCGGGACAGACACACTGATCAATTGCGCCAGTCAGGAATATTTCGGCGCCGTAGCACCTGCCGCGCTCAAGCTTCGGGTGATCACGCCTGTCTTCATGGAGGACAAGGCCGGCTCCCCCAAGATCGTCAGTTTCTTTGCCAAAAAAGCGCGCGGGGCGATGGCGCGCTACATCATCCGCAATCGTCTGACCGATCCGGCGGGATTGCTGGAGTTTGACACTGGCGGGTATAGCTACCAGCCCGAGATGTCCGATCCCGACCGGCCTGTTTTCCTGCGGCCCTATGCCGTCGCTGCCGACGCTCAAACCGCGCAGAAGCTTGACGCGTAAGGTCGGCTGACCGAAGCGTCAGTTCAGATCGGCGCGATGACGGGCAAGGTCTGACCGGTGGCGCGCCGCAACTCGTCAACGGCGCGGGCCAGTGCCGGGCCGACACGGTCGTGAATTCGGTCATCGCTCAGCGCGTCCGATGTTGCGCCGCTGAAGAACGACACGGGCGCGCCAAATTCTGAAGGGCGGTAAGGAGTCGCCAGCGCATTGATGGACCGCGCAAAGCGCTCCGACCCGCTGACAAAAGCATAGCCATGGGCCAGCAACTGCTCGCGTGCCTGTTCGGTCAGCCTTGCCAGCGCTTCCCCCTGATCTTCGGGCAAGAGCGTCGCCAGCTTGGCCGTCTCTTCATTGGTCAGCGCTCCGACATAGGCCGCGCCCGAGGAAGAGGACAGCATCGGCATACGATACCCCACATCCAGCCAGATCGAAGGCGAGCCCGCTGGCCGCCAGGTCTTCACCATCAGCATCTTGCCGTCATCCTGAATCGCCACCCCGATCAGAGTGGCTGTCTCATCTGCAAGGCGCTGCATGATCGGCGTGGCGATCTCGACAAACGAGAAGGACGCCGCCGCGATATTGCCAAGCGCCAGTGCGGCGGGGCCAAGCCTGTATTTGTCATGATGACGACCATGGGTCAGATATCCCAGAGCACAGAGTGTGAAGGTCAGCCGCGACACGGTTGACCGAGGGATGCCGGTACGCTCGGAAAGGTCCAGATTGCCCAGCCCGTTATCAGTGGGGCGAAAGGCCCGCAAGATGCACAACCCACGCGCCAATGTGTTGGCATAGCGTTTGTCACTATCCTGCATTGGCGTCTTTCTCGGTTGCATCAGGACCGCCGCTGAACGAGATGAAGCGCTCCAGATGGTGATCCACATCGCCAAAAAGGTGATCGATCATGGTCAGGCGACGGGCGTAGTAGGACAGGGCATATTCGTCGGTCATGCCAATCCCGCCATGCATCTGGATGCACTCTTCGGCAACCAGCGTACCGACCCGCCCTATCAGGTTCTTGGTCGCGCTCACATGGCGTTCGCGAGTGAGGCGCTCGTCTTCCAAATGACTGGCAAGATTGACCACCGCCGAACGCGCCTGCTCGATCTCGATCAGCATATCGGCCAGCCGGTGCTGTAAGGCCTGAAAGCTGCCGATTGGAACGCCGAACTGCTTGCGCTCTTGCAGATATTCCACCGTCAGGGTCTTGGCCGCCTCCATCGTGCCGAGCGCCTCGGCGCAGACTGCCAGAATTGCGCGTGCGTGGGCTGCCTCCAAGGTCGCATATGCTTTACCGGGTTGCCCAACTCGCTGGCTTTGATCAACAGACACGGCATCCAGAGTGATGCGGGCCGAGGATGTGCCATCGACATTGATATGGCCGGTACAGGTTAGACCCACCGACGTCGAGGGGATCAGGAACAGAGAAATTCCTCCCTCGTCGAACGCGTCGCCACTTTCGCGCGCAGAGACCAGAATCCTCCCGGCTTGCGCACCATTCAGGACATGCGCCTTGGTGCCATTCAGCACGAATTGCCGGTTTTTGACCTGCGTGCACACATGGCTCAGGTCATAGCGCGATTGCGGTTCGGCATGGGCAAGTGCGAGGATAGTTTCTCCGGCAATGATCTGTTGTATCAGCGCGCTATTGCCGTCCGCCTCCAGAGCGGCTAGCAGACCACCCGCCAGAACCGCCGACCCCAGAACCGGCTCGATCACCCCGGCCCTGCCTAGTTCCTCGAACACCACCATCAGATCGGTGCCGGTGCCGCCATAACCGCCATGATCTGGCGCGAAGACGGCCCCGATAATGCCCAACTCGGCCAAGTCTGCGAACATGGCGGGGTCATAGGCCTGACCCGAGTCCAAAACCGCGCGCCGTGCCTCGTGGTTGTAGCGATCGTTCAGGAATCGCCGCAGCATGTCGCGCAGCATTACCTGGTCTTCACTCAACTCGAAATCCATCTGCGTATCCCGTCAGAGCCCAAGCGCCGACTTGGCGATGATCGTGCGCTGAACCTCGTTCGAACCGCCGAAAATCGACAATTTGCGCATGTTGAAATACCCCGGCGCGGCGGCGGGCGCGTGGTCCGGCCCCAGCGGGTCCGCATTGTCTCCGCCATCCAAAAAGTCGGGCAGATAGGGCATCGCGTCCGGCCCCACCGCGCGGCGCAGCAGTGCGCTTAACTCCTGCCGCAGCAAGGTGCCCTTGACCTTGAGCATGGAGCTTTCTACCCCCGGTGCCTGACCTTTGGCGGCCGCGCTTATCATCCGCAGATTGGTGGTGCGCATCGCCATCATATCGATCTCGACCTGCGCCATGCGGGCGGCGAAATGCGGGTTCTGGTCCAGTGGCCTGCCGCCTGTCATTGTTTGCGCGGCGACATGTTTCAGCGTCGCAAGCGCGGCGTCGGAAAACCCGACCCCTGCAATGTTGGTACGTTCATGGGTCAGTAGGTATTTGGCATAGGTCCAGCCCTTGTTTTCCTCACCAACAAGGTTTTCGGCAGGCACAAGGACATTGTCGAAGAACACTTCGTTCACTTCCGCCTCGCCATCGATCAGCACGATGGGGCGGACGGTGACGCCGGGGGTATTCATGTCGATCAGCAGGAAAGAGATCCCCTCCTGCTTCTTGGCCTGGGGGTCGGTGCGCACCAGACAGAAGATCCAGTTGGCGTGCTGGCCCAGCGTGGTCCATGTCTTTTGCCCGTTAACCACGTAATGGTCGCCCTCGCGCACCGCGCGGGTTCTGAGCGATGCCAGATCGGATCCCGCGCCAGGTTCGGAATAGCCCTGACACCACCAGTGTTCACCGCTCAGGATCGGCGGCAGAAAGCGTTGCCGCTGCTCTTCGCGGCCGAACTTGAACAGCACAGGCGCGAGCATCTTCAACCCAAAAGGCACGACACGCGGTGCGTGGGCTCGAGAGGCCTCTTCTTCGAAGATCTGGCGCTGTACGGCATCCCACTCAGCACCGCCATATTCGCGAGGCCAGTTCATCGCCAGCCAGCCCTGCGCATTCAGCATCGCGTGCCAGTCCTGCATCTCGACCTTTGTCAGCCGCTTGCCCAGTCGCACCTTGTCGCGGGTCCGCTCGGGCAGGTTTTCCGCGAGAAAGCGGCGTAACTGCGCGCGAAATTGTTCTTGCTCGGGTGTATAGGCGAGATCCATCAGAAAATCTCGAACAGGCCGGCAGCTCCCTGACCGCCACCGATGCACATGGTCACCACGCCCAGCTTTGCACCCCGGCGCTTGCCTTCAAGCATCAGATGCCCGGTCATGCGCGCGCCGGTCATACCGAACGGATGCCCGATCGAGATCGAGCCGCCATTGACGTTGCAGATCGCAGGATCAATGCCCAGCCGGTCGCGGCAATAAAGCGCCTGGCTGGCGAAGGCTTCGTTCAATTCCCAGAGGTCGATATCCTGCACGCTCAACCCGTGGCGCTCCAGCAGGCGGGGCACTGCAAAGACCGGCCCGATGCCCATTTCGTCGGGCTCACAACCGGCAACGGCAAAGCCCTTGAACGCACCCAGAGGCGTGACGCCTTCGCGTGCGGCCACGTCCTCGTCCATCAGAACCAGTGCCGCCGCCCCGTCGGAAAGCTGCGAGGCGTTGCCTGCAGTGATGAACTGCCCCTCGCCGCGTACGGGGGCGAGGCCAGCCAGCCCCTCCAGCGTAGTGTTCGGCCGGTTGCAGTCATCCATGGCAAATGTCACCTCCTTGCGAGTGACCTCGCCGGTTTCGCGATCCTTGAGGGCCTGTGTCACCGTGATCGGTACGATCTCGTCATCGAACTTCCCTGCTGCCTGCGCCGCGGCGGTGCGCTGCTGGCTTTGCAGCGCCAGCTCATCTTGCGCCTCGCGGCTGACATTGTAACGCGCGGCCACGATGTCAGCGGTTTCGATCATGCTCAGGTAGAGGTCGGGCTTGTGCTCGGTGATCCGCGGCTCCTGCGCTTGCGGCGGGCGCGACGGGGGCATCTGGCTGATGCTTTCGACCCCGCCCGCTATGGCAGCCGGTGCCTTTTCCATCGTGATCGCATGCGCCGCCATCGCAACCGCCTGCAGCCCGGATGAGCAGAACCGGTTTACCGTCGCCGCCGCCACTGTGACCGGCAACCCGGCCCGGATCACCGCTTGCCGGGCGATATTGCCACCGGTCACGCCTTCGGGATAGCCACAGCCGACCAAGGCGTCTTCCAACAGGCCCGTGTCGATACCCGCGCGGGCCACCGCATGTTCGATCGCATGGCCCGCCATCGTCGCCCCGTGGGTCTCGTTGAATGCCCCGCGATAGGATTTGGCCAACCCGGTACGGGCTGTCGAGGCTATGACGGCTTGTTTCATGGCAGTTATCCTTATGTGTTCAGGCTAGAGAATGTCTTGCCTTCGGCCACCAGCCGCTGCAGCAGCGGCGCGGGCTGCCAGAGAAAATCGTCTTCGGCAGCAAATGTTGTGATGTTGCGCAGGATCTTGTCCAGCCCGACGGTGTCGGCATGATACATCGGGCCACCGCGCCAGCGCGGATAGCCATAGCCATTCAGCAAGGTGACATCGACATCTAGCGGGCGCCGGGCGATGCCTTCTTCGATCACGCGTGCGGCCTCGTTCACCATGGCCGCCATGTAGCGGTCGACGATCTCTTGCGCCGAGAGCGGGCGGGCCTTGATGCCCTTGGCGGCGCGTTCTGCTGCAATGATCTTTTCGACCTCGGGGTCCCGTGCGGGGCGACCATCGGTGTAGAGGTAATAGCCCCGGCCGGTTTTGCGGCCAAAGCGGCCCAGCTCGCACAGACGGTCCGCGAACTCGGCGTAGGCTTCGCGCTTGTCGCGGGTGGGGGCCAAGCGTTTGCGGGTGGCCCAGCCTATGTCCAGCCCGGCCAGATCGCTCACCGCGTATGGTCCCATCGCCAGCCCGAACTCGACCAGCGCGCTGTCGACATCATAGGGGCTGGCCCCGGCGATCACCGCACCGTCCAGAGCCTTGCGATAATGCGACAGGATGCGATTTCCGATGAACCCGTCGCAGACGCCCGAACGGACTGCCACTTTGCCCAGCATCTTCGCCAGCGCAAAACCGGTGGCAGTCACTTCGGGCGCGGTGTTGTCGGCGACCACGACCTCTAGCAGTTTCATGACATGGGCGGGCGAGAAGAAGTGCAGGCCGATCACGTCCTGGGGCCGCACCGTCATGGCCGCGATGGCGTTCACATCGAGATACGAAGTGTTGGTGGCCAGTATCGCGCCCGGTTTGCAGACTGCATCCAGCTTGCCAAACACTTCTTTCTTCACATCGAGGCTTTCAAATACTGCTTCAATTACCAGGTCAAATGGCGCAAAATCTGCGTAATCTGTTGTGGTTTTGAAGCATTCCGCCTTGATTTGGCCATATTTCGCCTCAGACAGCTTGCCCCGCGTCACCGCACTTTCCAGCAGGCCGGTCACCGCCGTGCGCGCCCGCTCTGCGGCTTCTGAATTGCGTTCGACAAGGGTAACGTTCAGGCCGGACAGCAAAGCGCTGGTCGCAATGCCCGCACCCATGGTTCCGCCGCCGACCACGCCGATGGACTGGATCGCGCGCGGGGCAAGGCCCTTAATCTCGTCCAGCTTGCCGACCTGCCGCTCGGAAAAAAACGCATGGATCATCGCGCCGCGCTGATCCGAGTTCATCAACTCGTGAAACAGCGCACGTTCCTGCGCCAGTCCTTCGGCGAAGGGCAGGTCAACCGCGCCCTGCAGCGCGTCCAGGGCCTTTTGCGGCGCGATCTGACCACGCGCGGATTTCGCCAACCTGCTGCGTGCCGCGTCGAGCGCGCCCGGCTCCGGCGGATTGCAGGGCAGGGCGCTTGTGGGGCGCGGCGGTTGGCCTGCCTCGATCAGTGCTTTGGCATAGTCCAACCCGGCGCTGCGGGTGTCTTCCCCTTCGGCGATCTTGTCAATCAGCCCCAGGTCCAGTGCTTTTGCGGCACCGATCTGGCGGCCAGTGGTGATCATGTCGATCGCGCCCGAGATCGGCACCAGACGCGGCAGTCGCTGTGTGCCGCCCGCGCCGGGCAGCAGGCCCAGCGTCACCTCGGGCAATCCGAACCGGGCTGAGGCCAGCGCAACGCGGTAATGGCCACCCAGCGCCAACTCCAACCCGCCGCCCAGGGCCGTCCCATGCAGGGCGATCACCACCGGCTTGGCGGTGGCCTCGATCTGGTTGATCACCTCCGGCAGGGATGGGGGCATCGCCGGTTTGCCGAACTCTCGGATATCGGCGCCTGCGATGAAGGTCCGGCCTGCGCAGCAGATCACGATGGCTTTGACATGATGGTCGGCGGCGGCTTGCGCCACGGTTTCGGACAGCCCGGCACGCACAGGCTGGGACAACGCATTGACCGGTGGGTTCGAGACCTCGATGACGGCAAGGTCGCCGAGACGTTCCATCGTGACTGGATTGGTCAAATTCGGTCCCTTTCCGGCGGGTTTTCGCGATGTCTTGAGGGATAGTCCGCCCCGACAGAAATTTCAATATGTAGAATTTCGTGCCTGTATGTGGAATACTTGACCGGCGCTTAGTGGCGACCTTCGCGCAGCCAGCCGGCCAATATGAAGCCCGCCGCCAGGAACAGCACCAGCCAGGGCGGCAGCAGCGCGGTTTGGGTCACGTCGCGGGTTTCATAGGCCCCGCGCGGTGTCAGTCCGATCCAGCCCCGCCCGGCAGCGGGCCGCCCCTCGCGCACCGACCGGATCGACGGCAACCCGTCCTCCAGGCGCATCACGCCGCCGCGCATGGTGGCAAGGATCGGATCGAGGATGTCTCCCGTGGCGATGGTCTGTTCGAACTCCCTCGGCGCGGCGGGACCAAGTCCGATCACCGCATGTCGGTCGCCCTCCTGCAACCGGTAGAGGCCGATCTCTGGGCCGGAATACAGTGCCTCGTAGCGACCGGGCGAGACCTCCTGCAAGGTGACAGTTTCGGACTCGCCATTGGGGCGGGTGATGGTCACCGGACCAACTTCTTCCTCCAGCGTGCGGCGGATGATGCGCATGGTGCGGCCCTGTGCGTCGGCCCAGAGCGCCTCTTCCTCGAGCTCGGGCTCCTTCATCATCCAATGGGCCAGCCGCCGCAGCAATTCCAGTTGCGGCCCGCCGCCGTCATAGCCCCGGCTCCAGAGCCAGGCGTGATCTGAAGCCAGCAGCGCGACCCTCCCTTCGCCAACCCGGTCGAGGATAAGAAGCGGGCGCTCATCAATGCCGCTCATCACAACGTTGCCCGACCTGGGAAAGACATCCACCTGGCGCAGCCACGCGCCCCAGTCCTCGGGGCCGCCCAGATCGGCGGTGACCGGGTGGCGTTGGCCCAGATCGGTCACAACGGGCGTGTAACGGTCTTCGATCACGCGGGCGGTAGGCTGCGCTGGCAGCGTTGGCCCAAGCGGCGAGCGGTATATACTGTCGGCAGCGGCGAAATCGGGACCCGCGGCGACCAGAACTGCGCCGCCATCGGCGACATATTGCGAGACATTGTCCAGATAGATCGCGGGCAAGATCCCGCGCCGCTTGTAGCGGTCAAAGATGATCAGGTCGAAATCGTTGATCTTTTCCAGGAACAGCTCACGCGTGGGGAAGGCGATCAGCGACAGCTCATCCACCGGCACCCCGTCCTGCTTTTCGGGCGGGCGCAGAATGGTGAAATGCACCAGGTCAACGGCGCTGTCAGATTTCAGCAGGTTGCGCCAGGTGCGCCCGCCCGGATGGGGCTCGCCCGAGACCAACAGCACCCGCAGCCGGTCGCGCACGCCGTTCATCTGGATCAGCGCAGTGTTGTTGCGGTCAGTCAATTCCCCCTCGGCGGCAGGGACGGTGAACTGGATCACGTTGCGCCCGCCATGGGTGAGCGTCACCGGCAGGTCGATATCCTGTCCGATCGGCACGGTGAATAGATCCGGCTCGGCCCCATCCACCGAGATTTGCAGCGGTGCCGACCGCTGGTCCGGTGGTGACGCGCCGCTATCCTCGATCCTCAGCGTCAGAGTGACCGGCTCGTCGATGATGGCAAAGGCCGGGGCGTTCTTGACGATGAGGCGGCGATCCCAGTCGTCGAAGGTCCCGGACAGCAGCAAATGCATCGGTGCGGGAAGCTGGGGCGCCATGTCGGCATCATGCACGCGGCCATCCGAGAGCGCGATGATTCCGGCAACCCGCGCGCGCGGCTCTTCTGCCAAAACCTCAGACAGCGCGCTCATCAACTGGGTGCCGGCGTCCCCTTCGCCATCGCCGACGCGGACACGCCGCAGCTCGGTGTTGTCGCGGGCCTCGATCGTGGTTGCAAGCGCCTCGGCTGCGTCCTCGTTCTGTTGCGCGCGGTCGGCGAGGGTCTGGCTGGCGCTGTGATCTTCCAGCAGGATCACGATGTCGCTTAGCGGGGACCGGTCCTCGATCTGATAGGCCGGGCCTGCTAGCGCGCCCAGTAGAACGAGCGCCGCGAGGCCCCGCAACGCCCAGCCCGACAGGCCGCGCCAGAGTGCCAGTATGACCCCGGCAGCGGCAAGAAACGCCAGAACAGCCAGGGCCGGCCAAGGGATCAGCGGATCAAAGACGATGGTTCCGGTCATTGGCCCAACCTGTCCAGCAACGCAGGTACATGCACCTGGTCGGATTTGTAATTGCCGGTCAGCACATGCATCACCAGATTGACGCCAAAGCGATAGGCAAGTTCGCGCTGCCGCTCGCCGGTAAATCCACGACCGACCGGCAGAAGGGGGCGGCCATTGCGGTCAATAGCCCATGCCGCAGCCCAGTCATTGCCGCCGATGATCACCGGCGTGACCCCGTCATTGAGGTTGCGGAACGGCATGCCCTCGATCTGCTCAGCGTCGGGTGGGGCAGCTTCGACCCAGACATCGGTGCCCTGATGGCGACCCGGAAAATCCTGCAGCAGGTAGAAGGTGCGGGTCAGCACGTGATCGCGTGGCACCGGTTCGAGTGGCGGCACATCCAAAGGCGCCGCCAGTTGCTGTAGTTTGCGACCGTTGGGGCTGCCTGTTCCGAACCGTGCGATATCGGCGTCCCGCGTGTCAAAGAGGATCATGCCGCCTGATCTAAGATAGGCGTTCAGTTTGGCATAGGCCGCGTCCGAGGGTAGTGGTTGCTCTGGCGAGATCGGCCAGTATAGGAAGGGAAAGAAGGACAGCTCATCGCGCTCAAGATCTATGCCGACCGGCTCGACCGGTTCTACCGATGTGCGATAGCTGAGTGTTTCGCTGAGACCTCGCAATCCGGCCTGTGCCACATCGTCGACGTTGCGGTCGCCGGTCAGTACATGGGCCAGCACCAGTTCCGCAGTGGCGGCCAGCGCGAAGCCGGTATCTTCGGCCTCCTGCGCCTGTGCCTGTGCCTCGGGTGCTATCAGGGATACCAGCAACAGCGGGGACAGCGCGGCCATCCGCAAGCGCCCCGAAAGCGCCAGCGAGGCGATCACGTCGAGCAGCAGCAGCAGAATCGCGAGACTCAGCAAGGGGCCGCCCAGAGGTGTCTCACGTTCGACCGAGAGACCCTCGACCGGGATATCGGCAGGCCAGATCGCAGGGATCAGATCGGCATCGGCGGTCAGCACATTGCGCGCCAGTCGCCTGTCTTCGCTGGCATAAATACCTGGTCGCAGGTCAGGGCCAAGCGGGTCTTCGACCAGCGCGGCCCCTTCGACACCCGGCAGGTTGCCCGCATCCTTGAACGCGCCGAACCCGTCCAACACCTGCACCGGGGTCCATGTGGTGCCCGCCAGATCCTCGGCCTCGGGCGGTTTGGCCGAGGACGAAACGGCAAGCCGTTCCAGCATTTCAACGAAGAGCCCGGAGAGCGGCAGGCTCGACCACTCGGCGTTGGCAGTGACGTGGAACAGCACGATCTGCCCCTGGCCCAGCGGTTTGCGGGTGACCAGCGGCGTGCCGTCGCTGAGCGCGGCGATCACCCGATCGGCGAGTGTCGGATCGGGCTGCGCCATCACTTGCGCGGTGACCCGGACATCGTCAGGGACCGGCAGGCCGAAAAACGGCGAAGTATCGGGGAAGGGGGCCAGCGCCTTGGGCTCGCCCCAGCTCATCGCGCCCCCCACGGATCGCCCGCCAGAGCGCAGGCGCACCGGCATCAGCGGGTGTTCGTCATTGCGGCTGACCTCGCTCGCGGCAAGGCGCGGCCCGGCGAAGCGCAGCAGCAGGCCGCCTTCTTCGACCCATTCGGTAAGAGCGGTTTCCTCGGCACCAGACAGCGTGGCCACATCGGCCAGCACGATGACATCGGGTTTGGCGGGCAGGATATCGGTGAGCGCGCCGTTCAGCAGTTCGGCGGTGGGCTGCAGCGCCTGCTCCAGATAATGCAACGGCGACAGCAGCTCCAGCCCCTCGCGATCCTCGCGTCCTGCGATCAACGCGACTTCGCGCCGGCGCAGGCTGTCATCGGCCAACGTCACAGCACCGGCGGAGCGTTGTCCCTGCACTTCGAACCGGGTTATCCGCGCGCGCAGTTCCGAGGGCAGCGACAGGGCGGTTTTGGCATGGGTTTCACTACCCGGGAAGCTCGCAGTGGCCGAGGCCAGAACCCGCGCCGTGCCGCCCGGATCGCGGCCGTGGGCCAGAATCGTAGCCTCTTGCGGCAGGTCCGATGGGCTGCGGATCGCATGCAGCTGGATCGCGCCATCCTCGAAGAAAGAGGGTAGCATGCCCAGAACCGGTTTCTCGGTCTGGTAGACGCTGATCGGGCCAGCGCGGTCCAGCGCCGCAAGAATGCGATCGCGGCCGGCATAATCCAACCCGTCGCTGAACCAACGCGTCTCGAAGCTTTCCTCGATGGACTCGATGGCGCCTTCGGCACTTTCGATCTGCGCGGCGGCGGGCTGCCAGGGCATCGGACCTAGCCCGGCCAAGCGGTTGCGCCAGACATCGGCGCTCTGGAATACGGGTTGTTCCGGCGCACTCAGACGCAGGATCGAGACCGGCCTGCTGGTGCGCCCCGCTTCGCCAAGCTGTGCATTCAGCAGCGCCATTTTGTCAGGCCAGCCGGTCGCCCCGGCCCAGCTGGCATCCAGCACGATCAGCAGCGGCCCGGTGCCGCTGGCCTCGCGTGAGGGGTTCAGCACAGGTCCGGCAAGGCCGACGATCACCGCGGCCACGGCCAGCATTCGCAGCAACATAAGCCACCACGGTGTCCGGTCCGAGACGCTTTCGTCGTCGCGCAGTCCGAGCAGCAGGGTGACAGCGGGAAACAGGCGGCGGATCGGTGCGGGCGGGACTGCGCGCAGGATCAGCCACAGAACCGGCAGCGCCAGCAGACCCAGCAACAGCCAGGGTGCGGTAAAGCCTATGCCGCCAATCACGGTCACCGATGGCCACCATCAAGCGCGCGGTATAGCCACAGCAGCGCCGCCTGGGCGCTGTCCCCCGTATGATGCAGCCCGAACTGCCATCCGGTCGCGTGACACAGGTGTTTCAGCCTGTCCTTCCTTTCCGCCAGCCTGGCAATGTAACGCGGCTTCAGGTCCCCGGCTTTCAGGGTTTCGTGGCGCAACGTGCCGCCGACGCTTTCGAAGATGGTCCGCCCCTGATATGGGAACTCTTCTTCGGTGGGATCAAGGGTCATCATCAAAACCCCGCGCACGCCGCGATCGGCGGCTTTGGTCAGCGCCAGCTCCACCTCGTCTAGATCGCCCAGAAAATCCGACAGGAACACGGCGCGCGCATGGGGGATCATGGCGCGGTGTTCGGGCGGCTGGTAATCGGGCTCGGCATCCTGCGCCCAGGCCTCGGCCAGTCGGATGATCTGCGCATTGCCACGACGCGGTGGCAGTGTAGTGCCGGTCAGCCCGACCCGCTCGCCGCCTCGGATCAGAAGGATTGCGATGGCCAGTCCGACCAGCCGTCCACGGTCGGCCTTGGTCGGCAGGGCCTTGTCCGAGGCAAATCGCATCGACGCCCCCTGATCAACCCAAAGCATCACCGATTGCGCGATCTGCCACTCGCGCTCGCGCACGAATTGCTGGTCGCCGCGCGCCGACCGGCGGTGATCGATCAGACGCTTGCTGTCGCCGTGTTGTGCCGGGCGGTATTGCCAGAAATCATCGCCCAACCCGGCGCGGCGGCGACCGTGATCGCCCAACAGGACGGTGCCCGCCAGATGCTCGGCCCGCGCCAGCAGGGGCGGCAGGCGCGATGCTTCGGCCTCGGATCGTTCCCTGAGGGTCAGGGCAGGTGTCACGCGGCGGCCTCGGTCCGGCTGAGGCCCTGCGCGGTGCTGTCGATCAGATCGGCCAGGCGGTCACCGCGTGCACGGGCGGCAAAGTTCAACGCCATACGGTGGCTGAGAACCGGGCGCGCCATGTCCAGCACATCCTCGGCATTGGGCGCCAGACGACCCTGCAGCAACGCGCGCGCGCGCACCGTCATCATCAGGGCTTGTGCGGCACGCGGACCGGGGCCCCAGGCCACGGTTTCGGCCACTTGTTCAGACACGCCCGCCTCATCAGGCCGGAAGGCGCGCACCAGATCGAGGATGAGATCGACCACCGACTCGCCCACCGGCATCCGCCGCAGCAGGGTCTGGGCGGCCAGCAATTCGTCGCGGGTAAAGACCTGGGTTGCCTCGGCCTCTTCCACGCCGGTTGTGGCGAGCAGAATGTCGCGCTCGGTGTTGCGGTCAGGATATTCCACGTCGACCTGCACCAGGAACCGGTCAAGTTGTGCTTCGGGCAGGGGATAGGTGCCCTCCTGCTCGATCGGGTTCTGCGTGGCCAGTACGTGGAATGGTTCTCCCAGCATGCGATCCTCACCGGCGACGGTCACCGTCTTTTCCTGCATCGCCTGCAGCAGCGCCGATTGCGTCCGCGGGCTGGCGCGGTTGATCTCATCTGCCATTAGCAATTGGCAAAAGACCGGACCGGTCACGAAGCGGAAATGACGCGATCCGTCCTCCGCGGTATCCAGAACCTCGGAGCCCAGAATGTCCGCAGGCATCAGGTCGGGTGTGAACTGGATGCGATTGCCCTTCAGCCCCATCACTGTCGACAGCGTTTCGACCAGCAGGGTCTTGCCCAGACCCGGCAATCCGATCAGCAACGCATGGCCGCCACAAAGCAGCGCGGTCAGCGTCAGGTCCACCACTCGCTCCTGCCCGATGAAGCGGCGGGTGATCGAGGCCTTGGCCTGCTGAAGCTTCTCTTCCAGCGCTTCGATCTCGGCGACAAGGTCGGTCGGATCAGACATGACATTCCTTTCTGTGGGCGTATATGGTTGTGAGTGTATCTCTCTCACCGGAAATGGCAAAACCAATGAGCGAACAAAAGAGCGTTACACCCTCGGCGGATGGCATTGCGGCATCGGTCCGGGAGGCTGGCAAGCGCGGATTGCCTCCGGTGCATCTGTGGAATCCGCCCTTTTGCGGAGATCTGGACATGCGCATCGCGCGGGACGGGACGTGGTATTATCTTGGCACGCCCATTGGTCGGCCAGAACTGGTACGGCTGTTCTCGTCGGTGCTCAAGAAAGAGGATGGTAGGTATTTCCTGGTGACGCCGGTGGAAAAGGTTGGCATCACCGTGGATGACGCGCCCTTTCTTGCGGTGGATTTCGAGGCGATCGGCAGCGGCACCAATCAGGTGCTGGAATTCATCACCAAGACAGAAGACAGCGCCATTGCCGGGCCTGACCATCCGATTCGGGTTGAGCGTGACCTCGAAACTGGCGAGCCGTCGCCCTATATCCACATACGCACCGATCTTGAGGCGCTGATCGACCGCAAGAGCTTTTACAGGCTGGTCGAGATTGGCGCCCATTCCGACGGCTGGTTCGGCGTCTGGTCCGCTGGTCAGTTTTTTCCCATTATCCCGTCCGAGGAATTGAACGCTTGAACGTTAGATGCGGGGTTTGTTGACAGGCGCGGCTTCATCGATTTATTTTCCGCGCAAAAATAATAACGGGAGAATGCCGTGTATCTGGGACTTGATCTGGGCACGTCCGGGCTACGCGGGCTGCTGACCGAAGAGGATGGCCGCGTCGTCGGCTCGGCCGAGGCCACTTATACCAACCCGCATCCGGCGCCGGGCTGGTCCGAACAGGACCCCGCAGACTGGATCAGGGCCTGTCAGGCTGTCATGGCCACGCTTTCGGAGGCGTATCCACGGGAAATCAGTGCGTTGCGGGGCATTGGGCTGAGCGGTCATATGCATGGCGCGACGCTGCTGGGATCGGATGACGCGGTTTTGCGGCCTTGCATCCTGTGGAATGACACAAGGTCCGCGGATCAGGCAAAATGGCTGGATGCGCAGCCAGGTATTCGCGAAAGCTCGGGCAATATTGTGTTTCCCGGCTTTACCGCGCCCAAGCTGCTCTGGGTCGAAGAGCACGAGCCGGAGGTGTTCTCAAAAGCGGCCAAAGTGTTGCTACCTAAAGATTATCTGCGCCTGTGGCTGACCGGAGACCATATCAGCGACATGTCCGACAGCGCCGGGACTACCTGGCTGGACGTGGGCGCGCGCGACTGGTCCGGGTCCGCGCTGGAGGCCAGCCACATGCGGCGGGAACAGATGCCCGATCTGGTCGAGGGCAGCACGCCCGGTGGGCAGCTGCGCGCGGCGCTTTGCACCGAATGGGGCATCACCGGGCCGGTGATCGTCGCAGGGGGAGGCGGCGACAATGCGGCTGCGGCCTGCGGGGCGGGTTGTTTTGCTGAAGGCACCGGCTTTGTCTCGTTGGGCACCTCGGGCGTGCTGCTGGCAGCGCGCGACAGCTTTGCACCTGCACCGGAAACGGCGGTGCATTCGTTCTGCCACGCGGTACCGGGGCGCTGGTACCAGATGGGGGTGATCCTCGCGGCCACCGATTGCCTGAACTGGCTGTCGCGCAGTGTCGGTCAAAGCCCCGAGGCGCTTGCCGGGGCTTTGTCGGGCAGGATTTCGGGGCCGGGTGCGCTGACCTTCCTGCCGTATCTGTCGGGCGAGCGGACACCGCATAACGATGCAGAGATGCGTGGGGCCTTTGTTGGACTCGATATAGGGATGGGCAGCGACGCCCTGACCCGCGCTGTCATGGAGGGGGTCGCCTTCGCCCTGCGAGACAGTCTTGAGGCACTGCGCAAGACCGGTGCCAAACTGGAAACGGTGCTTGCGGTTGGTGGCGGCACGAGGTCGCGATTCTGGCTGGAAACGCTGGCCTCGACCCTTGGTTTGTCGCTGGCCCTGCCTGCGGGTGGAGAGTTCGGGGCTGCTCTGGGTGCGGCCCGTCTGGCGATCTGTGCTGAAAGCGGTGCCAACCCGGATCAGGTCATGACTGCGCCCGAGGTCTCGGAAACCATCTCCCCGCGCACCGAGCTGACCACTCTCTATGACGAGGCATACCTGTCGTATCGCAGGCTTTACCCCGCCCTGCGTCAGGCCGGTAAATGACCCGGTGGGCGCAATCCCTGTCTGCGGTCCTTTTGCTGGCAAGCGCCAGTGTCGCCGGTGCCGATATCCCCAATCTGGGCCCCGCGCCGGTTTTCACCGAGCCTGACATCGAGCGGGCCGCACTGGGCCAGTTGCTGTTTTATGACCCGATCCTGTCCGGCAACCGCAATATTTCCTGCGCGAGTTGTCATCATCCCCGGTTCGGCACTTCGGACGGGGTGTCGCTGTCGCTGGGCGAGGGGGGAATAGGGCTGGGTCCCGACCGGCACCCCGACCCCGCGAACCTGCCCGAGCAACGCTTGCCGCGGAACGCGCCTGCGCTGTGGAATCTTGGCGCAAGCGAATTCACGGTGATGTTCCATGACGGACGGCTAGAGGTCGCCTCGCAGGAACCAAACGGCATCCGCACGCCGCTGGGTGAGGATATGACCGCAGGCTTCGATTCCGTCCTGTCGGCGCAGAGCATGTTTCCAGTCCTGTCCGCCGACGAGATGGCCGGTCATTACTCGGAAAACGAGATCAGCCGCTCCGTGCGGCTGGGCCTGCTCAGCCAACAGGGCGGTGCCTGGGACCAGCTTGCCGCCCGCGTTCAGGCCATTCCCGCCTATGCCGATGGGTTGCAGATGGTGCGGCGCGTGGAGGAAAGCGACGGATTTCCGCTGATCTCGAACCTGATCGCCGATTTCATCCGCTTTGAGTGGCGGGCCGACAACAGCGCCTTCGACCGCGCCATGCGTGGCGATGGGGTCCTTGACCCTGCAGCGCAGCGCGGTATGGAGTTGTTTTATGGCAAGGCAGGATGCGCGGAGTGTCATTCCGGCTGGTTCCAAACCGATCACGCCTTTCATGCCATCGCCATGCCGCAAATCGGTCCCGGAAAATCGGCCCGTTTCGAGAGCCACGCGCGCGATGAGGGCCGGATGCGGGTTACCGGCGATGCGGCGGATGCCTATGCCTTCCGCACCCCTTCGCTGCGCAATGTCACGCTGACCGCGCCTTACGGGCACAATGGGGCTTACACCGATCTGGACTCGGTGATCCGTCACCATCTGGATCCGGTTGCGGCACTGGAGAGCTATCGGATGGAACAGGCCCTGTTGCCCGCCCTGAAAGATGCCAAGGATACAAGCGCTTTGCATGATCCGCAGGAGCTGGCACGTATCGCGGCGGCAAGTGATCTTGCGCCGCTGGCGTTGGGTGATGCCGAGATAGCGGACCTGATTGCATTTCTGGGGGCGCTGACGGATGACGCCAGGCGACTCGGTGTGCCCGAAACCGTGCCCAGCGGATTGCCAGTAGACCGCTAGCTATTGTGGTGAAGCGTAATCTGGGTGTTGGCCGCAACACTCCGCCAGTCCGAGCTTGATCCGTCCGGCCAGATCACCCGGATGTCAGCCGTTTCATCCGCGCCCAGCCCGAAATGTAGCGGCCCGGCACTGCCGCCGGCATGGCCACCGCCGACTGTGACTTCTCGGGTCTGCACACCTCGGGCGCTGCGCAGTTCGACAAACGCCCCAACCGCTTGCCGGTTCGGCGCGATGCTAGTGACCTCCACCATCAGCCAGTTGCCTTGCGCGCCGGTGTTTTCGTACAGCTCCATCGGTGCACGCCGGTTCACCACCGCAAGATCCAGCGCGCCGTCCAGGTTCAGGTCAATCAGTGCCGCGCCGCGCGACCGCGCCATCGAGGCGATCCCGGCCTCTGCCGCCGTCTCGACAAACCGCCCGCCAGCTTGCTGCACCAGCAGCGTGTTGGGGTCTTTCATGGCCGCATCCGGCATCTGCTCGACATTGCCCTTGGCCACGAAGATATCGTCGCGCCCGTCGCTGTTCACATCGCCAAATGCCGCATGCCATCCGGTCGAAGGTCGCCCGTCGTCGCCCGTATGCGGGCGATGAGCCGTGGTGCCCCGGTCATAGGTGGCATCGCGCCAGACGGGTCCGCCCGGGGCGGGGTCGAAACTCTGGAATTTCTGGTCGCCCATCGAGGTCAGATAGATCTCGGGGAAACCATCGCCGGTCAGATCGCGCGAGGCAATGCCCATGCCCCAGAGACTGTAGGGCTGCCATCCCTCACCTTCGGTATAAAGACGCGGGGTGTCTTCCATCGCCCACATCTGCTCCTGCCCGCCGCGCACGTAATAGTGCCGATCATTGCTGACCCGCAGGTCGGCGCGACCTGTGCGGCCCCAGTCGGAAAACAGCATCGACAGCGCGCAGAAACCTGGCTCCAAGCGTTCTGGCGGACCATAGCGGTTGCCGTCGGGGCGATAGAGCAGCGTGGCGTCGCAGGCCTCGAACGGGCCTTTGGGATCAGCGCGGTCCACATAGGTTCCGAAGGCCAGCGTCGGCAGGCTCTGCCCGGCCTCCCAGGTGGCGGAGAACGCGGTGGTCCAGTGATCGCCCGAGGTGAGTCCCATCCCCTCGAAAGGCGTGAACGTGCAATCGCCTTGACCCCGTAGCAGCAGGTCCGGCCCGACCCGCAAAATGGCAAGGTCGAGCTCCTCATCACCGTCGATCTCAACCGGATAGGCCCCGGTGACGCCGATGAGGGACAGGGCGTCCGGCGTGTCTTCCTCAAACTGTAGCGCGCCGCCCGGGCCTCCGGTTCGATTGCGCATCAGGCGGGAAGGGGCCTCGCCACCGGCGGCGTACAGCTCGGGCAGGTCATCGCCATCGCAATCGAACGCGGCCACACCGCCACCCACGAAATGTTCCCAGCCCCCTTCATAGATATGGTGAGGTATCGGCCGGGCCTCGAACGCGACCGGGTCGGCATGGCACGGCAGGGTAAGCAACAACAGCGGCAGCGTCTTAAACAGGTGCATTGACCACCTCTCGGGCGGCGCGGGCCGAGACCTGTTCGATCCCGTAGGCGGCGGCGCCTTTGGCCCACATCAGGTCGCCCCAGTGATGCACTTTGATTTCGGGCAGCGGTGCGTCGACCTCGACAACCGAGCGTTTCACGCTGTCCAGCACCCGCTCTTCGTACAGGTGATCAAAGGCGATCTGCGCGCCGGACAGCACAATCAGTTGCGGGTCGAAGATATTGATCAGGTTCGACAGGCCCATGGCAAACATTTGGCCGGCCCGGTCCAGCACCGATTGCGCCAGCCGGTCGCCCTCTCGTGCGGCGGCCAGAACATCTGCCACGCTGCGCGGTCGGTCGCCCAGGGTCTGGATGTTGGCCTCGCGCAGCAGTGCGTAATCGCCCACATAAGCTTCAAGGCAGCCACGCTGACCGCATTGGCACAGCGCGCCGCCATTTTGCACCTTGGTGTGGCCGAACTCGGCCCCGCAGCCGCGCGCGCCACGGTAAAGCTTGCCATCCAGAACGATCCCCATCCCGACCCCATGCTCGATGGTGACCACGAGGAAATCGCGATAGCCCTGACCGTCGCCAAAAAGCTGCTCGGCGATGGCCACCAGATTGGCGTCATTGTCGATGAAGACGGGGCTGGAGAGTTTGCGGGACAGGATCTCGCCGAACTCGACATTGCGTTCGGTCAGCGACGAGGACCAGTGCACGAAGCCTTTGGGAGCGTCGATCTGACCGGGCAGGCCGATGGCAATGCCCGACAGGCTGGGATTTTCCAAGTCTGCCTGTGCGCAGGTATCCGCGATGGCGGTCTTGATCTCGTCTGCCAGTTCCTCGCCGGTCATGCGGGCGCTGCGCAGATCGTGCTTATGCAGGGCGATCTCGGTCCCGTTGAAATCCACCAGCAGCACGGTGATGTTCTTTTGCGACACCTTCAGCCCTGCGATTCTGTGTGCTTCACCTCTGAGTTTGAGCAACACACGGGGGCGGCCACGCTTGGCCTTGGTGCCCGCCGTGCCTGCGTCCTGGCTGATTTCCTCGATTAGCCCCTCATCCAACATGTCGGCGGTAATCGCGGTCACGGTCGCCGGGCTGAGCCCCGTGGCCGAGGCGATGTCGATGCGCGCGATCCGGTTTGCCGCACGGATTTCTTCGAGGATTCTCAACCGGCTGACCTCTCGCTGGTCGGCTGCCGCAGGGGTGGGTCTGGGCGCATTCATGG
>NZ_JBGOSH010000002.1:676892-770244 GCF_041537925.1 Ruegeria hyattellae | reverse complement strand
GTTCAAGGATTCAGAACTGCAGCAATACAAGGTCGCAGGCTTCACGCCTCCGTCCAACGAGATCAAACATTATTACCAGGGCGGGATCGACTCCATCGACCAGGACTTCGGCACCGGTGGCACAGGCCACGGCGGAGATGACAGCGATGGCGATGGGCACGGCGATGGCGACGGGCACGGCGGAGAGGACACACCCCCGGTTATCTCGGCAATTACGGCGGGCTTTGGCGAGGATCAAACCGGCCGAACGGTCGATCTTCTGGCAACAGCAAATGACCCGGATGGCGACGACCTCGATGTTGAGAACGTCACCGTCACCACGGCCGATGGCCGCGTCCTGACTAGCTCTACCGATCCTGAGACCGGGCTGTTTTCGCTCGGCGACGGCCAGTTCGAAGACCTAGCTGCCGGCGTGCCTCTCGATGTGACGATCAAATACGAGGTCACTGACGGGATCGTCTTGGTCGCTAATACGGCGACCGTGACCATCACTGGAGCAAACGACGTGCCTGTCGCGGGTGACGATTTTGGGGCTGGGTTCGAGACCAGCGAGGACACCGCCTTCACCACGGCAAATGTGCTAGGCAACGACACGGATGTAGATGGCGACACTCTCATCGTCTCGGCGCTCGACACCGCGGGTACACTGGGCCTGGTCACCGATAACGGCGACGGCACCTTCGACTACGATCCGAACGGGGCTTTCGAGAGCCTGGGCGTCGGTGAGAATTCGTCCGACAGCTTCAGCTACACCGTCTCGGACGGCAAGGGCGGCACCGATACCGCGACCGTTACCCTGATCGTCAACGGAGTGAACGACGATCTTGAAGATCCGACGGATCCCGTCGATTATGCCGTTATTGGTTTGTGGCAATTCTCTTCAACCGCACCGAGCACCGACGAAGCATCAGGAACCGACAATCCAGCTCAGTTCCGAAACGGCGCAGCTGCGGCTGATGGCGTTGTTAAACTGGATGGCGGCAACGATTATGTCTTGATCGACAACATTCCCGATTATGAGGTTGCTGAAGGTGGTGTGCGAATGTCGTTCTCTGTGAATGAGCTTTCTGGCAGATCATCCGGTAGCAACTTTTCATCAAAAAATCTGCAGGCCCTGTTCTCGCGCGATTCCTCTGGTTTTGATGACGGTGGGCATGTCACGGCTTTTGTCGACGGGGATGGCTCCATTGTTTTGCGTCACCAAACACAAACAGAGAGCTACGTCATCCGCAGCGATGCAAATCTGTTCGCAGCTGGAGATGAAATCGATTTGCAGTATCAGTTTGCTGCGACGGACGGTATGGAACTTTATGTCGGCGTGAACGGTGGCGACCTGGCGCTTGTAGGGGCCAACGCTCGGCCCGTTATTGAGGGAGACGCGGTAGCCTTGGTTGGAAACTCGGAGCCGTGGACGCTAGGCGCGTCCCAAGTCAGAAGCCAGGACGGCACCGCAGATCGGCTGCGTAGTTTCCTCGAGGGCGAAATCGAAAGCTTCGAAGTGTTTAACGGAGATGATGTATTTGGCTTATGATCACCGTGTTGCATGGATCTAGATCGGAAGAAGAGGTCCCCTTTCTCCATGTAGCTATGAACCGCGCGTTTAGACCGCACGACCGAGAGCCGTCATGTGGCGTACGAGCGTGTCTTCTGAAACAAATGGATATGAGGCCAGTCTGTCTCAAACCTGATCCCCGCAACGTGATTGTTCAATCGCTGACCCGTGCAACAATGTGGATCAAGAGTTGATAGACGCACCAGCGGTCAGACGTCCAAGTGTTTGGTCCTGGGGTTTGATAATGTGATCGATTCAGCATCCATTAATCTGCGCTGTTTGCCGTGGCGGGACACAGGGTTTTGACGGCACTCCTGTGGTTTTCTCGACGTTAGTTGTTCTGAACACCTTCAGAACCTCAGCCTATTGAGTGAACCAATTTGATCCAACGCAAGGCGTGTCATCCGTTTTCAGATTAGGCACCGGAACAGTGGCAAACTGCCAGGTTTCGGATCATGACAAAAAGCGTGCGCATATTTATTGCTATGGCGGCGCTCCTGCTCACGGGGGTGGCGGTCTTTCTGCTGACCTCGGAGAATGGTGACGAGTTGCCCGCAGGTTTCGCGCGGGGCAATGGTCGGATTGAGGCGGAGCAGGTAGAGATCGCACCAACCATTGCGGGACGCGTTGCTAAAGTCATGGCAGCCGAAGGTAGCCTTGTTAAAGCAGGCGATGCTCTGGTCGAAATGGACACTGATGAACTCGCCGCAGCACTTGACCGCGCGAAGGCCCAGGTCGCGCTGGCACGCCAAACAAAGGCGGAATCCGAAGCGGTGGTCGTTCAGCGACAAAGCGAACAGCGCCGCGCCGAACACGAATATGACCGCGCGGCGGCGTTGCTGGCTGGTCAGAATATCTCGGAAGCAGTCTTTGAAGAACGCGAAACCAGCCACCAAGTTGCCGAGGCCGTGTTGGGGGCCGCCAAAGCCCGGGTCGCAACTGCTGACAGCCAAATCGCTGCTGCAGAGGCGGGCGTGCGCGTGATTGAAGCGCAGATCGAGGATAGCTCGCTTTTTGCGCCGGTGTCGGGTCGCGTGCTGTATCGACTGGCGGAGCCCGCCGAGGTCGTCGAGGCTGGCGGGCCGATCCTGACGCTGCTCAGCCTCGAGAACGTGTATATGGAAGTTTTCCTCCCGGCGCGCGAGGCCGGGCTACTGCCCATCGGTGCCGAGGCGCGTATCGTACTCGATGCGCTGCCGGACTATGCCATCCCTGCCACCGTTACGTTTATTTCGCCAGAAGCACAGTTCACTCCGAAGCAGGTCGAGACCATGGATGAACGGGAGCAACTGGTCTTTCGCGTCCGAGTCCGCATCCCTGAAGAACTGATCGCGAGCCGGATAGAGCACGTGAAGACCGGTTTGCGCGGTATCGCTGTGATCCGAATTAACGCAAGCACCGAATGGCCAGAAGCGCTGGAACGCCGCATTCCACCCGAGTTGTTCGAATGATTGCCGATGCGACCGCGCCTGCCCTCCGTATAGCAGGCGTCACGCATCGATATCGTAAGCACATCGCGTTGGATAACGTTTCGCTGGATTTGCCAACCGGCCAGCTCATTGGGTTCATAGGGCCAGATGGTGTTGGCAAGTCGACGCTGCTAAGTCTGATCACCGGTGCAAAGAAACTGCAATCCGGATCGATAGATGTACTTGGCGGGTTAATCGACAACCCCGCTCATCGACACCGCATATGTCCTGCCATCGCGTTCATGCCGCAGGGGTTGGGTCGGAATCTCTATGCGGAACTTTCGGTTCGTGAAAACCTTGAGTTCTTCTCTCGCCTCTTTGGACAGGGTCGGGAAGAACGCCAAATTCGGATTGCAGCCTTGCTGGCGGCAACGGGGCTCCTGCCCTTTGAAGACCGTCTCATGGGCAAGCTCTCTGGCGGAATGAAGCAGAAGCTTGGGCTGTGCTGTGCGCTGATCCATGATCCTAAGTTCTTAGTCTTGGATGAACCCACAACCGGCGTTGACCCACTGTCACGCCGTCAGTTCTGGGCGCTGATCGATGGGATTCGACAAGACAACCCTAAGCTATCCGTCCTCGTTTCGACCGCTTACATGGAAGAGGCGCAAAGTTTCGACCGGATCGTTGCGATGGATGCTGGCCGGGTGATTTTCGTGGGCAAGCCAGTTGAGTTGAGGGGCGAAGACATCGACCTCGAAACCGCCTACAGGCGGCTCCGAAAACATGAAGAACCGCGGCCAAGGCTAAACCAAGCAGCAGCTCGGCAGATCGATGCATCACCTGTCATCGTCGCGCGCGAACTGACCCGCCGATTTGGCGACTTCACGGCTGTCGACAGCGTCGATTTTGCAATCAATCGCGGAGAGATCTTCGGTTTCCTAGGGTCGAATGGCTGCGGCAAATCGACAACCATGAAGATGCTGACGGGACTTCTTCCCGTGAGCTCCGGAGAGGCGTTGCTGTTTGGCAATCCAGTGGACGCTCACAACCGCGAGATGCGGCGTGAGATCGGGTATATGAGCCAGGCATTCTCGCTCTACGAAGAGCTGACGGTTCAGCAAAACCTCCAACTGCATGCCCGAATATTTGCGATCGCTGACCCTGAGGCGCGGATCGAGGAACTAAAGGAACGCTTTGGCCTAAAAGCCCATAGCAAGAAGCTGGCCGTCGCGCTGCCACTGGGCATCAAGCAGCGCTTGTCTTTGGCTGTTGCAGTGATCCACCGGCCGCGCGTGCTGATTTTGGACGAGCCAACTTCGGGCGTGGACCCCGAGGCGCGCGACTCGTTCTGGGCCCTTTTGCTCGAGCTATCGCGCAAGGAAAGTGTGACGATTTTTGTTTCAACCCATTTCATGGCCGAAGCAGAGCGCTGCGACCGAGTTTCACTCATGCATGCTGGCCGTGTTCTGGCTGAAGGCAAGCCAGACGAATTGATTGCAGTCGAAAATGCAGACTGCCTGGAAGAGGCCTTTATTTCGATTCTTGAAGCTGCAGAACAACCAACACCCGTTGAGACGCCCGAAGTGGATTTGCCTGCGACCAGCAATGGGTCTGGCGGCAGTGTCGAACGCGCTTTGGCTTATGCGCGGCGCGAGACAGTCGAGGTGTTGCGCGATCCTGTTAGGCTTGCCTTCGCCTTCCTCGGGTCGGCAATTCTGATGCTCGTCTTCTGTTTCGGGATTACTCTCGATATCGATGAGCTTGAATTCGCGGTGCTGGACTTGTCGCAAGGACCAGAAAGCCGCGCATTTATTGCCGAGATATCAGGTTCGCGATACTTTGAGCCAACAGCACCTTTGGCCAGCGCGGTTGAGGGCCGTAATCGATTGATCGCGGGCGACGTCTCACTGGTGGTCGAACTGCCGTCTGATTTCGGGCGCAAGCTGCGTGCGGGCGAGTCGACTGAAGTGCTAGCGACGGTGGATGGCGCGATTCCATTCAAGGGGGAGACGGTCGAGGGGTATGTCGCGGGCCTGCACCAGACATTTATGGATGCAATAGCGCGCGACAGCGGGTCCCGTCAGGCCGAGATAGCTCGGATCGAACCCCGGTTTCGCTACAACCAGAGCTTCGAGAGCATTGCTGCGATGGCTCCGGCCATGCCCGCGATCCTGCTGATCATGCTGCCCGCGGTTCTAACGGCTGTCAGCGTCGCCCGGGAAAGAGAATTGGGGTCGATCATCAATTTCTACGTGACCCCGACGACACGGCTGGAGTTTCTGATCGGTAAGCAAGTTCCATATATCGTGATTGCCTACGCGAACTTCCTGTTGCTGGCCTGGATGACAATCGTTGTCTTCGGAGTACCGCTCAAGGGCAATCCTGTGCCCCTTGCGATCGGCGCACTTTTGTATGTTTGGGCGACCACCTCCTACGGGCTGCTGATAGCGACGATGACATCCAGTCAGGTTGCCGCCACCTTCGCAACCGCCATCGCCTCGGTTGTTCCGACGATCCAGTTTTCGGGCCTGTTACAGCCAGTCTCGACATTGGAAGGCGGCGCGCAGACAATTGGCTCACTCTGGCCGTCCTCCTACTTTTTGCACCTGAACGTCGGCGCATTCACCAAGGGGCTGAGTTGGGAGGCGCTCGCACCTGACCTTCTGGCACTTGCCTGTTTCGGGCCGGTTCTGACTGTGATCGCCGCACTCTCGCTCCGTTCGCAGGAGAAGTGAATGCAACGGCTGTCATGCATCTTCTGGCTCGGTCTTAAGGAAATGATGAGCCTGCGCCGCGACTGGGTGATGATGGCGCTGCTGGTGTGGTCTTTCACTTTGGCTCCGATCATGGAGGCCACCGGAGTCGCAAGTTCGGTGAACAATGCGTCCATTGCATTTGCGGATGAAGACAACTCGCCGCTATCTCGCGCACTGGCCACCGCATTCTTTCCGCCAGAGTTCCAGCCCGTTGTCCAGATCGTGCCGGGGTCCGGCGCTGCCCATATGGACGCGGGGCGGTTCCTTTTCGTCATCGCTGTACCGCCCGGCTTTGAAAAGGACGTGCGTGGGGGGCGCACGCCGGAAATCCAGGTTCTGATCGACGCGACGGCGATGGAGCAGGCCGGAATCGGTGCAAGCTATATCACCAACATTCTGGGCAGCGAGATCCGGCGCTTTGCAATCGGGGCAGATCTGCTGGACGCATCCACAGTCGACATCATCTTGCGCAGCGCATTCAACCCGAACCGCGACACCGTGCGATTTGCCGGCATTGTCGCGCTAATTGGCCAGATCATGTGGCTGACAACAATTCTCACCGGGGCGGCCATGATCCGGGAACGTGAGCACGGCACGATTGAGCACCTGCTGGCCATGCCGATTGCCCCTTTCGACATCGCGATAGCCAAGATATGGGCGAATGCAGCAGTGGTGCTGGTTGCCGCAGGCCTGTCCTTAACCTTCGTGATGCAGGGCTCGTTGGGGATCAGCATCGCGGGGTCCAAGGCGCTGTTTCTGTTTGGTACCGCGCTCTTTCTCTTTACCGCGACGGCGCTCGGGGTTTTTCTGGCAACGCTCGCGCGCTCTATGGCACAATTCGCGCTATTGGTGATGCTCGTCGTTTTGCCGATGCTGATGCTGTCGGGAGGTGAAACACCCATCGAGAGCCAGCCCGATTGGTTGCAGGCAGGAACGCTCATCCTTCCGTCACGCCACTATATGTCTGCCAGCCAGGCGATTGTCTTCAAAGGCGCGGGCGTTGAGACAGTTTGGCCGGAATTCGTATGGATGACATTTCTGGGCATCGCCCTACTGGCCACCAGCCTAATGCTTTTCAGACGATCTGTTGTGCACTCTGCGTAGATCAAGAAGAGAATGATCTCGTAAGGCAAACAGCTTTGTTCCAAGCTATCAACGTCGGTCCAAATCATTCTTCCAATGAAATGATATATGCCACCATGTCGCCGATGTTTCCGCCAATCATGTAGTCGGAATACCGGGGCATGTCAGAGTGTACAGGCATTTCAATTCGCTGCATGATCTGCATTCTCGACCGGAATTTTGCGATCGCTGCAAAGCTGGGTGGGTCCATTTTGAATGACCCACTTTCACTTATGTCATGGCATTGAACGCAGTATTCCTCTGCAATATCGCGCCCCATCTCGACGTTACCGTCTTCGGCGGCAAGCATGGTGGAGCTAGACCACCAAAAAACAAATGGCAAAGCCAGATAGTACAAGATTTTCATGCTACTTTTTCCTCCTGACAACACGAGGTTTTGGTTCGACGAGATTTCGGCATTGGAAATGCAATTCCTCAGAGAAAAGCCGCTCAAGCCACTTGCTGGGCTTGGCCTTCAGATATGGAACATGGTGCCAACTCCAAATGCAATTGCGGCAGCCGTCCCACCTATGAGCGATGTCTCAAGCCCCGATCGCCACCAGGCACTGAGCGACCATAAGCTTTTGAGCGCACCAATGAGGAAGAAGGTTGCCATGGTCATCCACGCGGATATCACGAACGCATTTGGCCCACCGATGAGAAACGGTAGTAATGGGACCATTCCCGCAACGAGGAACGATAGAAATGTGACAGCGGCGGCGCGCAGCGGACGCGGTTCAATCCCACCCAACCCGTACTCGCCTTCCATCATCAGCGCGATCCAATTGTTTTGATTCCTGGTTATGGCCTCAGTTGCCTGATCCAGAACGTGCCCCTCTAGTCCTTTTCGCGATAGGATTTCCCGAACCTCAAGCCTCTCTCCGTCGGGATAATTCCGAATGTGACGCTCTTCGATCTTTCGGATGCGTAAAGTGTTGTCATGCTCGGCTTTGACACCCGAGTAATTGGCCGCCGCCATTGAAAATCCGTCGGCCAGCACGTTTGCCAGGCCCAGTACAACGATGACATAGGGTGACAGACCCGCCCCTGTGACGCCCGCGACAATGGCGAATGTCGTAACCGTCCCATCAATCGCGCCATACACCGCATCACGCAGTACGCCCCTTCCAGGTGGCGTTCCAATGCGCGCGGCGATCTCCGCCGGGGTATGACCGTGATCGGATATAACCATTCTCCCCTACGGCGCTAAACTAAAAGCCCTACCGAATTTCGCCTTGAGCCAGATCAAACGAACATTGCTGACATCGAATGGGGGGGTGCGGCGAAAGGTTCAACCGACCGGCTGGCGATTTGGAGGCCCGCGCCCCAATGGCCGGACCACTCAAGGCTACTGACTCGCTGTGCAGAAAAAGGTCTTCGGCTCAAGCAAAAGGCCGACGCCTAACGATCAAGGCTTTTCAGAAAACAGCGCCAGTGAAACGCTTTGCCCATAGACACCGCCCAAACCCCCGCGGCTTTCTCCTTGTCGGCGTTTTCGAGCGCGGGCCACACTCAGTGCCCGCTGAAATCTTGCTCCATGGCCGGCATCGAAAATCCTTAAACTTTGTGGGCATTCGCCAATTCGAACACATAGTCCGCTTTGCAGCGCGGAGTTCCGGTAAAGCGATCTGGCGTAGACAGTCGGTTCTCGTTGTTGGCCCTCGTAATTTCGGACGTTGCGCATTTTCTGCGTTCAGTTCTTTCAGTTTGGTTTCGAACTGAGCGCGGCCACCCGGTCGGTCTTTTTTCTGGTGTCCCAGAACAAGTCAGTCAGCAAGCTCTCTCATGCTTTCAGCCGCATTTTCTATCCGGCTGAGAGCTGGCAAAAGGCCTCAAGATTGAGGACGCTCACGCCTGTAAGAACGAGAACAACAAGTGTGGTTGCCTCGCCAATCAGGGCACGAACGCAGGCGTTGTACGCTTCTTGTTTTCCGAATTTGTTGGCGGTCAGCAGATCCGCATGTGGACCAAACGACGCCGCGACGATGCCCAATTGGCAACCGCGCGCGCGAGCTCTGGCCTTTTCCGCAGCGCGTTTATTTGGATTCGCGGTAAAAAATCGCTCCACCATCTCCCGAAGCGAAATATTGGCCCGCACCATCCACAGTGATCGCCCGCAGGCCGGCAGTTGTGCCAGTTGGGTCCATATGCCAGCGATGACCGTCGTATCTGACTGCGGCACCTGCGGCACCAACCGCCACGACGTCGTCCTTCGTTCCGACAAGCGCAAGCAGGTCGTTTCGCGCTCGGGCCGGTGTGATGTTCCAACGCGCACCATCAAAATGTCCAATCGTTCCGGACAGTCCGACGACGAAAACATCGTTCAGCGAGCGTCCCCAAACATCGAACAGGAAATGTTCGGTTCCAGCATTGAATTCATCCCAGCGCGACCCGTTCCATCGCATAACTTGGCCAAAGTCACCCACGGCCAGCAAGTGTTCTGCGTCCATGCCCCATAGACCGTAAAGTGCGCTTTTTGTGCCTGAAGGCATGCGCTCCCAGTCAGAACCGCTCCAATGCAATACGAGGCCTTCATCTCCGGCGGCAAAGATCTGACCGGTTCCGTCCGACCAGAGTGACAACAACGTGACATCCATGAAGAGATCGAAGTGCTTGCGCCAGGTTGTGCCGTCAAAATGATGGATTTCGCCCAGCTGCCCGGCGGCCAGCAACCCGCCATCGGGCGCGCGGGCCAGATCGTGGATGCCAAGATCGCCCGCGGGCGGCAAGGCCTGCCATTTGCCGCGGTCGTGGCAAAGAACCGTGCCTTCTTCGCCGCACGCATAAAGCGCGTTCTTCACAGGGTCGTGCCACATACCCCAAAGCTGGCGGTCCGTGCCGCTGTCCATCGCGGCCCAATTCACCGCGTCCTGGCCGGATAAAACTGCGGGTGCAAAGCAAGTCAGCGCGTCGCTGTCGCCCACTAGGATAGTACCAAAGTCTCCAACGGTCATGGCCTCGCCGGACGGCAGGTCTATCAGACCCAGAAGGTCGTGCCCCGTACCGCTTTGAACCCGGTCGATACGGCCACTGCGGATCAGATGGATTTGCCCGGCATCTCCAATGGAGAGCATGCCCTGGGTTGTTCTCCCGACCGCGCGGAACCGGCTGACTTCCATGTCGGAAAAGAACCGCTCGAACCTTTCACCATCCCAAATGGCGAGATCGCCGCGAAACCCGTTCGCGCCGACGAAATAGCGCCCTCCGGCCAGTAGAGCACCATTGCTGCCGATTGCAAGCGAGGCTGTGAAATTGGACGAAACCGGGCAATCGAGCACTTGCCACCGGCCATCGGCGCCCCGCAACAAGACCGTGCTATCGCTGCCCGAGGCCATCACGCACCCGTTGCCCAGAACAATCACGGAACGCAAATGCGCGCGTGTGCCGGCGTCCTCCGCCTCCCAGTCGACGCCATCGTAATGCAGGATCGTTCCGCGGTCGCCTACGGCCCAGACCTGTCCGTCATCGAAGCCGCAAATATCAAAAAGCGGGATGTTTTCAGGAACCGAAGGGTATTTTCCGCCCGCATCGACAACGCAGCCGCGAATCTGGTGCCACGTCTCCCCGTCAAAACGCAGGATCAGGCCCATCCATCCAACAGCCCACAAATTAGTCCGGTCCGAGCCCCAAATCGCGTGGATGGGCACCGGGGCCGGGCACGGCATCCGGTCCCAGTTCTTTCCGTCGAAGTGATTGATCACGCCGTCATCACCGACCACGAAAATGCCAGCATCGTCGGCCCAGCCGTCCCAGAACACGTCACCCGGACCGGCCGAGATGCCGTCGACAGAGAACCACCCCGGCGCGGCCTCGGGCTTGGCTCCGAACTGGCCGCGGAACAATCCGCGGCGTGAAACCGTTTCGGCTGCTATGTTCATTACGGTCCGTCCTTGGTGGTTTGCGATGCCTGTATTAGTCGGGCGATTTCGAGATCCAGCATGTCCGCAACTTCAGCTCTCAGTTCGCCACCCTCGGGCAGTTCCGCCAACGCTTCCAGCATGTCTACGTCGCTCAGGTTCTCGGCAAACACGCCTTGCATCGTTTCGGCTACGGCCTCGTGAAAATCCTCTCGGCCCAGCATGGCAACCGCCTTGATCATTGGCGCAAAGGCACGGGCCACCACGCCGTCGGGCATAGACGTGACAACCGGCGCCCCGTTGTCGGACCCCAACGCAATGTCAGGCGAAAGCGGGATCTCGGCGATTTTCGCGATATCGAGATCGGCCAGCGCCTCTGCGACGCCCGCGTCTGGAAAGAGATGATATTCCTCGTGGCAATTTGGGCACTGCACCCCGGCCATGTTCACGGCGGCTCCGATCACTGGCAGGCCCCGTTCGCGGCAGAAGCGCCCGGCCTTGAGACTGTCCATCTGTGCCACCGCCTGCGGCGAAGTCACAAGAACCGAGGACACGTTGCTGCCCTCAAGCATGTCGCAAAGCGTTATCAACTCGTTCCCGGTGCCTGGTGGCATGTCGACAACCAGAAAGTCCAGAGAGCCCCAATCGAAGCTACCGATCAGGTGGTGGATGAAGTCGTGCTTATAGGCATCACGCCAGACAATCGGAGTGGTGTCGTCTTCCAGCATGAAGGCCAGCGACCCGACATTGACCGGGTGCGTGATACCTTCGGCAACGAACCCGAGGGTTTGCAGCCCCGACCGGGTGGTACGGATCTTGGCACCGGCAAAACCAAAAAAGCGGCTTTGGTTCGGTCCATGTATATCGGCGTCTGCCACACCTACGCGAAACCCGTCTTTGGCCAACCCGGCAGCCAGATTGGCACTGACCGTGCTCTTTCCGACGCCGCCCTTGTTGGCGAGCACGACGATGATCTGGTCGATTTCCTGCAGCCGGTTTTCGATCAGAACCTTGTTGTGGTGCGACTTGTCAAGCGTACAGGCCGATTCCTGCGGGCAGAACTGGCATGCGTGGCCCAGACCGCAATCGGTCTTTTCCACACTTGCCTTTTCCTCGGGGGTCAGGAAATCCATGCGTCAGTTCGGCGTCATGTCAAGCAGGATCCAGCCGTCCGAGACGCTTTTCAGCCCGTCGCGCTGCCGCTCGGATCCCTGCCAGAGCGCAAATGCCATCGGCACCACGTCCTGGCTCAGCGAAACGTTGTGATCGCCTTCGAGCGCAATGGGACGGGACATCACCACCGTCCACTCGTTCGGGTCACCGTCATTGGCCGAATACATGCTGTCGCCGCTGACCGCTTGTTGCTCCAGCGTTGTCGTGCTGCCGGGACCGCCGGCTGCAAGGTTCTGCACCGAATTGCTGTCAGAGCGCCAATACCAGATGTTGACCGCGCTATCGGGTCCGTCGCCCATGATGTAAGATGTATCGTCATCCCCCAGTGAAAACTGCACTGCGGCACCATCGCGGAACTGGTCGAAAGCGGACGCCGTGTTTGGGGTGTCGTCTATCCAGCGCAAACGCACATAGAACCGCTCGGATGTTTTGGCGAGCGTCATGTTGAGAAAGGTCGCCTCGGCGTCGTAGTTGATCCGGAGTTCGACGGAGTCATGCACAGCTGGCGCCGGTGACATGGCCACACGATACTCGGGCAGACGTTCCCAGATGACGTCATCCGGATCGTTGATGCTGCGCAGATAGATCCCGTCGGGAATGGTCGAGACCTGGACAGTGTCAAAGACCTCGATCAGTTTGACATTCGCTTCTGCCAAGGTCTGGGCGGCGGAAAGGGTCGGAGCCGCGAGAATGGCCAGGGCAGTCAGGGTCGCGATCGTTCTTTGCATATTGGATCTCCTTATCCCCAAAGGTTCTGTTCTGCCGGCTCTGCGGGGACGGTGCTGGCTTTGGGCGCATCGGGGTCGCGAAACGGACCGACACGTATCTCTAACTCATTCATTTGGACCTCTGCCCAGGCGCTGATGTCCTGAACAAGATGGGCAATCGTCGGGTCCAGCAATTCGACTGGATGGTGCCGCAACAATCCCGCGACAGTCTCTAACGTTTGCCCAAGATAGCGGCCCAGGAAATCGCGCTGTGCGCGACGATACCCGGATGCATCCTTGTCCTCGGCCAGCGCCCCCGCCTCGAGATGGCAAAGCACCGACATCAATTCCAGCATGCTGGCCAGATGGTCAGGTTCGTCGTTCTTGCCTTCATCCCCGGTGGCGGCTTTCAGCCCGAAATGCCTGTAGAAAGCGGCGATATTCAGCATGAAAACCGGGCGGGTCAGCCCGGCGAGGATGTGATCATGGTCACCGGCCAATAGCGCAGCCGTGGGTTTGCCGCCGCGGCCGTGCAAAAAGGCGCTGATATAACCCGCCTCAAAGCTCTCGTAATCATGCGAGGCCGGCATTCTGGGCCAGGCCGATCCGGTCGCATCTGCCCAGGAATGGTTCAACGCCGCATGAAACTGACCCGAGGCGACGGCCTCAAAAAACTCCTCTGAGGGATATCCAACAGCCAGCGCCGACAATAGCCAGATCGTTTCCTTTGCCCGTGCCCGTTGAGGACTGTCTCCCATAGGCGGCCGTGATGACATTGCGACAGACATCAGCTTAGCTTGAACATCTCGGCGTGGCGGTAGCCGATCAGCGTGTCCATCAATTCACTTGCCTCACCGGCGGCCTTTTTGGCGCGCTCTGCGGTGATGGTATCGAGCGCGGCGCTAACCCCGTCGCCAAAGAGGCTTTCGAGATAATCCAGTGGCACCCGGCTTTCCGCCGTCGCCCCGCCATTGGCGTCGATCTTCGGCGGCGACAGGGGCGGCACATAGAACACGTTCGGTTTGGTACCCATCTCAGGGTGCAACGGCAAAGCAACCTTGTACTTGTCGACCAGAGTATGGATGGGTCCGTCTTCGTCGTC
The DNA here is from genome assembly GCF_041537925.1 of Ruegeria hyattellae. Classification (NCBI taxonomy): domain Bacteria; kingdom Pseudomonadati; phylum Pseudomonadota; class Alphaproteobacteria; order Rhodobacterales; family Roseobacteraceae; genus Ruegeria; species Ruegeria hyattellae. The sequence continues at coordinate 756,566 of NZ_JBGOSH010000002.1, read as the reverse complement.
GCGATAACCGATCCAGCGGATCCGGCCGACGCATTGCTTGGCGCAGGCCGTAGGCAGGCCCTTCTCGATGCGCGGGTAGCAGAAGATGCATTTCTCGGACTTCGAGATTTCCTCGTTGAAATAGACCTTCTTATAGGGGCATGCCGAAACGCAGTAGCGATAGCCACGGCAGCGTTCCTGGTCGATCAGAACGATACCGTCTTCCTGCCTTTTATAGATCGCGTTGCGCGAACAGGCAGCTAGGCAGGCGGGATTGTCGCAATGATTACACAGCCGCGGAAGGTAGAAGTAGTATGAGTTTGGGTATTCGCCTTCGCCTTGGTCTTCGTCCCAATTCGCACCCCAGGTCGGTTTGACGTTGGGCCTGAGCCACGGGTCAGTGCCGGTCATCAGCGCTTCTTCGTAGTTGTAATCCCACGGTACTCCGTAGTCCTCGGCGCTGGGTTCGATACCGAGTTTCAGGGCACCATCCGCATCGAACCCGCCACCCATGTCGGCGTAGTTCTTTGGGTAGCCTGTGCCGGGCATCGTCTCGACGTTGTTCCAGTACATGTATTCACGCCCGTTGCGGTTGGTCCACTGCAGCTTGCAGGCGGATGTGCAAGTGTGGCACCCGATGCATTTGTTCAGGTCCAGAACCATGCTTAGCTGACGTTTCACGGCCATGTCTTAACCTCCCTCTCAACTCGGCTCACGCCGGTTCCACGTCGACACCACTTTCATGCGCCAGCTGGTTTGCGTTCCATTTAAAGAGCTTGAAGCCCAGATGACCCCAGCCACCGGCCAGCTCCAATGGCTGGATCAGGGTGGCCATGGCGTTGTTCATCGGCTTCATCTGTTCGTATTGATGCGGTTCCCAGCCGTGTTCCATCATGATTGATGCCTCAGGCATGCTCGGATAAAACTTGGCCTGAGCAAAGAACTCTCCGGCGCTGTTGAAAATCCGCACCTTGGACCCGTCTTTGATGTTCTTTTGCGCGGCAAGCTTCGGGCTGATGTAGATGTTTGGCTCGCCTCGCTGCAGACGCAGCATGAACTTGTTCGAACGCCAGTTCGAGTGAATGCCCCAGCGGGTGTGCGGCGAATAGAACGAAAGCGGATAGTTCGATGCTTCGCTACCGGCGTGATGGCGTGCTGTGGGCACGGTGGCGCCCATCTTCTCAAAGGTCGGATGGTCGCAGTAGAAGGTCACCCGGCCGGTCAGCGTTTCATAGGGCTTCTTGTCCTCGGTCTGTGCCACGAAGGGGTTGTACGGCTCGTCCGGCGGGATCGGCTGATTGTTGCCACCTTCGGCATTCATCACGATAAAGCCCTGTTCCGCCGCCTCTTCCAGTGTGATGCCTCCCATTTCCGGGCTGTTGTCCACGAGCCATTTGGTGGCGTCATAGTCGGTCATCAGCGCGCCGTTCATAGTGAAATCGTCGTAGATCGTGTGCAGGTCGCGGCTCACATCGCCGTCTTCGAAACCTTCCACGCCCCGTGCAACGGCGCGTTCCTGGATCTTCCTGGACAGGAGCACCATGATGTCCCAGTCGGGCTTGGCCTCGCCGATCGGATCAACCGGGCGCGAGAAGACGTTGATGAAACGATGATAACCGACCGAACGCAGATCCCAGGCCTCGTAGTGGCTGGCAGCAGGAAGAAGGTAATCAGCCCATTGCGCAGTGCTGTCCATGCGCACGTTGATGTCGACGAACAGTTCCTCAACCTCGTGCAGAATGCGATCGCGGTACTTGTCGGCAAATTTGTTGCGGCGGAACTTGTTGTCGGCGATCGAGATCAGCCCTTTGACGTCGCCACTATACGGCATCCAGCCTGCCTGGATGCTTTCGTTGATGGCCTCCTCCATCTCGTCGACATTGAATCCGACACGCTCTTTCAGCTTGTCATTGTCAAAGTACTCGCGCGCGTGCTCGATCATATGGCCGCGCTGGAATTCGCCCAACCCGCCCGGCTCGAGTCGCGGAAATTTTTCGAAGCCGAATAGAGCAAGTTGCAGCCACGGGATGTGCTTCCAGTCGATCCACGAGGTATCCAGCCCACCGGTCTTGCCGCCATGGCCGGTCAGCGCCAGCATCAACGCCTGGGCCCAGCCGGTGTAGATGCCGTTGGAATAGCGCCCGACATTGAAGCCCAGCATCAGGATGGCCTTCTTTGCATTTGCGAAGGCCCGCGCCTCGGCGCGAACGGTGTCGGCCGCAATGCCGGTCGTTTCTGCAGAACTCTCGGGCGTGTACTTTGCCGCTTCCCTGCGTACGTTTTCAAAGACCGTGGTGACCTCGATCCCCTCGACCGTGAAAGTGCCCTCGAGCGCCGGGTCAACACCCTCCAGCGCGAGCGTCTTATCCTCGGACCCCATCGTGCCCTTCAGCATCACCGCTGTGCCCGAGTTCAGGTCCCAGTGATAGAAGTTCTGATCGGAACCACCGTCCTTGATATCGGCCTCTCGCAGCATCTTGCCATTGTCGGTGCGCACCAGCACCGGCAGGTCGGTTTGTTCCTTGACGAAATCCGCCTTGTAGAGCCCTTCTTCGATGATCACATTGATCATGGCCATCGCCAAGAACGGATCAGCGCCCTGCTTGATCGGCATCCACAGATCGGCGTGGATCGAAGATGGGTTATAGTCTGGCGCCACCGACACGACGCGCGCGCCGTTCCACTTGGCCTCCCACAGGTAATGCGCGTCCGGGATCCGTGTCGCGTTGGGGTTAAAGAGTGACATCATGATGTAATCGGCGTCGAACCAGGCATCCGACGTAAAGCTTTCCAACGGGTTGCCATAGGCCAGATGCGCGCCAGTGTTCAGGTCGCCCACATCTGTGAAGATATCGAGCTGCACCCCGCCGACCAGCGAGGCGAACCGATAGGGCGCAGCAAACCGGACCATTGAAAGGTTGCCGGATCCGGTATGGGTCATCAGCTTGCCGGGGCCGTGTTTTTCGAAGATGTCGATCACCTTGTCGGCAATCTCTTCGGCGATTTCGTCCCATTCCATGCGCTGCCACTTGCCTTCGCCGCGCTCGCCCACGCGTTTCATCGGGTAACGCAGGCGATCGCCTTCATACATGGCGGCGGAGTGGATCGAACCCTTCTGGCAGCCACGCGGGTTGGCGTCGGGCACATTGGGGTTGATCTGCGGATATTTCGCCAGTTGTTCCTCGCGAATGACGATGCCGTCTTTGACATAGACGTCAAAGGCGCAGTTGCCGACGCAATTGATGCAATGCGCAGCTTTGCCAATTTTGTCCCAAGTGAATTCGCGGCGATAGAGATCCTCCCAATCGCGATAAGGATATTCCTCGTCCAGCGTGTCGGCTATGGGCTCGAGCCGGTTCAAAGACCAGGCTTTGTCCGCAGCCAGAACTCCGGCACCAACAAGTGATGAATTTCGCAGGAACTCACGACGCTTCATGCGCAGCATGTTCTTCCTCCCTATCGCAACGCGCCCAATTCGTTGGGTCGACCCATTGAATCACAAGATAGAGATGAACAGCCGCCCAAAGGCTGCAAAGTTGTTGCGAGATGTAAATGAGTTGTAAACAAACCTGACCCTAGGGTTTGCGTTGGCATGATATGATGGTTTTATTGCGGTTAAGAGATGCTCCGATGGACCACCCAACGGACCGAGATGCAGATGCCAACCGATACAGATCAAGCCAACTCGTCCGCTTTCGGGCGAAATAGCCAGATCAGTGCGCTGACCGATTTTCTGGAGCAGCGCCTTGACCCCTTGGTCGATCAATCAATCGAAATCGCTAAATCAAATGGTTACGCGCCGTTTACCACGACGATCCGCGCCGCCTGGGTCGAGGCGATCGTCAGCGTAACGGATTCACTTGCCAAGTATCTTGGTAGCAGCGATGGCGTGCCGAATGGCCCTCTCGCGACACTTGATTATGCTTCCGATCCGCGGTTCTTGCGCATGCGCCAGATTGCCCGCCAGCACAGATCGCTGGGCATTACACTTCAGATGTATGTGGGTTTGTTCAAGCACTTTCGGAACCTTTACCTGTCTGAACTCGCCCAACTTCCTGGCGGCATAAGCACGGAAGAAGCATCGCGCGTACGCGATTTCTTTGACGAGACCGAGCTCAGCATCGGCGCAGACTGGAACGACAAAAGCGACAACCTTCGCCTTCGCGAGCTGCAAGAAAGATCGCGCGCCATAACGCTGGACAAGGACCGGTATTTTGCGGTTTTCGAAAGCCTTCAGAATGCCGCTTTCCTTCTGGATCGCGGTGGCAACCTGGTGAATGCCAACCAAGCTTCGGCCGAACAGTTTCTGGGGCGCGACGCGCAGGCTGGCGATATCATCTATCTGCGGTCGATGCGACTTCGGAAAAAATCTCTCCAAGCTGTCGTCGACCAGATAATGGAATGCGCGCAGACGTCAGAAGAGCCGATCTGGTTGGACACACTCAACGGCCGTCGCTGTTTCGATATTTGCACCCGTGTCCTACACGACGCGGTGGAAAATATGGCGCTTGGCCATGTGGTCCTACTGAACGATGTGACGGCTCACCAGCTCAGAGCGGACGAAGCCAAACAATCGGAACGAGGCATGTCGCGATTTCTGGCTACCATGAGTCACGAAATCCGAACCCCCCTGCACAGCGTTCTTGGTGCGGCGGAGCTCTTGCGTACCGCCGACCAAGCCAACTCGGAAACGTATCTCGACGTCATCGAGGGGGCAGGCAAAGCATTGTTGCAGACCCTCAGCAATGTGTTGGATTATTCCAAATTAGAAAACGAGCCTCCCGTACCCCGGCCAACAAACACGGACTTGTCCGAAGAGATTCGAGCCTTTGGGCGTATTGCCATCATCGGCCGAAACGTAGCCCGGACACCGCTTGATTTCACTATCGACGCCAGTGTCCCGAAATCGGCGCATATTGACTGGGGTATGACGCAACAGGTTCTGAGCAATCTGGTGTCGAATGCGCAAAAGGCAGACAGCGGTGATGGCGTTTCCGTTTCCATCAAGTGCATCAGTACGCAAGGAGGGTCTCAATCATTGCGCTTTGAAGTGTGTGACCATGGTCCCGGCATCCCCCAAAACGCTGCTGCGGCCCTTTTTTGCCCCTTCGAGCGAACGATAGCGCGGGACACAGGCAATGGCGGATCGGGCCTGGGTCTGGCAATTTCACATTACCTGGTTGAGGCCATGGACGGTCAGATCGGCTATGAGAACCGGGCGACGGGCGCAACGGTTTGGTTCGAGGTTCCGTTGCGGCATCCAAAATTGAAAGATCTGGCGAACCAGAGCATACCGAACCGAACTGCACGCAAATCTCCGGCCGCCCGTTTCTGCCTATTGGTGGACGATGATCCCATTGGTGCCATCGTCACCTACCGACAGTTGGAACGTATTGGCCTCGTGGTCACTCTGGCCGCTTCCGTCGAACAGGCAAGACGGATTTCCCAAGAAGCGGAGTTTGACGTTTATGTAATCGACTACCTGTTGCCTGATGGCGACGGACCAACGCTGGTCAAGGATCTCAAGCAACGATCAGGCAACCGGGCGAAATTCCTGGCTCTGACAGCAAATGTCGATGCCTTGCTCGGCCGGTCTGAAAACTTTGACGAGGTTCTTGCCAAGCCTGCGGGTCAGGTCAGCCTGGCATCTGCTATTTTCGGATCGGGAATACGAGAATTCCCCGTTGCAACGGCGGTCCGGGACGAATTCAAGGGCCTTCAAGGCCTCGCCCCCGAGACTATAGCCGCGATGATCAATACGTTCGCGTCGAACTGGTCTGATTTTCGCAGTCAACTAAGGGACTGGGAGCCTGATACGTCGAGTCACATGCTGGCACTGGCTGCACACCGACTGGCTGGCAGCTGTGCGATCATGGGGTTGTCCGAGCTGGAGCCTGCGCTCCGAAAATTGGAAGCTGAGTGCAACGAAGAAGAACGCCCTGGAAATCTAGCGGCATTCCTGCCAGCGCTTGACAGAGATCTGGCAGAGATTTCGTCCTGGCGCCGCCTGAAAACGGTATGGGCCACGGAATGACCGGGTGGAATCATCAGGCCGCATGTAGATCCGCTTCCAGCAAGAGTAAAGTCCTTTGCATTGAAGATGACCCGATTGTCCAATTGATGCTTGAGGACATCGTAACGGGAGCGGGTGCTGAATACATCATCGTAGGAACCGCACGCGAGGCCGAGGACCAGATTGCTGAAGGCCAGTTCGATCTTGTCCTCCTGGACCGCAGGCTGCCCGATAGCGACGGTCTTTTGCTACTGCAGTCGATAAAGAGCAGAAACGACTGCCCGGTCTGGATCCTCAGCGCAATGGATGAAACCAGAGACAAGCTTCTTGGTATTGGTCTCGGGGCGGCAGAATACGTGACCAAGCCGTTCAATCCCATAGAACTGAGTAGCCGGATACGGCAACTTCTGGGCACCATTTCTGACGTGAACAACCCCGCCGATAGCAACGCATTTGAGGTCGAGGGTATGACGTTCGACCCGCGTAGCCGCCGCCTCGATATGGATGGTCATTTGGTTATTCTGGCGCCTGCCGAAGCGCGACTGTTGCATGTCCTTCTATTGAACGAAGGGGAAGTACAGACAAGGGATCAACTCTCACAATTCGCCTGTGGGCGGGAATGGTCCCCGGGCGACAGAACTGTTGATGTGTTAATAAACCGGCTTCGGGGTCGAATGCGCTCCTTCCCTGTCGAAATCGTGACGGTGCATCGTACGGGTTATCTGCTCGTTCTTGGCGCAAAAGCGAACCCATAGGAGTAACCGAATTTCGGTGAGATCACGCAAGACCAACGCCAGAGCTCAGTCAAAGCGGCCAATTGCGGGTAGCGCAGCATGATGCAACAAGGGCTCGGAGAGTGAGTTCGCCACGACTATTGCGAACGACGGCATCTCCTAAGAGCGTAGAATGTTGTGTCGCTTCGTCCTGCAGATCACTCCTAATTGATGATCCGGCCTGCTTCGGGGTCGTCCGAACTGTAGGGCAGGGCGTAGAGCATGTCCCAAGTAGGTTATTCGCAAACTCTGTCGTGGGGCGAGAGGGAGGCTTCAGGTGGGCACAATTATCCCGTGAACGCTGCAAACTGCTCGGAGCCGAACTTTCCTTACCGGTCGATATGTCCTTTGCGGATCATGTGAGCTACTTCGATGCCAGCCAGGGTGGCTTCTGCTGATTTGAAGGCCTGAATCGGGCGGGTGATCTTCTTTGAGCAACGGTGATCCTGTTCGATTATTTTATTGAGGTATTTCACCTGCGGGACATCGAACAACCAACACCAGTAACGCATCACCAGCAGGCAATTCATGTTGAACAGACCGGCTGCGTTCGATCCGCTCTTGTCGATGACGACCTTATCCGGCCATCCGTTGCCAGCGATGACCTTGGCGAAGAATGGGGTCGCTGCCGCTTCATCACGTCGCTCGGACAGCATGAAATCAAGGGTTATTCCGCATTTGTCTATCGCTCGACAGAGATACGTCCAGCGACCTCTAACCTTCACGTCGGTCTCATCCATCCGCCAAGATTGACCGGTCGGCACTTTCCGACTGGGCGTCTCACTGGCAACGGCGACAAAGTATGTCTCTACCCAACGATTGAGCGTTGAATGATCGACTGCGACACCTCGTTCGGCCATGATCTCTTCGAGATCTCAGTACGAGACACCAAAGCGAACGTAGGATTAGACCGTGTAGAGGATCACAGATTTCGGGTTTCTTAACTGCGCCAGTTGGACAAGGCGGATACCAGGCGCAACAGCAATCAGAAAGTTTGCGACACTACCATCATGAAGTCGAAAAGAAACGCCTGACTCTCTCGATTATCATCTCATGCTTGGCGGCACGCACTGCGCCACCATTTGAACAGATGATCTCATCACCAGGTTCCTCTTTTGCCAGGAGCTCATAACCTCCGGGCTTGCAGCGGCCTAGAAAATCAAAATGCGAAAGTGTTTCCGGCTCGAGATAGTGTGTATTGCTCTCTGGCAGGGCTGCAACCAGCGCCCGGGATTCGATGTCGAGCGTCAGACCCGAATTCATGATCGGTGCCCCAAAGACCAGCACAGGTCGGTCAATTTGACGAAGGCTTGTCTCGGAAAAGCTCTGTGTTCCACCAAGATCAAAAACTGCAAATGCCTTGATCCGGAGATCCGACAGATCAGACTCCATTTGAACGCGATCTTCGGGTGTTTGCGCGATTTTCCAGTCTGAAAGAATACCACAGGCCAGCTCGTCTGGCTGAGTATCACAAAACCGCTTCAGCCCAGCCGTGTCATACCGTGCACCGGCTAGCGCCACAGCCGTGAACCCACCCAATGAATGTCCCGCCATATAGATCCTGTCTGGATCGACATGTCGCGCAAATTCCGACGACCCGACCGCATGATCTATGACACGGGAAATGTCCTTTGGCCGCTCCCACAATTGCCGAGTTTGATCGGGGTCGCGGGACCAGGTTGAAGTTCCAGGGTGGCTGATGGCGGCCACAATGAAGCCGTGCTGCGCCAGCGCACTGGCGAGCCAAGCCTGATTGTATGCATTGCCAAACATACCATGCGATAAGACAACAAGCGGGAACCGGTTCGTTGCCGGAACAGCATCCTTTACAACTTTTGTCCCCACCCACACCTCACTTTCAAAGTCGAAGGTTAATGGCCCGGTCGCATCCGTCGGATACCAAAGAAACCCGGAAAGATCTCGCGTCCCTTCTGCGTCTACAATTTCCAGTTCGGTCATTGCAGGCTGATAAGGCTGGGCTTGGGTCCCAACTCCACACGCGGCTAAGACCCCGGCAAGAAGATATGAAATGTGTCTCATATAAAGCTCCGATCATCGTTCAGAATAGGGTCAAATCTGGGTCATAGGTCCATTTGAAACAACGAGTTGCACTGTCTATATCTGTCCTTGATCTTGATTGAGGACAGGTCGCGAAAAAAAGAGGACAAATGGACAGCCCCGGGTTGATCAGTTTCCCTTTGCCACTGGCGACTGCGTTGCTTTGCGGTGTGCTTGCCCTTCTGGCTTGGCGGTCGAATCTGGGTCTTCGGCGCGCCAGCATATTGTTCTCGGCCTTTTTTGGCTTGGGTGCGGTCTCGTCTCTGTTGGTCGGTTTGCGATTTGGGTATGGAGTCGAGAAATTGATCCCGCTACAACGCACGCTACCCTTGTTCCTCGGCCCGCTAATGTACCTGGGCTTCGCCTCTATGGCCGTCGACAAGCGAGCTATTGCTAGAAACATTCTACTGCATCTGGGCGCGCCTTTCTTTTTGATCGGGTTGTTTCTGCTCTTTGCCACAGATCTGAGAAATCTGGATTGGGTTATCAGTGGCAGCTATCTGTTCTATAGCTTTGCGCTCTATATGCTTTGGCGAAAGGGCCCCGACGCATTGAGTGATGCGCGGGTTGATGCAACCCGTGGCCTCTCCAACTGGCTTCTACGCGGCATTGGATTTCTCATTTTCTTACTGGTTTTGGACAGCGCGATCGCATTCGACTTTGCGATCAATGAGGGAGCCAATGCCTCAAAGCTAATCTCTTATGGTACAGTTCCCTTGATCCTGCTTCTTCTTGTGGCGTTAGTCACGCTCCCGTTGATGTTCTCCAAGGAGCACTTTGTGACAACGACAGTGCCAGAAGCCAACACCGAAGACATCGAAATCACGGCTCGGCTACAGAGATTGATGGATGAGCAGCAGCTTTATCTGGACCCTGATATTACTGTCCAGCGACTTGCCAAACGCCTGAGCCTTCCGGCCCGCAACGTGTCGTCTGCCATCAACAAAACTCAGGGAACCAACATGTCGCAATATGTGAACAGGTTTCGATTGACACATGCAGCACAATTGCTTGCAGACACTGATACAAGTGTTGCAAAAATCGCAGCTAAATCTGGGTTCCTGGCGCGATCAAATTTTTATCGTGAGTTCCAGCGGGTCTACGGGCAATCACCAATCGAGTATCGGACTCAAAGTAAATCGAAGAAGAATTCACCGACAACGATCAAAAAACGCTGAACTTAAAATGGTCCAGTTCAGCGTTAATATCCGTTCCCATGTCAAACATCGGTGACCTCGGACCAAAGGAGACATTCCGCGGGACCGTGTTGCAGAGACCGGTTGCACAAAGTATTCCCGGCGGTTTCAGTGACGCAAGCGGCCGTCGATGTTCCACAAAATTCAACGATGACCGCCGGGACAAGTTTGAAAAAAGCCAGTATCGGGTAACGAATGGAGCAAAGTACATCGAGAGCTTTTGGCAATGTGGTGATTTGACGGTTTGGGTTTCAGATGACGTGGCTAAGAATTGGACATCGCCACGCCGCAAGACTCGCGGTGGTCAGGCGCGATACTCCGATTTTGCAATCGAGATGTGCCTCAATCTGCGGGTCGTATTTTGATTTCCGCTTAGGCAAACTCAGGCCTTCATGCGATCGCTTGCAAGCGGGTGAATTCGACAATCAAATAGCTGAAGCGCAAATTGCCTCACAAGCGCTCAACCGCATGACAGCTCCCGGTCGTGCGGCAAATGAGCGAGTCTCCTGAAACAGAGGGGTATGGGGCAATTCCGTCTCAATCCTGATCCCTGCGACACGGACATCAGATGAGAGATCACGGGTTGTCCATTCCATCACTGCCTGTCCAATTCGTCCGTACCCCTCTTAGCTGCGCAAATGCGGAACGCGTGAAAGCAGATCTACACCTTGTTGGTTCCAGAAATGCAGTAGATCGATAAATATCCAGTTTTCCGTTAGCTTGTCGCCGGAACGCCGATACATATCGATCACCCGCATGTCACTGAGTCTGTCAGTGGCAGGCATACCCATAAATCCCCCTGATGGTCTAAGGGTCAGGTTTGGCCAGCCAAAAAATCCACCGAATTCACCTTCGGCAATGCGCGCGATGTGGCCGTTGAAAGTTCGGTCAGCCAGTCCATCGCGGAAGGGTCCTGAATGCTGCTTGATGTATCGTTCGATCGTATAGGTCGCACCTATTCCGGTGGGCCCCCACCAGATCATGTCGTCATTCCAGCTGCGAGGCAGTTCTTCTTCCAGACCTAGTTCCTCACGGCCTTTCCAGTCACGGATGTCATCGATCATGAACTCGATCGCGGCGAGTGTTTTACGCCCCTCTTCAGAATCTTGAGCATCGAACATGACGCCCGTATGAGTCATCGGGCCGGGTTGCACCAATTGCGCACCTGTCTGCGAGGGAAACAGCTTAAGTCCTGCCTGAGCCATTAGATGCGGAATATCGAAGAACATTGCCGTATCTGTGATCTTGTCTCCTTCTACACGATGAAATTCCGCATAACGCAGCATGGCAATTTTGTTGGTGTGGGGGATGTTCAGCCAAGGTGCGTCGAACAGGCCCATCAGGTGGCCCATCGAAGCAACCCAAACACCACCCGCCTCAAGTTGGTTGTTGCCCGCCATGAAGATATCCAGCCGGCGCTGCATTCTGCGTAGCCCGCTCTGCAGTGGTTTCCAGAACCGTTCAGCTACCTCGACCGGGTCTTGGATTTCATGAAACGGATGATAGCCGCGCCAGATGGCATCCGGGGCGAAATAGTGCTTGGCCGCGGCCACTGGATCGTCGTTGAGCGCCTCAAAGTAAGCCCGCACGAGGTTCTTTGCAGATTGTAAATCCGACATGTATATTCTTTCACGTTTCAGATTATGCCGCCGGTTGCGTCCGCCGGAGCGTGGTGTGTTTCAGACTGTCTCCCGGCGCGCCCTGGCGATCTGCATCATCAGATCCAATTCGTTGAAGAGCTGCCATTCCTGCTCAACCCGCCCATCCTTGACGCGCCATTGAGTGATGCCCCAGATTTGACAGGACGCGCCGCTTGCGGCGCGATATACTTCGGTGTCACCGCAATGCGTGGCCTCGGCGCTCCAACGGGTCGAGACCAGCCATCCGTCGTCGTCATTGCCCATCCAATACACTTCATCTACCTGAAGCGAGAGGTCGAGAAAGGCGCGGCGCAGGCTGTTGATATAGTCCTTGTAGGCAGCGCTGCCGGTGAACCGGCGTTCGGTCGTTCCTTCAAAGGGCAGGTCGGGGACATAGTTAGCATCGACCATGCTCATATCGCCGTTCCAGATATTGTCATGCAATTCCCGCGCAAAGGCATCGGGGTCGAAGCCATCGACCGGTTCAGCAAGAGAGATCAGCTGCGCGGGGGCGGCGGACTGACGCAGGTCGTCCCAGATTTGCGGGCTGCGCGGCCATCCCGGAGGCGGATCGGCCGCAAGCCGGTCGGCCTCGTCCCACAGGTCAATGCCAAGCTGTTGCAACATGGCCGAAGTGTTGTAGAGCACATGTTCGAGGAAGATGTCATTCTCCAGCGCCACGCAATTGGCAATAACCATGACGCTGAGCTTCTTGCCGGTTGCCGACCCATAGCGGCTGTCACCGGTGTTGGTCCCGATGATCCGTGTGAGGTGTGAGGTGTGAAAGCCAACTGTGTCATCCCCGGCCCAGATCACCTCTTCTGCATACAGGATGATATCTGGAAAGGCGCCGGTTGTATGATGGGTATCGGCAATGATCTTCGTGCTACCCGTCTGTAGTCCATAGTCGTCGTAGATCAGAGACGTCGGAGCATAGCAGGCCTTGATATAGTCGACCTCGCGCGCATCGGTTTCCCAGATGCGGTGGGTAATGCGGACGATATAATCGACAATATTGTTGTATTCGGGGTCAAACCCGCGAAGGCTTTGCTTCGGTCCGAAGTCATCGGGAATGCGAATGGTGCGGTTGTTCGTATAGCTGCGCAATGACACATCAAAGCGCGTGGGCATATGTCGGCGCTCAAGCGGTTGCGCCGATCCATAGTCGCGTAACATTTTTTCTCCTGTTCAGAACGAGGGGGTCAAATCAACTCGGCTCGCTGTTACCCTTTTACCGCACCGGCGGTCAGTCCGCTGACAATCTGGCGCTGGAAGAAAAGCACAAGGAAGAACAGCGGGATCAGCGCGCTTACTGCTGCACCGACCGCGAACATGACGTCGCCGGTTTCGCGCACGGTACCGAGGAAGCTGGCAATTTTTGGAACCATTGTCTGGTTTTCCGAATTCAGAAGCACCGCACCGATGGTAAAGTCATTATAGGCCAGCAGGAAGCTGAACAGCCCCGTGGTAATCACACCCGGCCACATCACCGGAATGATTACGTGCCGAAAGGCCTGAAATCGTGTGCAGCCATCGACCATGGCGCTTTCATCCATGTCTTTTGGGATATTCAGGAAAAACGAGTGCAGCATCCAAAGTGTAAAGGGTTGATTTATTGCGACCATTACGATGATTGTCGTTCCCAGTTTGCCCCAAATGTTCCACTCAAAGAACGGTAGCAAATAGCCCGAGACAAGTGTGATATGCGGCATCGCGCGGAACACTAGCGCCAGCATCAACAACCAGAATGCGTAACGATACCCTGACCGCGCAAGAGCGTAGCCGCCCAATGTACCCAAGGTCAGCGAAATGATGACCGTAAAGAACACCACGATTGCTGTGTTTATAGAGTTCCTCCAGAATTCCTGCTCAACCCAAGCGCCGTAGTATCCGGCATTTGTAAAGGCACTGCCGGTTTCGGCTTTCGTCGCGACGCCATAGAGCGCATTGGTCCAGTCCGACTTTGAGAAGAAATCAGGCTGAACCTTGAATGAGCCCCAAACCGTCCAAAAGAATGGCCCGGCAGCGATCAATACCCAAAGGAACACAAAGCTGGTGGTAAACCAGATCAACCCCTTGGAGCGTCTGTTTGCGACGGATGTTGACATGATCAGGCCCTCTTCCGGTTAAAATCGCGCCAGGTACGGATCAGCACCGGAGTCAGCAGGATTGAAATCCCGATAATCGTCAGGATCGACGTAGCTCCGGCGGATCCGAATTGTGGGATGTCGCCGCCGCGTAGGTCGTTATAGATGATCGAAGACAGCGATGTTGCTTTTGCCGAAGCTTGGAAGCTGATGATGGGTTCGAGCACCCGGAAGTTATCCATCAGCTGCATCAAGGTGATGAACACCACCAGCGGCATCATGTAAGGCACTACCACATAACGAATGGCCTGCCATCGCGAGGCGCCGTCGATCTTTGCAGCCTCAAGCGTCTCGGACGGGACGGTCTGCAGCCCTGCATAAAAAACAATGAAGCTAAATGGGGTTGAACTCCAGATGCCGTATACGATCAACATGATCCATGTCAGCGGTGTTGACGCTTTAAGCGACAGGTTGGGATCGTTGAATATTCTTTGCAAAGTCGCGCCAATGATTCCGTCTGCATCAACCATCCAAAACAGGATCAGTGCGCCGATCAGCGGTGTTACGATCATCGGCAGAAGTGATACGAAGATTGTCGGCCCTTTCAGCAAGCGCGGCACCGTATTTACGGCAAGCGCAACACCGAGACCTAACACGATCACGAAGGGCGTAACGACAAAGGTAAATGTCAGGGTGAAGATAAGCGCTTTGTAGAATGGTAGATTCAGCAACTCGGACAGGAACTCGCCAATACTCTCGGTTTCGTTCCAGGTGACACCGACCTGCTCAAACGCAAGGTGTTTACGGTTCGTATATGTCCCCAATCCGTTGAACCGGCCCAGAGGCGCTTCTTCCTGCAGGGCTGCGGTGGCCTCGGTATCGACCTGCAACACCGTTTCACACTTGAACGGCCCGCAGTTTTCAACTTCGACCATGATCTGCTCGTGTTCCACGAACAGCGACTGCAAGGCAACTGACACGATGGGCAGCGCAATGAAAAAGATCATCGCAGCCAGGGACGGCAGGATAAACCAGAAGAAAGTGCGGTGTTTCATTGCCCAATTCCTACGTCAGCTTAGCGATCTGGGTGGAATTCTCCGGGGCGGCGTGTGGGCGACCCCGGAGTTGACCTTTAGAGGTAACCGGCCTCTTGCGCCGCGGCGACATATGCGGCCTCGATGTCTGCAAGAGTCTTCTCTGCGCTTTCATTGCCTTGCAGGAAATCGGGCAATTCCTCAAAGACAGCCTGATGCAACAGCCCCATATAAGGCAACATCGGATAAGGCTCTGCCCCCGCTCCGGCCGTCTGCGCAACGCCTGCTGCCGCCGGTCCCGGAGTGTAGGATTCCATCAACCAGACTGCGGCATCGTTGTTTGCCTCGACCATCTTGTCCGAAATGCCATGCAACATTGCCAGAAAGGTCGCCTCGGCATCCTCATCCGAGATGTTCTTTGCGATGGTGAAACCATCCCACCAAAGCGAAGATGCGGGTGTGGAACCCCCTGCAACCGTCGGGGCGCCGACAAGAACAGTGTTTTCGGCCACGCCCTCTTCTGCGCCTTCACCGCTCAAGAGTTCACCGCCGCTTGACCCCCAAAGTTGCGCGATCGCCAAATCGCCCGATTTCCAGATCGGCACGACGGTCGCTGTGTTGTAGGTCAGGAAGTCCGGGTTGGAGAGCGCCACCAACTCCTTCATCATATTCAGAGTGGCGACGCCCAACTCGTTGTTTATCGCGGGTTCAGCCGTACCCGGTTTGAAGAATTCGCCGCCATGCCCGAGATACATGTTCACGAATTCCTCGCCTAGGTTCCAGTCAGACATGCTGAGGAACGCGAAGGGGTGATCCATGATGCCCGCGTCTTTGATCGCCTGGGCGGTTTCGGCAACCTCTTCCCAGGTCGCAGGCGCTGGCTTCCCGATCTGGTCCAGAATGTCCTGACGGAGGAACAGATGTTGGGCATTGGCCATGAAGGCGATCGCCATGATCTTTCCATCAATGGTGATCAGCTGGTTTTTAGGAATGCTTTGACCGTGCTTGGCAACCAGATCGTCAAGCGGGCGCAGCAGTCCTTCGTTCAGCAACGGAACAATGGAGGAATTCGCGACGATAACGGAGGTGTATTCAGCCGGATTTGGTGTCAGCGCCTGAACGGTGATGTTGCGGAAATCCTTGTTATGGTTGGCCGATACAGTTGCGCCACCACTTGCACATTCGGCGGCAGTTTCCGTGATCGCCTTTAGCGCCGGAAAGTCGTTCGCTAGAACGTTAACATTACCGCTGCTTATTTCGCACTCGGCATAGGCCGCAGTAGCCATAAGCGCCGCAACCGCCCCGGTCGCAAAACATTTTATTAGAGACATATTGGTTTCCTCCGGTTGGACCCTGTTACGCAGGCGTCTGCCTGCACAGTCATGAGAATCGCCGTTTTTGACTTTTTATGCATTCGCAGTCATCATTATGCTGAATTTTCTCATCATGACAAGAAAATCCTAAAAGAGGGACCTGCGCCCATATATTTATGGAAACTAGGCCCCCCCAGTTCGCCCCGCTTGGCTGCCCTCGATTGCAATGAGCATTTTCTTCTTGCCAAATTTTGCATTCACTGACAGTTTTATTGGGAACGCATGCAAAAGGTGGGACTCGGATGGCCGAGATTGAACTGAAGAACATTTCCAAGCGTTGGGGATCGTTTGTCGGGGTCCAGAATTTCGACCTGACGATCGCCGATAAAGAGTTTCTGGTCCTGCTGGGTCCGTCAGGCTGCGGCAAGACCACGACCATGCGCATGATCGCAGGTTTGGAAGACGTCACCGAAGGTGAAATCACCATCGACGGCCAGGTGGTCAATGATTTGGACCCAAAGGACCGGGACGTAGCGATGGTGTTCCAGAGTTATGCGCTTTACCCCAATCTGGACGTCTACGAGAACATCCGCTTTCCGCTGAAGGTGCGCAAATCCGATCCATCTACTCATGACGAACGTGTCAGACGTGCGGCAGAGATGGTTGAGTTGACCGACTTCATGCATCGCCGCCCCGCCGAATTGTCGGGCGGTCAGCGGCAACGCGTTGCACTCGCCCGCGCCATTGTGCGGGAACCCAACGTGTTCCTGATGGACGAGCCGTTGTCGAATCTGGATGCCAAGCTGCGTGTGTCGACGCGACACCAGATCAAGAACCTCAGCCACGAGTTGCAGGTGACCACGATTTACGTGACCCACGACCAGATCGAAGCAATGACGCTCGCGGATCGTGTGGTGGTAATGAGCAAAGGTGTGGTGCAGCAAGTCGGTACCCCGACCGACATCTATGACACCCCCGCCAATACCTTTGTTGCCAGCTTTATCGGCAGCCCTGCCATGAACCTTCTGGAAGGCGAGATTTCGGGTGGCACATTCACTGGCCAGAACGTCTCGATCAGCGGGCTTGCAACAAGGCATGAAGGTGAAATCACCCTCGGTTTTCGAGCGGAAGACGCCGAGCTTGATCCTGATGGAGCATCTTCGGCCCCGCTTTATTCGCTTGAGTTGCTTGGCGATGCCACAATTGCCACGTTGAAAATGGGCGGAACCATAGCCTCAATCCGGGCGGCCAAAGACTACCGGGCTGAAATTGGCGACCACACCGCGGTAAATATCCCTCCCGAGATCTGCCATCTCTTTGACGCCAAGACCGGCGAACGTCTGGGATGACTCATTGCGGCGATATGGTCGACGAATGCGCCCGACTTTTTTGATGGCGAGGCACTGTGCTGACCACGCAGAGCATCAACTGTTTATGTAGGCATGGAGGAAACGGCATGAAAGGGTCCCGACCGGAGCAGGCCGTGCTGAGCCGCGATACAGATCTCGGCAGAACCGAAGATACGCGCAAGGTCATCGAAACCATGGTGGACGGTCTGAACGATCACCGCATCGACGACATCGGCGACTTTTTTGCCGAGGGATTCCGGTGGATGGGCAATTTTGGTTGCGGCACCAAGACGGGACTGAAAGAGTTTCAGGACAATTGGCAACGCCCGTTCCAAGCGGCGTTTTCCGACAAGGTTTGCGTGGATGAGGCGCGGCTTTACATGGGCGAATGGGCCGCCGCTTTTGGCCGTCAAGAGGTCACCCATTCCGGCGAATTCATGGGGCTGGCCCCCACCGGAAAACGCATCGAAATCAGATATATGGACTTCTGGAAAGTGGTCGACGGCAAGATCGCCGACAATTGGGTCATGGTCGATTTCCCGCATGTGCTGTCACAGCTCGGCCATGACGTGTTCAACGGCCAGGGTTGGGAAGCGTTTGATCGCGGCGAGGCCACGCCGCCCATGCCGCAGGAGGTCGCGTGATGGGCGCGGTTCTCGATCTGGTGCAGGACATGGAGCGGGCATTGGGGCGGTCCGAGCCAGACTTGTCGCCCTGGTTCCACGCGGACTTCATATGGGACGGCAATGAAGGCTGTGGCCGCAAGACCAGCCTGCCGGATTTCGAAGAAAATTGGCGGCGGCCCTTCCATGCCGCCTTTGGCGACTGTCGCTTCGACACAAAGCTCTGGCTTGAGGATGGCGACTGGGCAGCCTGCATCGGCACCTGCCATGCGACCCATGCGGGAGAATTCATGGGGATCGCCTCCACCGGCCGGCCGCTTCGTGTTCCCTACATCGACTTCTGGCAAGTCCGCGATGGGCGCATTGCCCATAACAAGGTCAATGTGGATTTGGCCTCGGTCGCAGCCCAGCTCGGTTGGGACGTCTTCGAAGGCCAGGGTTGGGACCGTCTCGATCCGCCCACACCTCGGTTATGGCGTGGCAAGCAGGGGCAGGGCGCTTCTGCCGAGCCACTGGATGTCGTTCACGCAATGGAGGCCGCGTTGCAACGCTCGGATGTTGACGTATCGGAGTATTTTCACGACGACTTCGTCTGGGACGCCAATTATGGCTGTGGGCTAAAACACGGTTTGCAAGAATTCGAGGGGGGTTGGTATTTGCCGTTCCGCGACTTCTTCGGCAATCGGGATTTCCGAACCGAGCACTTCATGCAGGACGGGGATTGGGCCGCCTGTTTCGGGGCGTGCCACGCGACCCTGGAAACCGACTTCATGGGCATCCCGGCCACCGGTCAGACCATCCGTATCCCCTACATCGACTTCTGGCGCATCGAAGACACGAAAATCGCCGAGAACATCGTGCGCGTCGATTTTGCGAGTATTGTTAAGCAATTGGGTGGTGATGTCTTTCGCGGCATGGGTTGGGAAAACGCCATCCCAGCCGATCGAAACGCGCATCCTGCCAATTAGGAGACGAACATGTCGATCCAGTACCTCAAGACCAACAAAACTGCCGAGGCGCGCGCTGAAGACGACGCAAAGGTGCGCAAGGTTGTCGAGGCGACCCTTGCAGATATCGAAATCCGAGGTGACACGGCGGTCCGCGACTTGAGCGAGAAATTCGACGGCTACAGCCCGGCATCGTTTCGCCTCGATGCGTCCGAGATTGAAGCCGCTATGCAAAAGGTCTCGACCCGCGATATGGCAGACATCAAGTTCGCCCAGTCGCAGATCCGCCGCTTCGCCGAAGCGCAGCGCGCCTCGATGACGGATATCGAGACCGAAACAATGCCCGGCGTCCTTCTGGGCCATAAGAACATACCAGTGCAGTCGGTTGGCTGTTACGTGCCCGGTGGCAAGTTTCCGATGGTGGCATCGGCCCATATGTCGGTGCTGACCGCGCAGGTCGCAGGCGTGCCTCGGATCATCGCGTCGGCGCCCCCGATGGACGGCGCTCCACATCCCGCGATTGTTGCTGCGATGCATTTGGGCGGCGCCCATGAGATCTATGCTTTGGGCGGCATTCAGGCCGTTGGCGCAATGGCGATCGGGACCGAAACCATCGACCCCGTTCACATGATCGTCGGGCCCGGCAACGCCTTCGTGGCAGAAGCCAAGCGGCAGCTGTTTGGCCGCGTGGGTATTGACCTGTTCGCGGGTCCGACCGAGACGATGGTCATCGCCGATGACACCGTGGATGCCGAGATGTGTGCAACAGATCTGGTGGGTCAGGCCGAGCATGGGTACAACTCGCCTGCCTGTCTGATCACCAACTCGCACCGCCTCGCCGAAGGCACTTTGTCTGAAATCGACAGGCTGCTCAACATCCTTCCCACGCGCGAAACCGCAGCAGCGTCATGGGAGGATTACGGTGACGTGATCCTGTGTGACACCCATGAAGAGATGCTCGAAATAGCCAATGAGATGGCCTATGAACACGTGCAGATCATGACCGACCGTGACGATTGGTATCTTGAGAACATGCACTCCTACGGCGCGCTGTTCCTGGGCCCGCGCACCAACGTTGCCAATGGCGACAAGGTCATTGGTACCAATCACACGCTGCCGACCAAAAAGGCCGGCCGCTATACCGGCGGTCTTTGGGTTGGGAAATTTCTGAAGACACACAGCTACCAGAAAGTGACGACGGATGAAGCCGCAGCGCTTATCGGCGAATACGGGTCGCGCCTTTGCATGCTTGAGGGTTTTGTGGGCCATGCCGAGCAGTGCAACATTCGCGTGCGGCGCTATGGTGGCCGCAATATCCCCTATGGCGAACGCGCGGTGCCGGCTGAGACCGTCGAGTAACGCAGCATGTCAACGCCTCACGACGCCAATCGCAAATTGCTGACGCCGCTGCGTGCTGCGCTTTACGACTGGGACGAGACAGCGCTTTTGCGCCTGTTCGGGTCGCTTTGCGCCCCTGACGCGGTGTTCCATTGCTGCCACCCCTTTGGGGATCAGATTGGCCCCAAGGCGTTTTTTCAGAACGTACTGACTCCGCTGCGCGCTGCGTGGCCGGACGCGGAACGACGCGACTGGCTGGTTGTGGCCGGACAGGACGAACATGGCGGCGACTGGGTCGGGTGCGGTGGGCATTACGTTGGCGCATTTGCAGGCCCGCTGCTGGATGTTCCTCCGTCCGGGCACCTCGCGCATATGCGTTTCCATGAGTATTACCGGATCGTGGACGGCAAGATTGTTGAGATGCAGATGATCTGGGATCTACCCGAGGTCATGATGCAGGTCGGCGCGTGGCCGATGGCGCCATCTCTCGGGGTCGAGATTTTCGTCCCGGGTCCGGCGTCCAGTGATGGCCTTTCACGCCAGCCGCGCGACGAGGTCCAAAGCGATGCAAGCCGCGATCTGATCGTGGATATGCTTACCCATATGAAGCGGCATCCATCGCAGGGCGGGCCCGAAGTCATGGAGATGTCGCGGTTCTGGCACGAGAACATGAACTGGTACGGGCCAGCGGGTATCGGCACTTGCCGGGGCATTCGCGGGTTCCGCAATTGGCATCAGATCCCATTCTTGTCGGGCATGCCCGACAGGGGGCAATATCTGGATGAAATCACCTATCATTTTTTTGGCGACGGGCCTTATGTGGCGGTTACCGGCTGGCCCGACATGATCCAAACCGTCACGCATGATGGCTGGATGGGTATCGCTCCGTCGAACAAGCGGATCTCAATGCGCAGTCTGGATTTCTGGCGCGTTGTGCAGGGCCGAATTCGAGAGAATTGGGTGATGGTTGATCTTCTGGACGCCTACCGGCAGTTGGGGGTGGACGTCTTCGCCAGACTGCGCGAATTCAACAAGGCCCGTGTCCCGGGACGTGTGCCCTATCCCGTTGGAGATCCCTGATGAACCTGCCTCCTGCTCCATCTTTCCGCCTTGACGGCAAGCGCGCCCTTGTCGCCGGGGCATCCTCGGGGATTGGCCTGGCTTGCGCGACAGCGTTGGCCAGCCACGGGGCCGAGGTTACACTGACCGCACGTTCCGAGGACAAACTGAACGACATTGCCGAAGCTTTTGCGGCAAAGGGCTGGGCGGCTCGGAGTCTAGCAATGAATGTTGCGGACGTTGCTGCGACCGAGGCTGCGGTGGATGCCTGCGATCCGTTCGACATCCTGATCAACTCTGCTGGTATGGCGCGACATTCCCCAGCGCTGGAAACCACAGAGGTTAATTTCGACGCCGTGAGCGATCTCAACTTCAAGGGGGCCTACTTTCTGACGCGCGCCGTTGCGCGCGGCCTGATCACAGCAGGAAAGCCAGGCAGCCTGGTCAACATCACCAGCCAGATGAGTCAGGTCGGCGGTATAGACCGGGCGGTTTATTGCGGGACCAAGCATGCGGTCGAGGGATTCACCAAGTCGATGGCGATTGAATGGGGGCCGCTCGGCATCCGCGTCAACACGATTGCCCCGACCTTCATCCGGACGCCTCTGGCCGAGCAGACCTTGGCCATTCCAGAACGCCGCGCCTGGATTGAAGAGAAGATCAAGCTGGGGCGTGTGGGCGAACTGAGCGATATCACAGGTGCTGCGGTTTACCTTGCCTCGGACGCCGCAAACCTTGTCACCGGCACAGCCTTGCTGGTCGATGGGGGATGGACGGCGGACTGATGGCGGACAAAGTCACATCCTTCGATGTTGCCCGCCGCGCGGGTGTGAGCCAGTCGGCGGTCAGCCGGGTGTTTACGCCAGGCGCGTCGGCCTCAGCGGCCACCCGCGATAAGGTGACCAAGGCCGCCGAAGAACTGGGCTATCGTCCCAACACGCTGGCGCGTGCAATGATCACCGGCAAGAGCCGGGTGATCGGAGTGGTTGTGGCCTATCTGGAAAACCAGTTCTATCCGATGGCGCTGGAATATCTTGACCGCGCATTGAAGGAGCGTGGCTATCACATTCTGCTCTTCATGGCCCAAAATGACGACAATGTCGGCCAGATCGTCGAAGAACTTATGTCCTATCAGGTGGATGGGATCATTACGGCCTCTGTCGACATGTCCAACGACATAGCCAAGCGCTGCGACAATGCGGGCATTCCCGTGGTGATGTTCAATCGGGGGCAGGAAAGCGGCACTCTGGCGCAGGTAACCTCGAACAATATCGAAGGCGGGCGCACGGTTGCACATTTTCTTGCCTCTGGCGGCCATCGGAAAATCGGACATATTTCGGGCTGGCAAGGCTCCTCGACCGGGCTTGATCGCATGCGCGGTTTTGTAGACGGGCTCAAAGATCACGGGATCGAACCCGTCGCGATAGAGGATGGCAGGTACAGTCAGGACGACGCTGCGACGATTACTCGGAAACTATGCGGGGCCTCGGACCGGCCAGACGCGCTTTTTGTGGGAAACGACCACATGGCCTTTGCAGTGATGGACTGCCTACGTTTCGAACTTGGCCTGTCCGTTCCCGAGGATGTCAGTATAGTAGGCTATGACGATGTCCCGATCTCGGCTTGGCCCGCCTATGACCTGACAACCATTCGCCAACCAATCAACAAAATGGTCACCGCCACCGTAGAAATTCTGCTTGCCCGGATCGAACAGGGCGCGGCCTCTGAGCGCATTCAGATACCTGGCCCTCTCAAGATCAGGGGCTCGGCCAGAAAACCAAAGGGCTTCAGCACATGACCTATGCCGAGAAGTGGAAAGACTTCCCTGACTATATCCTCGGGATTACCAAAGAGATCTGGGAGAACCGGGGGACCGAAACGCTTAACCGCTATTACGCAGCCGACATCCCTGTGCGCACCCCGATGGGTGTCAGCCGCGGCAATCAGGGCGTCATCGCGGCGACCATGGCAACTTGCCATGAATTTCCCGACCGGCAGCTTTATGGCGAAGACATTATCTGGTCTCAGTCCGAAGAACATGGGGCTTTGTCCTCTCACCGGCTGCTTACGACGGCCACACATTTGCAGGATGGTCAGTTTGGCAAGGCCAGCGGCAAAAAATGGATAGTGCGCGTCATCGCTGATTGTGCCGCCAGAGGCGAAACGATTTATGACGAGTGGCTGGTTCGCGACTACGGCGGCCTTGTACGCCAGTTGGGATTTGAACCAGAGAGCTATGCCCGAGACCTGATTGGTGCAGAGGGTGGCCCGGAAAAGGCCGGGCGTCCCTTCACGCCCGAAATCGATGTCGATGGCGACTATCACGGCACCGGCAATGACAATGAATGGGGCGCGCGGTTTTCCGAAACGCTCACCCGGATCATGAACAAAGATTTTCATCATATCCTTGCGGATTATGATCGCGCAGTGATTGGCGAGTATGCTGGCGCGAAACAGGCGATCGGGCGCGAGGCAGTCAGCCGGTTCTGGGTCGGTCTGCGGTCATCTTTTCCGAATGCGACGTTCAATGTCCACCACCAGATCGGCATGGACGGCGGCATGATGTCCCCGCGTGCTGCAATCCGCTGGTCTCTGGACGGAACCCATGACGGTTGGGGCACCTTCGGTCGTCCAACCGGCGCGAAAGTGCATGTCATGGGGATGAGCCACGCCGAATTTGGCCCCTGGGGGCTGCGCCGGGAATTCTCGCTATATGACGAGGTGGCCATCTGGAAGCAGATTCTGCTGCAATCCGGAGAAGTATGAGTGACCCGCAAGGTGTCATATCTGGATGCCAGTCAGGCGACGCGGCGGTATCATACGCATCGCGCCTCGCTGCGCGCACGGCGGTTGAACGACCGCCCTCCAGGGGTCGGGGGTTTGATCCGAACACCCCCCAATTCCAAAGAGAGAACACCATGAGCACCATCCAGCAACGCATCGTCCGCTACGGCGAGCTGAAACCCTGCAAAACCGCCTTCATCGACGCCCATACACCCGGCTCGGACCAGAAGGAGAACTTTACAATTGTCGGCGGTGGCGTGTCCGAAAGCCCCGACCAGCATGTCCATATCACCGACAAGATCGGATTCAACATTGGCGCGGCGGGTCAACCGCCGAAATGCCGAAACTCGTTGCACAGCCACACCACGGCTGAGGTCTTTTTTGTCGCCAAGGGCCGCTGGCGCTTTTTCTGGGGTCGCCACGGCACGGATGGCGAGTTCATTGCCGAAGAAGGAGATATCTTTAACATCCCCACCGGTATTTTTCGCGGGTTCGAGAATGTCGGCCAGGACTACGGAATGATCATGGCTATCTTGGGCGGCGACGATGCAGGCGGTGGGGTGACATGGGCGCCTCAGGTTATTGAAGACGCGCAGGCACACGGGCTGATGCTGGGGGACAATGGCGTTTTGTACGACAAAAAGCAGGGTCAGGAACTGCCCCACAACGTGCGCCCGATGCCGCTATTGACTGAGATTCAGCTCAAGGCGTTCCCCGAAGTTCCGGTTGAGGGCGTGATCGGCAAGTTTGTCGCGCGCTACTGGGATCTGATGGCGCTTTCGGCCAGCAAACCGGTCGTGGTGATTGGAGAAAATGGCCTGATCAAGGACAAGCCCGGGTTCGAGGTCGATTTCCTTGCGCGCGGGTCCTGCATTATGGATGCGATAACGGCGGAAAAACCGGTGGTTTTGATGCCCGCAAGCGGTCATTGGCGCGTCACGGTCGATGGATTTGAGACCACGCTGTCCGGCGGTGACACCGCGCTGGTCTTACCGGGTGAAAGCTATAGCGTCGCACCGTCGATGACGGGTCAAGCGGGCCTCTATCGCGTCACCGCGACCGACGATCCGGCCGGTGCGACCTGGACGGGGAACTAGGCAAAAAGAGGCGGCTGCCTGCTGACCTCGAGGTCAAACGCAATATCAAATTGATGACAACGGAGACCAAGATGACTCGAGTTCTTACGACCCATGTAGGCAGCCTGCCACGCACGCAAGACGTTGTGGATTTCATTTTTGCGCGAGAGCGGGAAGAGCCCTTTGATGCTGCGGCGTTTGATGCCTGCATGACGGCGGCGGTCTCTAAAACTGTAAAGCAACAGAAAGAGGCCGGAATCGACATCGTGTCGGACGGCGAGACCTCCAAGATCAGCTACGCAACTTACGTCAAAGACCGCTACACCGGCTTTTCCGGCGACAGCCCTCGGAACGCGCCTGCGGACCTGAAGATGTTCCCAAGCTTCCTTCAACGACTGGCGGACTCGGGCGGCACGCCGCAATACGCGCGCCCAATGTGCACCAGCGAAGTCCGCTCAAAAGGGCAGGAGGAGTTGAACAAAGACATCGCCAACCTGAAGGCGGCAATGGTGGAACATGGGCTTGAGCGCGGCTTTATGAATGCGGCCAGCCCCGGTGTCATCTCACTCTTCTTGCAGAATGATTATTATAAATCGCGCGAGGCATATCTTGCCGCGCTCGCCGACACGATGAAGCAAGAATACGAAACGATTGTGGCCTCCGGACTGGATCTGCAACTGGATTGCCCGGACCTTGCCCTATCGCGGCACATGTTGTTCAGCGAGCTCTCAGATGATGAATTCGTCAAGGTGGCGCAGACGCATGTGGACGCGTTGAACCATGCCTTGTCTGATGTACCGAAGGATCGAGTCAGGGTGCATATCTGCTGGGGCAATTACGAAGGCCCCCATCTTTGCGACATCCCTATGTCCAAGATGTTTGACACGCTTATGGCGACAAAGGCGCGCTATGTCCTGTTCGAAACATCAAACCCTCGTCACGGGCACGAATGGACCGTGTTCCGGGACCGAAAGACTGACATCCCCGATGACAAGGTATTGGTACCGGGTGTTGTCGACACAACGACAAACTTCGTCGAGCATCCCGATCTCGTCGCGCAACGCATCGAACGCTTTACCGATATTGTTGGTACTGATCGGGTTATTGCAGGCAGCGATTGTGGATTTGGCACATTTGCAGGGTTTGGCGCGGTCGATCCGACAATTGCTTATGCCAAACTGGCGGCCTTGTCAGAAGGTGCTGCTGCCGTTTCGGGAAAATAGAGTGTCAATCGGCATCCAATGTTGACCCCCCATCGGTGTCCAAAAGTGACTCTCCCTGTTCTGAACTGGCCCGGTGCTGCGTGGTCTCCAAATAACGCGGCGGCGCCGGGTCACCGTGGAGGTGGTTAAGGATCAGGCTCGGTTTTTTTAGCGCCAGCTTTCGTTGCCGGTTTCCACGATTTCGCAGTGATGCGTGAGCCTGTCGAGCAACGCGGTTGTCATCTTGGCATCACCGAAGACACTGGGCCATTCGCCGAAGGCCAGATTGGTGGTGACGATGATGGAGGTGCGTTCGTAGAGCTTGCTGATCAGATGGAACAGAAGCTGGCCGCCGGTTTGGACAAATGGTAGTTACCCAAATTCGTTCAGGATTAGGAAGTCGAGGCGGGAGATCAGATTGGCAGTTCGCCCTTGGCGTTCCGCGCGGGCTTCAGCATCCAGTTTGTACACCAGATCGAGACGTTGAAGAACCGTCAGCGCCGATCGTTTCGAATGCAGGTGCGGGTGATGCTGACGGCGAGACGTGTTTTGCCGGTGCCTGTGTCGTCAATCAGCACGAGATTGCGCTGGTAATCAAGGAAGTCCCCAGTTGCCAGGTCACGGATCAGAGTCTCGTTGATCTCGGTCGCTTTGAAACTGAACTCCTCCAGTTCCGTGGCCAAGGGTAGCCTTAATCAACTGCTCATACTGCTGCAACCACAGCAAACATTTACCCAGCAATCGCTGGACGTCACGCTGAATCGCCTGCAGTGCTTCGTCCTTTAACACTGCCATAGGGTAATTCGGTCTCTGTTCCACTTACGTCATGCATATGTCAGCGCAAGACGCTAAGGCGCTTCATCCGTGGACACCGTCTGACGCTCTTTGTCCAAATGGCGCTTTGATACGCAAAAACCCCGCTGCCATCGGGCAACGGGGGATGTTTTTTAAGCGTCGAGGAATGACCTACATCATCCTTCGCGTTCCAACTTCTTACGTGCCAGCTTACGGGCGCGCCGGATCGCTTCAGCTTTCTGACGCGCGTTTTTCTCAGACGGCTTCTCGAAATGTTGCTTGAGCTTCATTTCACGGAAAACACCCTCCTTCTGGAGCTTTTTCTTTAGAACCCGGAGGGCCTGATCGACATTGTTGTCGCGAACACTAACCTGCATGTGGTTTACACCACCTTTCTAGTCTGAAATTTGCAATGATTTGCAGGAATTGTCCAAATAGCAATCTTGTCCCAGTTTGTACAGTATAACTGTTGCAGGTTGGGCCGAGGATAATTGTCATGCAGACGGTCTTCGCCGTTTAGGCTAGATGATATTAAAGTCGAGCACGGTCCATTGCTGACTTTGGTCGCTCCGGCGATCACCGCAGCGCAGCATCCCCAACGCGGACACTAATTGATGTAGCAGTATCTTGGGTGTCGAACGGCAACGCCGCGGATCTTTGCTGCCATTGGATCACCACGCCTCAGGAATTCCCGGAACCATAGAGATACTCCATGTCCGGTTTTTCCGTCGCATAGAAATGCACCCAAATGTATGCGTGGCTAAAGGCGGCAGCGACGACGGCTGCAGCCGAATTGAAGCCAATCGCGATGGCCCAAAATAACAGGAAGGCATAAAAATACATCCCGTTGTCAGTGAATCGGAAGATCCCTTCCTTCACTAACGGCATGTAGCGAAAGTTCTGATCGAAATGGTCACCGCCTGCAGCGCGAGACATTCCGAAATACCGTTTCACACTGTACATGGCGTAAAGTCCTGGCAAGAGAAGGAGCAGCGTGAGGAGGGCTACGAGCATAGGAGCGAAACCCAGGCTACCGTGATCCAGAAAGGCCAACCAGGCAAGCGACAAGAAGCGGCCTGCAAACAAAAGAAAGAATACCATGAGATAGCCAGCGAAACCGATGGACCTGCTGACCATCGACGCCTTCAACTCAAGTCGCCAGGCAAGCCATACCCAGACTTGATGCAATACGGGAAATGCCACCGCTATCCAAAATGCCAGTGAGTGCGGTTTACCAAGCGCGTTCCAGGCAAGTGTGACGACCATCAAAAGTGCAAAGAGGCTGCCGAAGTGCAGTAGCTGCCCTTTCCACAAGCCCGGGGATCTTTGGTTCTCTGAAGCTTTTTCCATTTGACGACCCAACACTTTGTCCCAACCATTGTCGAACATTTATTGTTTGTCATTCACGCATTGCGGCAAACGATAATGAGCGCTGAGAAATGCCCGCTTCGGACACTCTGCGGGCCTCGGACTCGACGCTTTGAGCGCGCTAGCTGCAACTCGGGCACCAGCGTCCCATAGGAGACATAGAGCTTATCGGTCCACGCCGCGTTGCAGCTTTACTGAACCGGCCATTCGCCGCAGTTGCAAGCTCAGTGAAACCGACAGCTAAAAACCCTCTCGTCTGCTAGCCTCCAATTTGATCCTCGTTACAAATTGCTCCGGTGCTAAGTTCCCGCAGAAAGATGGGCTGCGAAGGCTTCGGCGTAGTCGGGATGCCATCGACTCAACGGAGGTCGGTTCTCGATGATGTCGCCTACCGCCCAAGCAATGCGTTTTTCATCGAGCGCGCGGGACACGTCATTGTCTGGGCACAGGATGTAGAAGTCTCCTCGGTTCACACTTTCGATAAAGAAGTCGATCGTTTGCTCCGCCGTCCAGGCAGAGGGCGGTTTCTCGGTCGCACCGGTCATGGCGGTATGGACAAATCCCGGCACCAATAGGTGTGTGGTTATCCGCGAACCTTCTTCGTTGCGCAGTTCATGTGCGAGCGCTTCGGTAAAGACCTTAAGACCCGCCTTGGAGACATTGTAGGCCGGGTTTCCGGGGGGAGTCGTGATGCCTTGTTTGGAGCCCGTGTTGATAATCGCGCCTGGCCGTCCGCGCGCGATCATGCCGGGTGCGAATACTTGCGTGCCGTGGACTGCGCCCCAGAGATTAACGCTAAGGATTTTCTCCCAGACCTCCAATGGTCCAAGGCTCGACGTGCGCCCGCCGACGCCCGCGTTGTTCAGCATGATGTCGGCACCTCCGAACTGGGCGTCTACGTCTTTCTTCAGAGCTTCGACTTGGGCGCGATCAGACACATCCGTAGCGGCGGTCATCACATCTGCTGCACCCGCGTTACGCAGGGCTTTCTCTGCTGCCGCAAGTTTGTCGGTATCGCTGTCAGCTGCCACGACACGCATACCCATTGCGGCAAACTTCAACCCGGCGGCAAGGCCGATGCCAGACGCACCACCGGTTACGACAGCTACTGACTCGGGTCTGAAAGCGGGGTGCGTCATAAGATCATCCTTCTCAAAAATTGACTTGGCGATGTGTCTGGCAGATAAGAACAGGCCTTCTACAGCGAGCATGTGATTTCACAGGACCCGAGCTAAGGAGCCAAGTATGCCCCTGCATCTGTAACACTTGTTTAGACCAAGGGCACCTGAACGTCTAAATGCCATTTGTCGTCATCTGGCAGGAGCAGAACGCTTCGCTGCTGTTGCCGTGAGTGGCGCTATTTTGTCGTGTGCCCTCCGTTGACGAGGATCACCTGACCGGTCATCCACCAACCCTCGGAAACCATCATGCGGATGCAGGGCATGATGTCTTCGATATGTGTAAGGCCCGTCGGTGAGAAGGGTGAGAGCGCTGCGGCAGACTTATGGTAAGCAACCGCGTTCTCCCCTGCCGCCGGATAGAAGAACGGCGTATCTATCGGACCCGGGCCAATCGCGTTGACCGAGATGCCCCGCGCGTCAAATTCCTATGACGCAGACCTGGTGAAGTGCTCAACGGGTGTCTTCAATGCCTTATGAGCAAAATAGAAAGGTGCGTATCATTGTGTTTCAGGACTGGGTGGCGGTCATGGCCTGCCGCAGGGATGGGCGGATCGCGCACGTGGATTTCTGGATGGAACAAGTAGTTCCGAATGAGAGGTCCGGTTCTGTGGGCTCGTTCGGCGAATTGCCGAAGCGCCTGATGAGACCCAAACGGCTTTCAGCAATACCTTTCTGGCCCTTCCCATTGCGCGGCGTTGTATCGGTCGCCGTGTGCCCAACCAACGGGAAGAACGTTTTCGATGCGCGCGAGGTCTTCGGCTGAGAGATCGATTTCGGTGCCGCGTATGAGCTCTGAAAGGTGGGCAGTGTTCTTTGTTCCGGGGATCGGTAGCACCTGCTTGCCCCGTGCAATAACCCAAGCGATGGCGATCGAGGCAGCGGGGTGACCCATGTCTGCTGCAAGTGCGCGGAATTGGGTGGCTGCAGCGATATTGGCGCTGTAGTTCGGCTCCATGAACCGCGGATTGTTCTTTGTGAAGGGCATGGACTGACTACGTTCGTAGGTGAACGGATTGTTGGTCAGCAACGCCCGCCCGATTGGTGAAAATGCCACCAGTGTGGTTCCTAGCTCGGCACAGGTCTGAACGAGGCCCAATTCCGGAGCGCGGGTTGAAAGCGAATACTCGGACTGTACCGCTGCAATCAGGCATTCTTTGGATGCTCGGCGCAAGGTGGCTGGTGCAATCTCGGACAAACCCACGGCCCTGGTCTTACCACTCTTGATCAGCCGTTTAAGATTACCGGCGAGTTCTTCAGGGCTGTATGTTCGGTCATAGCGGTGCACGTAGAACAGGTCGACATGGTCGACTCCTAGCCGCCGCAGGCTTGCGTCCAGCTCAGCTTCCAGATGCTCCATGTCGTTGTTGAAACGGCGCTCTGGATCCGTGGTGATACCTGCTTTTGTGGCCAAAACCATTTCAGATCTAGCGCTGGGGTTGCTGGCGAACCACTTCCCAATGATTTCCTCAGAGCGCCCATTGCCATAGACATTTGCCGTGTCGATATGGCTCACCCCGGCTGTTCGACAAGCATTCAGCACTGCATGGCTTTCCTCAACAGTTGCTTCGCCATAGATGCCGGCAAATGACATTGCCCCAATACCGAATTGCGAAATATCAGGACCGCTTGCCCCTAAACGCGTCATTTTCATCCAAGCTTCCCCAGCGTTTCAAAGCAACCTCGCAGAGTCATCGCGGTGCGTCAGCGACGAAATGCAAGGTTGCAGATAAGAGAGCGGTCTTGTGTGAGAGGCGCAAGCAAATAAAACCGACGCAATTGTGGCAACGCGGATGGGTGTCGCGAATTATTGTTTGCTATATCCGAGATCTCGGCGCCTACCAGCCATTGACCAAGTGACCTGATGACGCGGTGCAGCTTTCGCATTGCGGCCGTTCGTGCAAGTCGCCGCATATTCCAAAACCAAGTGACGGCAGTGCGGACGAAACCAACCTTCGCTGCAATCACACCGAAGTCTGGTTTTGGCGCTTACCGTTCCAGCCAATCGAGATCGCGTGGCGGCTCCATAAATTAGGTTCTGGGCTGTCTCTGGCCGGTAGAATTATAAGTTTCGGGTTTACCTTGAGGCATATCCGGCGGCGTTGAAATAGCTCCGACATTCTTAAGGGTCGTGTAGGTCGCAAAACCGTCCGATAGCCTCAAACGGCGCCGTAAACTCTAATTGTGCGAGCCAGCGAACTCCATCGAACTTGCGGTTAGGTTGCTGGGTGTTTGATCCCATGGTTTGCTGCCACTAGAGTTTGTGTCACCACTTTTCCCCATAGGGCCGCAGTTCCACGTCAAATGACCAGGTTGATCGGTCTTGATGTGCAATATGGAAGATCTCTTCAGCGATGGCATCTGGCTTGCTGAAGAACTCTTCAGGTTCGTCCTGATTGAAGGGCACCCGGGTCCACGGCGTATCAATAGCGGCGTCGATCACAACGTAGGCGACGTGAATGCCTTTGGGCCCCAATTCACGGGCGAGCGATTGGGCAAAAATCCTTTGGGCGGCTTTAGTCGGGGCAAAGAGGGCATATTTTGGAACACCGCGTAGCGCGGCTGTATTGCCTGTGACGATGATGGCACCGCTGCCCCGCGCTAACATGGCTGGTGTCAGTTCTCGAGCCATGTAGAGCAGGCTGGTAGTGTTGACCCGGAAATTGCGTTCCAGCTCCTCCGGGTCGGCCTCCATGAAGAGTTTGAACGTGGCGCGGACGGCGTTGTGAACGATCACCTCGGGCGTGCCCATTTCGTCCTGTACCTGACGACATACGCTGACGAGTTGGTCGAGATCCTCGAGGTCAAAAGCAAAGGACCGTGCGCCTGGTAATTCCTTCTCCAATGCTGCCAAGCGTTTGGTGTTCCGGGCCAGCAGGGCGACGCGGTAACCGTCCCGCGCAAACCGGCGGGCAACTGATGCCCCGGTCCCATCGCCTACACCTGTAATCAGACAGACTTTATCATTCATGACGGCACTCCTTCTGGAAAGGCCAGCTTTATTTAAGCTGCTCTAGATCAAGGATTTCATATCCGCAGCGAAGGTCGGAAACGCATAGAGCGAGGATTTGAGATCGCTGGCCGAAATGCCGTGACGCATGGCCAAGGCAAAGAGATGGATCAGTTCGTCACCATGATGGCCCAGAATGTGGGCACCCACGATTTGATCGTTGTTCTTGTCGACCAGAACCTTGGACCAGGCCGCTGTTTCCGCATAGGTCTTGGTGGAAAACCATCCGGACATATCAGAAACAGTAACTGAAACATCGAGTCCATTTTCTTTCGCTTCGGCTTCGGTCAATCCAACGGTGCTGAGCGCTGGAACCGTGTAGATGGCGCTGGGAATCACGCTGTAATCCGCCCGTTTTGCCCGCCCATGTACTATGTTGTTGCCGACGATCTGGCCCTCATAAGTTGCGATAGGGGATAGCTGCACAGAGTGCGCCACCGCATCGCCTGCAACCCAAACAGAAGAGTTGGAAATGGACTGCATCGTGTCGTTGATCAGAATGCGAAGCCCGTCATGTTCTACGTTAGCTGCATCGAGGTTTAATCCGTCGATATTGGCAATGCGGCCCGCGCCGTTGACGACCCGCTCAGCCAAAACACTTTGACTGCGGCCATCATGCTCGAATTGAACACCCAAACCTTCGAGAGTTTTCTCGATCGCCATCACAGATACCCCTGTTTTGACAACAACGCCCAGACGTTCGGTTTCCGCCTTTAGGGCTGCAACGGCATCACCGTCCATTCGAGGCAGCAACTGAGGCAGAGCTTCGAGTATCGTTACCTGAACTCCGGCGCGCGCATAGACGTGACTGAATTCCATCGCGATGACGCCGCCACCTATGAAGACAACTTCTTTCGGCAAGGTCGCATCGGACAATACTTCGTCCGAAGTGATCATGTGTTCGGCACCGGGAATAGGCAGCGGCCTTGGCTTCGAACCCGTTGCAATAACGATGTCCTTGCCATGAATAACGTGATCGTTGATCTCAATGTCGTTCGGTCCGACAAAACGCGCTGTGCCGCGCAATACGTCGCCGCGTTTTCTGGCCAGCTCAAGCATGGCATCAGGGATGAAACCGATCAGGTCTTTCTCTCGTTCGATCAGCTTCGCCCAATTCAGTTTTGGCTTGCTGACTTCAATCCCGTGGACTGGGGCCTGTTCGATCTCGTGCATCGCGTGAGCGGCGGCCACCAGAACTTTCTTTGGCGTGCAGCCGCGATTGGGGCAAGTTCCGCCAAATTCACGCGCTTCGATAAAGGCGATGGATTTTCCGGCTTCATGAGCCACGGCTGACACGCCAAACCCTGCATTACCTCCGCCGACGATGATCACATCATAAGATTCGCGCACATCGTTACTCCTTTCGTTTAAAAGCCAGGTCGCCCCATGCGGGATCAATGCAGATCACCCGGTGGGACCGAAAATTTCGGTATGAATTTGCTCCGGGGGAAGGCCCTGACTTTCCAGAGCGGCCTGTACTTCGCCCATGAAACTGACTGGTCCGCACAAAAAGTAGTGAGCGTCAGAGTTATTGACCAGTTGCGACAACAGCGCTCCGTCGACGCGCCCCCGAGAAGCGTAATCGCTGCCAACCTCATCATCTGCCAAAGGCCGACTATAGGCCACATGCACGGATATACCTGCCCGTTTGGCAGCCAGTTCGCGAACCTCCCGGGCTAGTGGATGATGTTGGCTATCCCGCGCGCCGTGAACGAACCAGACAGGACGGTTACTTCGCTCACGCGCAACCCTATTCAGAATGCTCAACATTGGCGTGACGCCGACACCGGCGCTGACCAGAACCAGCGGGCATTTGCTACAGGTCATCACGAAATCCCCGGACGGCCGGCGGCTGTTGATGATCGCCCCCGGTTCAAAGTGATCGTGCAGGTACCGCGACGCAAGCCCATTTGGTTCCCGTTTCACCGATATCCGATAGCGGTGTTCATCTGGCCCGCTGGACAGGGAATAGGTCCGGCGGACGGGGGTGCTGATTCCTGGGATATCCAACTCAATCGGCAAGTGCTGGCCGGGTTCAAATCCAGGCAGCGGGCCGCCGTCGCGCGCTTCGAACACAAATGAAGTGACATCGGCGCTTTCAAGTATCTTCTCGACCAGCCGGAGTGACCGAACCGAGTCCGCGTCAGAATCCCACCTGAGGCTGACCGCGGAGCACGTTTCAACGACCTCGTCGATCTCCAAGGTCACCAGACGCCGCGCGCCGGGGAATTTTGCAATTTCATCGCTATCCCAGTCTATCGAAGCTGTGCCGGTCAACTGCAGAAGGCTGCCACTTTCAAAGTCGACAAACAGGTAACCGGCCCTGGGGTCGAGCAGCAGATTGCCGATCGTGTTGAAGTGGTTGTTTCCAGAGTAATCGGGAAACCGCACCCTCCTGTCGTCCAAAACTTGCAAGAAACCGCGAGCACCGCCGCGATGGGATGCGTCCATTCCGTAGGTTGAGCTTGCACCGTCACCACGGAATCCGCTCGCGATAAAGAAGGTGTCGGCGGATGAAATCCGGTTGGCTTGATTGTCCGTCAACTCCCGCCCTCGGGTCGTCAACCCGGGCTCAGAGTTTTCTTCACGGCGCCATGCACGCTCGCGAATATATTGCGGACAGTTGCCGAAAGTCTGGTCAACGTGAAACTCAAAGCCTGAGGATGTGACGGTGCCCGCACGACCATTTACGCGATTGCGTCGCCGGGTTGCCAGTTCGATACCGAGAATGCCGATATCGCTTTCGGGTCGTATTGCCTCGTACAATGCGTCGCCCTGCATAGGCAATGCAGTGACGGAAAGAGTCTTGTTGTCCGGGGAAGTGACAAACCCATCAGTCCCTCCCACCAAGGTGGCCCAGGGCCGGCCGGCCCCATCTCGGGCCGCGATCACCAGGAACGGCATTGCAGTGTGAAAGTTACGATGCTGTTCAGGCAGGTGATCACGGACAACCTTCTGTGCCCAGTGTTCGACATCGCGAACACCCTGCCGCGACTGAGCCATGTGTTCACCCCGATGAAACGGCGAGGCACTTTTATCACGCAGATTCTTGTCAAGCATTGGGCTTCTCCAGGGAATAGCACGCCGTTCTTAGGCGAACGAAGCTGTGGGGAACGTACGCCCGGCCACAAGACCGGGCGCCGTTCAATCAGGCGGCCAACCCGACTTTGGTGCTTTGCATCGGCACGAAGCCCGGCAAGGTTTCGACACGGCCCAACAACAGGCGCAAGTTGGGATAGTCTTCAAGCGAGATGTTCCCTTCGGGGGCATGCGCTGTGTAGCTGTAAATCGCGACATCGGCGATGGACGGGTAGGTGCCAACCAGCCAGTCGCGTCCAGCCATATGCATCTCGAGCCGGTCAAAAGCAGTTTTGGCGACGGCCTTGGCGCGCTCGGCGTCCAGATGGGCGCCAAAGACAGTGACGAGCCGAGCAGTTGCCGGGCCGTGGGCGATTTCCCCAGCGGCAAGTGATAGAAATTTCTGCACCTCGGCCTCTTGCACCTGGTCGGTCGGCAACCAGCCGGGCGCATATTTGCGGGCGAGGTAGACCAGTATCGCATTTGAGTCTGCGATCACCGTATCCCCGTCTTCGACTACCGGCACCTGTCCGGCTGGGTTCAAGGACAAGAAAGGTTCCTTCTTATGCTCGCCAGCCAACAGATCGACATCAACCAGTTCGTGATTGATGCCGCCTAGTTTGGCAAAAAGCTCGACCCGATGAGAGTGACCGGAAAGGGGGTGACGGTGAATGCGGATGGCGTTTGGCATGGCTGTTTCCTTTCGGAGAATGTTCTTGGGAGTGAGCTGATGTTGCTCATCAGGATCACGAGTCTAAACATGACAAAAGTCGTTCTCGGTTATAATCCCAAGTTTTGTTCAGTGACTATGAACAGAATGGGTATAATAGAGGGCGCCAGAACGACGAAGGAGTGCCGCGATGGATACGATAGAGGCGATGCGCGCGTTCATGGCCGTAGCTCATGAAGGCTCGTTTACTGCGGCGGGAAAGCGTCTTGGATTCTCGACAAAGCTGGTCAGCAAATATGTGGTGCAGTTGGAGGGCAAGCTCTCGACCCAGCTTTTTAACCGGACCACCAGAAGCGTTTCTTTGACAGATGTCGGGCTCGCCTACCTCGAACGTTGCCGACCGATTGTGGAACAAATCGACGAGTT
This sequence comes from Ruegeria hyattellae, assembly GCF_041537925.1. Lineage (NCBI taxonomy): Bacteria > Pseudomonadati > Pseudomonadota > Alphaproteobacteria > Rhodobacterales > Roseobacteraceae > Ruegeria > Ruegeria hyattellae. Next base: position 719,570 of record NZ_JBGOSH010000002.1, on the reverse strand, counting down.
GGAAGATCTGGTTCAGGAAAAGCAATCTTCGTTGGCCGGGCTGATCCGGATTGCCGCTCCGACCGGGTTCGGCAGCAACAACCTGACCCAGGCCCTGGCGCCATTTTTGCAGGCTCACCCAAGCGTGGACATTGACCTCAGGCTCTCGGACTCCAGAGTGGCCTTGGTGGAGGAGGGGTTCGACCTTGCCGTCAGAGTCGGTGTGCTGAGAGATTCAACCTTGATCGCGAGAAAACTGGCGGACATGCCGCTTATCGTGTGTGCATCTCCAGACTATTTGACCGTCTGGGGCCGTCCCGGTGACCCAATGGCGCTCGCCACCCATAATTGCCTGATCGACGAGAATCCGGCCGACGCAACCGCGTGGAGGTTCCGAACCGGCGCCCGGGATTTCGTGGTGAAAGTCACCGGGCCCTTCCATGCCAATGCCCCGGCCGCAATTGCAAATATGGCGATTGCAGGCCTCGGTATAGGGCGTTGCCCTCTCTACGCCGTCGCCCGCAGCCTGGGAAATGGGAGCCTGGAGCAACTTTTTCCGGACTATGACACAGAGAAGTTTGGGCTTTATGCGCTGTACCCGCCCAATCGTCACCTAACCGCCCGGGTGCGAGCGCTGATTGATCACCTGGCGAAGTACTTCTCGTCTAAATGAAATTACCAAATACGTCACCTGAAACTGCGAAGTGTTGTGGGAGCGTTTATCGAGCACCTTGGCGATCGCGGCTCCTCCAGATTGCTTCCAACGGTTATATGAAAGCGGTTACCGCGCTAACCACCATTGCGGTCTTTCGATGGATCGAAATGTCGCAAGATGCGCAGAAGTCCGTTTTGGTGGTGCTGCATTGCGGAGCACAGGATTTGAATCAGTGTCAACTCGGGCCCGTCTGCGATGATGTTTGCGGTATCCCACGATGCAGAAGCTGCGCCCCATCTGAGGTCGGCTGAGAGCCGCTTTTATTCAATGCTGCGCGGGGTCGCGGCGAAGACCCACAACCCCAACAAGGGAAACAAAACAAGTTCGGCGATAAGCGACGGAGCGATCTCTATGCTGGATAGCAACGCGACGTCCGCTGAAGACAGTCGCATCAAGCCGCCCACAAAAACCATTGCCATCAACGACATCAAGACAGACCGCATCTGCTTCAGCATCATCGCGCCAAGGATCATCAACAATCCGACTGTCAACCAGACACCGGCAATGAACCTAATATGGTTGTCGCGAACTGCGAATATATTCGCGTCGGTTACGGCAAAAAAGCGATCTGGCCCCTGCCAGCCCAGTGTCTGTATCCCGCCTAGGCCAATATTCAGACCAAGCCAAACGATGACACATCCAGTAAGGAACAGAACCGTTCTCAAGACGTAGCGCACTTTTTCCTCCCTCTCTTGTTTGAGACGCGAAGCCGGAAGTATCAGCCGCTTACACTATACGCGTATAATTAAATGACGCTCTTGGCAAGATATAAATATACGCGTACATTTAAATGCGAACAAAGAAGAATGGATACCGGATGATTGGTGACCCAGAAAAGCAGAAATCAATGCCCAAAAGGGGCCGCCCTGCATTGTCCGAGGATGAGTTTTCGGGTCGCCGCGCGGAGATCGCAGCGGTCGCGCTGCAGCTATTCAAAGAGGAAGGTTTCGCATCGGTCTCCATGCGTCGTCTCGGCAAAGAGGTAGGGCTGACGCCCATGGCGCTTTACCGATATTTCCCAAGCAAACTCGAGATTCTGTCAATACTGTGGAGTTATATTTTGGGCGAGGCGTTCAATGACGTGGCAATCGCCGTTTATCTGGTCCAAGGGCCAGAGGATAAATTGCGCAGCGCAAGCAATGCCTACGTCGGTTACTGGTTCCGCAGCGTTGAGCATTATCAACTTGTCTTCATGAACTCGGGCATCACCAACACCGATGTCACTTCTTTCGTTTCGCAAGGATCCGTAGTCGATGCATACGAAGTTTTTTTTGAGAATATGGCGCAAGCCCTTAAACTCCCCCGCAGCCATGAGCAGGTGAAAACTTCAACAGATAGCCTGGTCTGCCATCTCCATGGGATCATGCACTCGCTCATCACCATGCAGGGGTATGATTGGACGGCGCGCGAAAGCCTCGTCGAACTAGCTGTAGCTAACGCGATTGGCCACTAAGTTGGATGTTCCTCAACTATTGTTTGCAAATGTCCGCTTCGGGGAAATCGGTTTGTCGAATACCCAGCACCTCGGATGTCCAGTATGGCCGCGAAAAGCGCTGAATGGAGGCGCCACTGCCGCACATACTGCACCGCCTCCGAGGTCAGTTGAGACCCCAAACGGTTGAGTGCTGCATATGGTTTGAAAGGCTGCTATCCGCAGGAAGCAGACTTTGAAATAACTGGCGGACGGCACATTGCGGTCGTTTGTTGTCCCACAGCTAGTAAACCAAAACGGCCATTCGTTCGGATCGGTTTTTGGATTGGTATATTGAAAGTCGTCAGTTCTGCTCGCCTCCTTCTTGACCATACCATTCTGTACAAGGGTTGGCCTTCAGTTCCTTCAGCATCTTTAATACTTCAGCTTTCCATCCTGCCTTTATCTTTAGAGCCAGTTGAGACGGAGGCCGGTGGTCAGGTTCGAGGATCGCGTATTCATACCTTAGTGGGTTATCGAAAGGCATGAACACGACCTTTCCATTGGACAAGTTTAGTTCGCGTTCGGTTGCGACGGTCAATGGATCAACGATGGTGCAGCACTGGCCCGAACTGACAAAGGGAATGAGTGGCAGAAAGTACTGACAGGTCACGGTCGGGTTGTAGTTGGCGGACATGTCCTGAAACTCTCGATGAACCTTGCGCTGGAAAGGGTGGGTTGCGTGCAACCCACCCATAGGTGTCTTGTCCAGATCGGAGATAGTAATGCTTCCCTGAGACGCAAGTGGATGTTCACAATCTATAGCGCAGAAGCAGTCTGCTCGGATGAGCTCTGCTGAATACTGAGGTTTTCTTCCGAAAGAGTATTCGAAATCAGCAAAGCCGAAGTCGATATTCTGTGTTCCCGCAAGTTCCATGATCTGGGGCGAGCTGCGTGAGGACAAAGTGATGCGAATTTCAGGGTTCTCACCAACTGACTGGCTGATGAAGCGAGGGAACAAGAAGGCCGAAGGGCCGGGCATCGTGGCAATATTCAAACTGCCCGAATGCCCTTTGATCAGCCCTTCCATTGTGGTTGAGATCGTTGAGAGCCGATCCAGAATTCCAGCGGTTTCCGCCAGAAGGTAATGCGCTTCCGGAACCGGAACTAACCGACGCCCTTTGCGTTCGAACAACGCAAGACCCAATGCTTTTTCTAGGTTTTTTAGCGCAAGACTGATCGCTGGTTGCGTGCGATTCAGTTTTTTTGCTGTTTGAGAGATGGAGCCGGTCTCCATGACCTCGCGAAAAACGGTGAGTTGAGTCAGATTCATGTCTAATGTATAAGCTAAACCTTAGTTTTGTGAAATATAACAAATTTGTATTTATGTGAATTACCTCTAGGCTTTCAGGATCGAAATTCGGACGAACCGAATCCAACGACATAATTTGGGAGATGACAATGATGTTCATGAAAAGCCTAACGAGTCTTGCATTAGCTGGCGCCCTTGCGGTGCCTGCTTTGGCGCAGGATCCAACTTTCTTTCGCATCGGGACGGGAGGCGCTGGTGGAACCTATTTCCCGATCGGTGGAACCATCGCCAACGGAATTTCGGCCCCTCCGGGGTCACGCCCGTGCGAGGAAGGCGGACAATGCGGTGTACCTGGTCTGATCGCGATTGCGCAATCTACTACCGCATCGGTCTTCAACAACGCAGCCGTACAAAACGGTGAGCTTGAGGCGGGTCTTGCCGCGGCGGACGTTACCCGGTCGATGTATCTGGGCGAAGGAAAATTTGACGGCAAACCGCATCCCAAGCTGCGGGTCGTCGCAAATCTGTTTCCCGAAGACCTGCACCTTGTGCTGCCTGCCGGTTCGACGATCAATGATCTCAGCGACCTAGAAGGTAAGCGAGTTGGTATCGCCCAAGCGGGTTCTGGTACGCAGGTAGCCGTATTGCAGATGCTGGACGCCTGGGGTGTCAACCGTGACAACATGGACGAAGCCGAGCTGAACAACAGTCAGAGCGCAGAGCGTTTGGCAGATGGTCAGTTGGACGCCTATTTCTATGCCGCAGGCTGGCCAGTCGCTGCGATGGTTCAACTTTCATCAACCAAAGGGATGAACCTGCATTCCTTCTCGGACGAGGATCTGGCGAAGATCAACGAGATCATCCCGGCTTATATCCCCTCGGCAATTCCCGGCGGTGTTTATGAAGGTCTCGATAGTGAGACCAAGACCCCGGCGGTCAGTGCCATGCTGGTTGTTTCCTCGGATCTGTCGGATGATCTTGTCTATCAGCTGACCAAAGCCATGTGGAACGATAACACCCGCAAGCTGTTGGACAATGGCCATGCCAAGGGCAAACAAATCACACCTGACACAGCGCTGGACGGTGTCGAGGCCCTGGGCGTTCCGCTGCATCCGGGCGCTGAAAAGTTCTACAAAGAAGCCGGTCTTCTTCAGTAATCAGATCTTAAGCTGAACTAGACACTCGGTGCCCCTGCAGGGGCACCGTACTCTCCAAACATGTGTATTCAGGGGGCCGTCATGTCCGAGACTCAGAAACTTGATGACCATGAACTGACAGCCGAAGAGCTGGCCGCTATCGAAGAACAATTCGATGAAGGCGCCGCAGTCCGACAAGTGACACCAACCGCGGGTAAGGTGCTGCGCTCTGTCGCCCTGATCTTTGCGTTTTATGAATTTTTCACGGCTGGTTTTGGCTTGCCTGCCGATCACTGGCATATGGGCTTTTACCTGAGTGGCCTATTCATACTAGTCTACGCGACGATCCCGATTGTCGGTTCAAAAAACTTGTACGCTTTGAAAGTCAGCCGATTCCGCATCGGAAACATCCCGCTTTATGATTTGATTTTCATGGCATTTGGTATTGTTGCAGCGCTTTATGTCGGCGTTGCTTGGCGGGGGATTCCGTTTCTGGGGATCGAAGAACAGACGTTCCGAATGGGGAATCCAAACGGTTATGACGTTTTCCTGGGTGTTGTAATCATATTGCTGGTGCTCGATATCGCGCGACGCACGCTGGGTTGGGTGCTGCCGCTGATCATCTGCGTCTTTATCTCCTACGCCTTGTTGGGCCCATATTTCCCCGGCTTGTTGCAACACCCCGGAGTAAATTTCAAAACCTTCGTTTCGTCGATGTATTTTCCACAGGAAGGCATCTATGGCGTCACGCTATGGGTCGTTTCGACCATCGTGTTCCACTTCGTACTTTTCGGTGTGATCGCTCAGCGCACGGGCCTGGGGCAACTTTTCATCGACAATGCGACGATCCTTGCCGGGCGCTATACGGGCGGCCCGGCCAAAGTATCAGTCGTCTCGTCCGCGTTCTTCGGCACCATTTCGGGCTCCTCTGTTGCAAACACCGTCTCGACAGGTGCTCTGACCATTCCGAACATGAAGCGCCTTGGCTATCCCGGTCACTTCGCCGGCGGGGTTGAGGCCGCGTCTTCTGCCGGCGGCCAGATCACACCGCCGATCATGGGGGCCGCCGCCTTCATCATGGCCGAGTTCCTCGAAGTGCCTTACACCACGATCGTGATCGCCGCGATCTTCCCTGCTCTCCTGCACTATGTCGGCGTCTTCGCCGTGGTGCACCTTATGGCGCGCAAACTGAACCTCAAGGGTCTGACCAAGGAACAACTGCCGCAACTCAAGGCTGTCTGGACCGAAGGCTGGGCCAATATCGTACCCCTGATTGGCCTGCTGGTAGTCCTGTTCACCGGTTACACACCCTTTATGTCAGCATTCTGTGGCATTTCACTGGCGGTTATCGCGGGCATGTCGCGTCTGAGACAACCCCCGACACTGATCTACGCAGCGGCGTTTCTGGTTTTTGTGCTGTGGAAATTCTCAGACGGCGGGTTCGACCTGACCATGACGGCGATTCTGTGCGGATTGTCGGTGATCGCCACGCTGAACCCGCAGAAACGGATCGAGGTCCCCGAGATGCTACAAGCGGTCGAGCTGGGCGTTAAATACTCGCTGGCAGTTGGCGCGGCTGCAGCAGCCGTCGGCATCGTGGTAGGCGTGATCAACACCACTGGCATCGGCTTCCGCATCGGCTTCATGGTGACGCAAGGGGCGGGCAACCTTGCTTCGGACCTGTACAACATGATCTCGTTTGGCAGCTTCCAGCTGTTTGCAATGGAAGACCTGCAACTGTTCATTTCGCTGGTCTTCATTGCTATCGTCTGCATCCTGATGGGTGCCGGTATTCCAACAACCGCGCTGTATATCATGCTGGTCTCGGTCGCGCAGCCCGCATTGGCGCAATTGGGCGTACCACCGATCGCAAGCCATCTGTTCGTACTCTACTACGGAGTCGTGTCCGAGATTACGCCACCGGTTTGCACCTCAGCCTATGCGGCGGCGGCCATTGCCAACTCAAACCCATTCAAAACCGGTTTGTCTGCCTTCACGCTTGGTTTGGGTAAAGTCATCGCGCCCATGGCTTTTGTATACGCCCCTGTTCTGTTGTTTGTCTCCTCCACCGGCTTTAACCTGTGGGAGTTCACATACACCGCAACCAGCTGTATCGCAGGGGTCATCGCGTTGTCGGCAGCAGTGGTCGGGTACTGGCTGACACCGCTGAACGTGGCCTCCCGGATTTTGATGGCCATCGCCGGGGTGGTTTTTGTAGCGCCCTCGCTGACCGCGGATCTGATTGCGTTGGTTGTCGCATCGCCGGTGATCGTCACCCAGTTGATCGCCCGCAATCGCAGTCACTCGACGGCCTGACAAGATGACAGATCAGGTCACCATCATCGGCGCCGGTATCGTTGGCATCTGCTGCGCCTTGTCGCTGCAGGAACGAGGCATATCGGTCCGATTATTAGATCGGGGGGAACCCGGCCAGGAAACCTCGTTTGGAAATGCCGGGGTGGTGTCGCCCTGGTCGTTCATTCCGCAAGCCGTGCCGGGCATTTGGAAAAAACTTCCTCAAATGCTGCTGGACCCGAAAAGCGCACTGTCGGTTCGGTTCTCATTCTGGCCGAAAATGGTTCCATGGGGTCTGCGGTTTCTCGGAAATTCCGGCGAAAAGACCGTTCGCGAGGTCGCGGACGCAATGGAGTTGCTGTGCCGACCGTCAATCGAATTGTACCGTCGACATCTGCAGGGAACAGGCCAAGAAGATCTGATCACGGACAGTTATTATGTGCACGCCTTCCGCCATCCGGAGCAGGCCAATCTGAATGGACTGGACTATCTGATCCGCAAAGAAAAAGGCGGTCTACTGGAGCGAATTGACGGTGACGAGCTAAGCCGCCTTGAGCCAGCACTGACGCGCGACTTCAAAGCGGCAGTTCTGATAAAGGGACAGGCACGTATTACGTCGCCTGGACGCGTAGGAGCGGTGTTGGCGAACAAAGCCCGCAGTCAGGGTGCCGATATTTTGAGGACCGAAATCACGGAGCTGACCCGGGCGGAAAGCGGGGGCTGGGATCTTGCCACGTCAAACGAAACACTCCACGCGAAACATGTCGTGCTCGCCGCCGGCGTTTGGTCTGCGGACCTTCTGAAACCACTTGGTTTGTCTGTACCGCTGGTGGCTGAGCGCGGATATCACGTTGAATTCCCCAATCCATCCACCCGCCTTAACAATTCCATCATGGATGTGGATGCCAAGGTTGTGGCAAGTTCGATGCAGGAGGGTTTGCGCGTCGCGGGTACCGCCGAATTTGCGAGCATCGACGCCCCTGTCGATCCGCGGAAACAAGCGATCCTTACGGATCAGGCCAAACGCCTGGTGCCAGATCTCGACACCAGCCAAGCGCGATTCTGGATGGGACGGCGTCCCTCTTTCCCGGACAGCCTTCCTGCGATCGGGCAGCTCTCTGGGGATTCAGGACTTTATGGCGCCTTCGGACATTCCCATTACGGGCTAATGATGGCGCCGAAAACGGGAGAACTTGTGGCTGATCTTGTGTCCGGGCGCCGCAATAACATCGATCTCGCACCATTTTCCCTGACCCGGTTCTGAGCGACATCAGCCAATTCGGCCCAATCTCATCGGAAGGACGCACCCAAAATGCCGGTTTACAATGGTGGACAGAATATCTGTGGAGCTTCGATTGGTGTACTTTGCCTGGAAAGCTATTTTCCAAAACCTCCCGGTCACATCAAAAACCCCTCGAGCCTGCCGTTTCCGGTACTCTATGAGATGATCGATGGCGTTACGGTTCCAACTCTTCTGAACAACCCGACGCCTGACTTATTGGCGCCGTTTATCAAAGGCGCGCAACGGCTGGAGGCAGAAGGCGTGCGGGCAATTACCGGTAGTTGCGGTTTTTTGGCTTTGTTTCAAAAGGAACTGGCCGCAGCCGTTTCAGTGCCCGTATTCGCATCCAGCCTAATTCAGGTACCCTTGGCATTTCACATGACCGGCGCCAGCGCCCCTGTCGGGATTTTGACGGCCGACGCATCGGCACTGACCCCGCGACATTTTGAAGGTGTCGGCGCAGAGGGAATTCCGGTGGCCGTGAAAGGTTTGGAAGAGACACGGGAATTTGCCGAAGTGATCCTGCGGAACATACGGACAAGAATGGACACGGACCTGATCGAAACAGAGGTTCTGGATGCCGCCCGCAATCTGAAACGCGAAGCGCCCGAAATTCGTTCGCTGGTTTTAGAATGCACCGATTTGCCGCCCTATGCCGCGGGGATACAGCAAGAGTTGAACCTGCCCGTTTTCGACCTCACAACGCTGGCTCAAATGGCGCATAGCGTAGGGGTGCGCGCACCTTACCCAGGCATCATGCCCTGGGGTTGATGGCCAATCGGAACCACGCCAGCCACTGGGTGGTTTCGGGAGTATTCAAAACAGGTTAAACCAAAGTCCGGTCCGCCACGTTCTTTAAACCCGGGCGGGTGCAAAAGCGCCGATCGAGGTCTGAGGTGCCTGTGGAATTATTCATCTTAATGCTTGCCATTTGCCTGGGCGCCATCCTTCAGGTTGGCATCGGTATAGGTTTCAGCATCGTTGCAGGTCCGCCTATGATGATCTTATTGGGCACCTCGACCGCAGTTCCAGTCCTCTTACTTTTGAACACCATCGTTTCAGTTGTGGCAACGGATTGGCGTATTCTCACCGACGAGCGCAGAACGATAAATACGGCAATCTCCGGATGTCTGATTGGTTTGGTTGTTGGGTTGGCAATCTATCCGTTGCTGAGTGAACCCTTCGTACTCGCATTGACCGGGTGCCTGTTGCTGATCGGAGTGTTGACAACACTGGTTCCGGCTCACACTGCTATCGGCACTCCTGTCTTTGCCGTAGTCTCGGGGCTATCTGGATTGGCTACTATCTGGGCCGCGACCCCTGGCCCCCTTATGGTGTTTGGATTGATTGCCAAAGGCCGCTCCGCTCGGTCTGTTGCAAGGTTGGTCCAGCCAATTGCACTTGTTGCCTACGGTGTCGCGTTTCTATTGCACAGCCTGTCTGACTGGCAATCAATCACATTAAGTTCACAGCTATGGTCCTTTGTGGGTGTCACAACGATCGGCAGTCTGTGTGGTCGGGCCGCCCGTCCTTACCTGCCACAATCTCTAATCAAAACCGCAATCCGGGTAATTTCCCTTGTGGCTTGTTATGTTCTCTTTCAACGCGCTTACGTGATGACGTAATTCCGATAGGTAGACGATGACGCAGAAAAATGATCTTCTCGCTGGATTTCCAAGGGCGCAACTCATGTTCGGTACAACGCCGCTGGAGCGTCTCGACCGGTTGTCGGAGGAACTGAAGATCGATCTCTGGCTGAAACGCGATGACCTGACGGGGCTTGGATTTGGTGGCAACAAGACACGGCAGCTCGAGTTTTACTTTGGCGATGCGCTGGCACAGGGGGCTGATACAATCCTGATAACAGGTGCGGTTCAGTCTAACTATGTTCGATCTGCAGCGGCCGCGGCGGCGCGGCTAGGTATGAAGTCTGTATTGCAGTTGGAAGAACGCGTGCCAAACATGGGGCCGGACTATTACAAATCCGGGAATGTGTTGCTGTCCAAAATTCTTGGCGCCGAGCATATGAGCTATCCTGTTGGTGAGGACGAGGCAGGCGCGGACGCCGCGCTGCATGCGCGCGCGGAAGAACTGAAGGCGCAGGGGCGTAAACCCTATGTCATTCATCTAGGGCTTAACCATCCTCCGCTTGGTGCGCTTGGTTATGTCGCTGCGGGGCAGGAGTTATGTGAGCAGATGCAGGACTTCGACGCAGTAGTCGTCCCATCCGGCAGCGGCGCGACACATGGCGGATTGTTGACTGGAATAGTTCTCTCAGGGGTACCTGCTCGAGTGTACGGAGTATGCGTACGTCGAAACGGTGAAAAGCAGCGGGATCGTATCAGCATTGTTTTGCAGAAGCTTGCAAACCTGCTAGGCATTGATGCCGCTTGTTTATTAGCGAAGATTGATGTCTGGGATGGGGCACTGGCTCCAGGGTACGGTAAACTTGGAACAAAAACACAATCTGCCCTGAAAAGGATGGCGCAATCCGAAGGTATTTTTCTTGATCCTGTTTACTCAGCAAAAACTTTCGCTGGATTGCTGGATCTCATTTCCGAAGAGCAAATCACATCAGGCCAAAAAATAGTCATGGTCCATACCGGTGGATTGCCTGCTTTGTTCGGCTATGAAAGCGAGCTTGCAGAGAACTTCCGCTTTTCTTCCCCAATAACAGATATCGATTGATTTCTTCGGGCTACTTACATTGTTGGGTCCTGTCAGCCCTTCTGTGCCTGTCCCAAAGATGCCCGCAAAGAGCCAACTGCGGACCTCGTGGCTGTAAGTATAAGGAGCAGGTAAGTCCGCTCTGGGGACCTTGTTCCATGTCGCTTCCTTCCATCCCTGAGAAAGGATCACAGCATCAAACCTTGGGATCAAACATCGAGGTTTCGCATATGATCCGCAAAGGCCAATTCGCGCCAGGACCCTGTCCATTTCGACACTTCGCAGAACTGGCTGCCTAACTCCCAAGGTTAGATGTATCCTTTCAAGCTGCTGGAATCTTCACAACGGAACCCCAAAAAACCACTCATCTTGTCGGCAATTTCCTAACGCTCCCGATCTCTACTTCTCGGCACGACATTCGAGATTGAACCGCGGCAAACGCCATTTCTAGGGACAACAGGTTCTCGCTGGCGGAGTTAGTCGGATCGCGGTTTTCTTCGATGGCGCAAAGAAGCTCGCCCATGGCACCGCGAAAACCGTCATTAAACCACTCACCCGTGAGGTTTGGATAGGCAACGCTTTCGCCTGTTTTCAGAGTGACTATCTGCTTCCCAAGGTCCGGCCCGTCCGACTGAAGGCTGCCTTTTGATCCCGCTATGTAGGTTGTATCGCGCGGGCCAAACGGGGCACCGCCATCAAAAACCAGACTTGCCTGACCCTCATTCAGCCGGACAATCGCCTGAGCCAGAAGGGGCGTCATGTTGGATTGGCCTCGCGTTGGCGAGGCCGTAGCAAAAACGCTTTCCGCGCGAGCACCGACCATAGACGCAAGGAAGTCGAACCAATGCACGCCGAAATCCCACAAGATAAGGTCGTCGATTTGGTCAAAGGGCGTTCCGGCGGTCCATCCGTGGTTCCAGTGAAGCGAGGCATGCACCGACAGCACATCCCCGATGTGCCCGGCCCGCACTGCTTCGCGCATCCAGGCCATGTGCGGCGCCCAGCGACCGTTCTGGTTGATCGCCAGTTTGACGCCTTGGTCATCGGCCAGGGCGACAAGATGATCGCCAATATCCAGGTCTGTCACGAAGGGTTTCTGGCTGAGAACGTGCTTTTTCGCCTTCAAAGCCGCTTCAATGATAGGTGCGCGGTGTTCAGGGTGCAGTGTGATGTCCACTACGTCGATGTCGCCACTGTCGAGAATGGCGTACCAGTCGTCTTCGATCCGCGCGTCAGGACAGAACTCTGCAGCCTTGGCTTCGGCCTTCGAACGGGTTCGGTTCCACATCGCGGCCACGTCCCAGCCTGCTGTGCGGTACGCGTCCAGGTGGCTGGCAGAAATGCCGCCGGTGCCGATCACTCCGATCCTCGGGCGATAGGTTTTTGGCATGGGCGGTCGGTACGAAACGCCGGGTGCGGTAACTTCGGCAAGCGTTTCGGATTTCAGGGCATAGATGTCCGTGTCTGCTGCATCTTCTGTCATGGGACCAGATCCAGAGTACGCTTTTCGGCGGCTGACTGCACGGCGGTATCCACGATCCGCTGCGCCGTCAGGCAAAGCGCAGGATCAAGCGGGCCCTCGACGGGCTTGCCATTGGCTATGCAGCTCAGGGCGTACTCAATCGCGTTGCTTTCCCCTTCGGGCAGCGGGTCAACACGAATGGTGTGAACGTCAGGCTGCGCGCGGGTTTGAACAGTGACTTCGCTGGCATAGTCGGGCGAGGCAATCGTTCCTTCGGTGCCGACAAATGTGAACCCGCATGTTGGTTGCGGCTGAATAGTCCAGGGGTCCGTGAAAGTTCCCCAGCGGGTTTCCATCTTCGACAGGCCGCGGGCATAGCGGCAAACCGCGATGGCGTGCTGGTCAACTTCTATGTCGGGAGTTTGATCGACGGTGCATGTGACCTCAAGCGGAGCTTCGCCGCCCATGTACCATGTCCCCAGTGTTGCACCGTATCCGAGGTAGTCGAGCAACGCGCCGCCGCCGGAGGATTTTTTGTACCACCAGGATGTCGGTTTTTTTCGTTCAACTTCTTCCAGGCTGACTTCGACCTTGTCGGAAAGGTGGTAAAGCGGTCCCCGATTGCCATCGTAGAAATGGACTTCGATCAAGTCTCCGATCATGCCTTCGTCGATCAGGCGCTTTGCCGTCAGATGGCTTTCAACCCATCGCAGTGGCCAATTGATGACCAGCTGCTTTCCTGTCCCCTCCATCGCCGCCATCATGCGTTGGGCATCACCGACAGAGGCGGCGAACGGTTTTTCGACAAAGACATGCAAGTCGTGAGCGGCCAGTCGTTCAGTCATTGCGGCGTGCTCCGCCGTTGCCGAACAGAGAATTGCCATTTCGTAGGGACCAGCGGCCAAGCAGCTGTCAAAATCGGTAAACAGGCGCTCTGCGGGAACCCCAAACTTTGCCGCGGCATTCTCCAATTTTGACCCGTCCGGGTCATAAAGCCCGGCAATTTCGGCATCGGGATGCTCGTGCACCATGCGCAATAGATCACCCATGTGCATGTGATCGAAACTAATTCCGACGATTCGAAACTTGGCCATGGGAATTCCTTTCTAACGGACCCCGGTGATTCGGACATAAAGCGCCGTCACGGCGAGGATGATAAGACCGAAGAGCGCCGTGCGCGCGCCTTCGGGCATCTGCAATAGCGTCAGCATCGTGTCTAGCACCCGCAGGATCAGCGCGCCGATGATGGCGCCCGCGAAACTGCCGCTACCGCCAAAGATCGATGTCCCACCAATGACCGCCGCGGCGACCGAAGGCAGCAAAAGCGGGTTGGCTAGGCTGAGTGAAGTCTGGCGGATCATGCCGAGGTAGAGCAGCCCGGTAAGGGCCGCGATGAAACCGGCCAGGGCGTAAAGCGTCAGATAGACCTGCCAGGCGCGGACGCCCGAGAGCATTGCCGCCTGTTCGTTTGAGCCGAGCGCAAACAACAGGCGGCCAAACCCACTGTAGCGCATCAACCAAAGGACGAAGATGGCGAAAGGGACGAACAGGAACAGCCCGTTCGGCATGCCAAGAGTGCGTCCGGTACCAAGCCAGACCAGGATCGCAGGTATCTCGGTTCCAGCGTTGATGAACAGGCGCTGATAGACCTGCAGGCATCCGGTGGCGATCAGTCCGGTGCCAAGCGTCATGATAAGCGGATGAACCCGGATTATGCCGACACCGATGCCATTCACGAGCCCGACCAGCAGGCCGGAAGCAAGAGCGATCAGCACGGCTGGTGCCACACCCCATGTTGCGCTTAGGGTGGCGCAGACAAAGGCGGCCACTGTCGCCACGACGCCAACCGACAAGTCGATTCCCGCTGTCAGCATGGTCAGCACCTGACAGGCGGCAAGCATGGCCAGGGGAATGGCGAACTTGATAAGGTTGCCGACCCAAAAGGTCGAAATCCACCCGTCGCGCCCCGAGCGGAAGGGCAGGACAATCCCGGGCCGCATGAATTCGAGGGCCGCGATCAGGAGGAACAGAAAGACCAATAGAGGGATCATCGGATTGTCGCGCAGAAAGCGACCGGCGCGGACAAGCGGTGGATCGATGACAGTCTCGCTCATGCGCGTCTTCCCTTCAATGTCGCCGCCGTTCCCAGCATCACGACGCCGACCATGATGGTGCCCTCGATGATGGTCGTCACGTTGGGGTCGACCGCCATGAGCGTCAGGATCGTGCGGATGATCCTGAGAATAAACACTGCGATGATCGGACCAAGCAACCCGCCTTTGCCGCCACCAAGCACTACTCCGCCCAGTACCACCGCCGCCACCGAGGCCATCAGATAAGGTCCGGGCACAGGCTCGCCGATCCCGGTCAGCGCGGCGAGGCTGAGGCCACCGAGGGCACAGAACAACCCGCAAATGCCGTATGCCACGATCTTGGTACGCCCGATGTTCACACCAGAGCGGAAGGCGGCTCGTTCGTCGGACCCCGTGGCATAGATGGACAACCCCAGTTTCGAGCGTCGGATCGGAAACCAGATCACCGCGGCACAAAGGGCAATGACCAGAAGCGCTTTGGGCACGGCTTCAACCACGGCTCCGCCGCGGATGATCTGCTGCAACCAACCCGCCGCCGTCCCGCCAGGCGATTCAAGGATCAAAAGCGCCGTGCCTTCCCAGACAAAGAGCATCGCCAGAGTGACGACGATGTCAGGCACGCGGGACACAACGATCAGCGCGCCATTTATCAGTCCCATGGCGAGGCCCACGCCCAGAACGATAAGCAACGCAGGCACACCTGCCATCCGTTCCATCAACACCGCAGCCGTCACCGCACAGACGGCCATCATCGAGGCAACCGACAAGTCGATCCCCCCCACGATTACCACAACCGCCATGCCAGCCGTCGCAAAGGCAAACGGCAATGCCGCCCGCGCAACGCTTTCAAGGCCCGAGGCACCGAAGGATGGCTGGATCAGTTTGGTTATACCCAAAAGGCAGATCAGCAATGCGACAAGACCCATGACCCAGGCATTTTTCCGAAGAACCACAATCACGTTGATGCATCCAACAGTGTCAGACCGTAGGCGGCGCGCATCAATGTCTGTTCGTCGGCATCAGCTGCGTCGATCACGTCGACAACTCGACCGTTGAAGATGACGACAGCACGGTCACAAGCCAACGGAATCTCCTCAAGCTCAGAGGTATAAAGCAGCACCGCAGCCCCCTGTTCGGCCAGTTCGCGTACCAGGGGATAGATCTGACGCTTGGTCCGGACGTCGATGCCGCGTGTCGGATCAAAAAGCAGAAGTGTTTCGACACCGGTGGCTAGCCACCGCCCGATCGTCACCTTTTGTTGGTTGCCCCCGGACAGCCGCTGAACCTCGCCTTGTGCGCGGGTATCTATCTGCAGCCTTTTGATTGCATGCCCGACGCGTTCGCTCTCGCGGCGCAGGTTCAGAGGCCCCCAAGCGCTAGGTCTGGCAGAGAACGGAAGTGCGATGTTCTCTCGCACGGAACGTTGCGCCAAAAGCGCGTTCGCCCGGTTGCCGGGGACAAATGTCAATCCTGCGGCGATAGCCTCTGCCGGATGTGAGAAAACGACGGGCTGGCCGTCAACTTCGATCATACCTGCACTTGGCTTGGCAAAACCGGCGAGTACGTCAAACAATTCGTCCTGGCCCTGACCTTCCAACGCCACAACCCCAAGCACCTCGCCTGCGAACAGATCGAATGACACATCCAGAACCTTCGGTGCCGAGGCCAGTGATTTGACGCGTACCCTTGGCATTGCGCCCGTCGCGCTGTGCTGCCGTGCTATGTCGCGCTGAGCAAGATCTAGTTTCTGACCCAGCATCAATTCGACCACCCGGTCTTCGACGCCAGTTTCTATCTGAAGGTCGCCCACTGTATATCCGTCCCGTAGCACCGAGGCGCGGTCGCATAGTTCAGAGATTTCGGTGAACCGATGCGAGACATAAATCACCCCCATACCCTCGTCGGCCTTGGCCCGGACAACCGCTAGCACCCTTTCGACAAGATCTGTGGGCAGAGCGGCGGTCATTTCGTCAAGCAGTAGAACATCGGGTTCGGCGGCCAGTGCGCGCGCCAGATCGACAATGCGTAACGTCGCGAGCGGCAGGTCTTCGATCATCGTCGAAAGGCTAAGGCCTTCCATACCAAGCTGTTCGACCCAGTGACGGAACGGCTTAACAGGTGTGTCGCCAAGCCGAAGATTGTCCGCCACGTTAAGATCGGGAATAAGCGAGGGTTCTTGATAGACCGGGACAAGACCCGAACGCCGCGCCTCGGCCGGGTTACCGACACGGGCTTGCTTTCCCCGGATCAGGACCTGGCCGGTGTCTGGTTTCAAGGCGCCTGTGATGATCTTTACAAAGGTTGACTTGCCAGCACCGTTTGCACCCATCAAGGCGACGATTTCACCTTTTTCAACGCGCAGATGCGCGTTCGTCAGCGCACGTACCGCGCCAAAGCTTTTCGCGACGCCAGATGTGTCCAGAAGAGCGGTGTCACTCATGAATTTCACTGATTGTCCTGTGGAGAATGAATTGGCCCCGCCATTTGATGCGGGGCCCAATGTCATTGCCATCAGCCTTCTGATGGGCCTTCGCAGGCGATGATTTCATCCATCGAATAGTCGGTCCAACCCGGGATGGTAACCGAAACAGGCCATTCCGGATCGAGGTTCGGATTCTGCGCGGCTGCAATCGTTGCGCGTCCGTCTTCGCTGGCATTTTCCCAGAGCACCGGATCGACCAGCACAGTATTGCTGTTCGGCGCTTCGCCATTCAAGATATCAACCGCTAGCGCGATGCCTGCGCCACCAACAGAACCGGGGTTGGTTACGGCAGCCCCTTCCAATCCGTCGACTTCGCTCAGATACTGAACAAAACCCGCGTTGTCCGCGCCGACAATCGGCACGAGCGGCGCACCGGATTCGACAAAAGCGTCGACGATCACGTTGTCGATACCGCTTGTCCAGACACCATCAAAGGGAATGCCCGTTGCCAGAAAATCGAACATCTGTTGCTTGCCCTGGTCCTGCTGCCAACCCGTGAAGACCTCGTGAGCAACCTTCACATCCGGGAACTCGGCCAGGGCACGTTTGAATCCGTTGTCCCGGTCAGTGTCGGCCGAAACACCCGCGATACCGCGCATGTAGACCACATCGCCCGAGCCGCCGATCTTTTCGAACAGCCATTTGGCACCGAGGTAGGCGTATTCTTCCTGGTTATTGGACAGGATATACGCGCCTTCTGCCGTTACGCCTGCGTCAACGGCCACTACGACGATGTCCTGCGCCATCGCCTTATCGAGTGCAGAGTTCAGAGCATCGGGGTTCGAGGGGTTAAGAACAATGGCATCCACACCGGCTTCGATCAGGTTATTGATATCCTCTAGCTGGCCTGCCGAGTCGGTGTTGCGGTGCGCGACGATCAAATTCTTGACGTCCCCTTCGACAAGAGCCTGAGCGCGCATGGCGCAGATCATCTGTTCGCGCCAGCCATTGCCCTGCACGGTGTTCGACACGCCGATCGTATAGCTCTTGTGGTCCCCCGCGAATGCGGCGGGGGCCAGAGCGATGGCGATGGCCAGCGTGGCTGCGCCGGTTATAAATTTCTTCATTTGGGTTTCCTCCCGGTTTGGTGTTGTCGAAAATCGGGGCTTGGTGCCCTTCTATTTGATGAACGGTTGCAGGACGTCTCTGGCCAGCAGGAAGCCCCGCTTGACCTTTTCGTCGGTCCCTTCAAACAGCCTGTCTTCGTGCTCAATGATGATCGGGCCATCGTACTCCGCGCGATAAAGGCCCGAAAAGAAGTTCGACCAATCCACATCGCCAAGGCCGCAAAGCCTTGGAACCTGCCAGCCCATTCCGACCGACATGATGCCATTATCGTAAAGCCCGTCGCGATCGACCATCAGGTCTTTTGCATGGACATGGGCCATGTGCGGTCCAAATTCTTTAATGAACCGCGTCTGGTCGATGAATTGCCAGATCAGGTGTGACGGATCGAAATTCATGCCGACGGCGTCGCCCCACTCATCAAAAATGCGTCGCCATAACTTTGGCGAATAGGCGATGTTGTGGCCGCCCGGCCATTCGTCTTGGCTGAAGATCATCGGGCAGTTTTCAAAACACAGCCGAACGCCTGAAGCCTGTGCGTGCTTAATGATGGGTGCGAAAATCTCGGTTGCGCGGGCCCAGTTGTCGTCCACGCTGAACGACCGGTCCCCCCCAACAAAGGTGTTGACGACTTTGATACCCATAACGCTGGCTGCGGTTATCACCTTCATCAGGTGGCCTATCACCTCTTCCCGGTGGTCGCGATCTGCGTGCAGCGGATTGGGATAATAGCCAAGGCCCGAGATTTCGATGCCCTGTTCGCCCAGGGCGGTTTTAATGTCGCCCCCTTCGTCAGCGGTAAGGCCATCCACATCAATGTGGCTGGTCCCCGCGTATCGGCGCTTTTCCCCACCGGATGCGGGCCAGCAAGCGACCTCAAGCGCGGCAAACCCGTTTCCACCGGCCCAGGCGGCGACGTCCTTCAGGTTGGAGGCTTCAAAGGGCGCGGTCAAAAGTCCCAGTTTCATCTGCGTTCCACCTCACTTAGTTCAACCCAGCGTCCTTCGCGCGCCGATTGCAGGACGGCGTCGCAAAAGCACATTTCGTAATGGCCATCATCAAAGGTGGCCCACGTGCTATCGGCCTGTCGGCCACCTGCTGCGACATCCGAATAGACGGCGCGGAAAAAGTTGAAGAAACTGTCGGCAAATCCTTCCACATGACCTGGCGGCAGTGTTGCCGCCCTGGTGCCTGCCACGTTCATCAGCGTGAAATCACGCATCAGGGTCTGGTTTGGTGCATCGCGGTGGCCAATGAACAGATGATCCGGAGTCTCGCTGTACCAGGCTGCGCTGGCCCTGGATCCGGCGACATCCCACTGTAGCGAATTCTTCCGGCCAAAGTTGATCTGCGAGGTACTCATCACCCCCCTCGCACCGCCGTCATAGCGGATCATGATCGTCGCGGCGTCGTCAGTCTCGATTGTTTTGGGCTCGGTCGCTCCAGACCCGCTTGCGAAGCTCTGTACTGGGCCCAAAGGCTTTTGGCGCTTGGGTAGAAAGGTGGTCAGCTCAGCCATCACTGCTTTGGCTTTCAACCCCGTGACAAAACTTGTGAGATCGATCCAATGGGTGCCGATATCTCCGACTGAACGGAGCGCGCCGCCAATCTCGGTCTCTAGCCGCCAGTTCCAATCTGTCGGTTTTGCCAGCCAGTCCTGATGATAATGCCCGGTGACAAACCGGATATCGCCGAGATCATCGGCTTTTACCATCCCATGGGCCTGCTGATTCAGAGGGTAGAACCTGATATTGTAGCACACCGCACAGACCCTGCCCGACGCGCGTGCAAGGTCCACCATCTCAGCTGATTCCGCGCTAGTCATCGCCAACGGTTTTTCACAGATGACGTTCTTTCCGGCGGCAAGTATCGCCTTTACCTGCGGATAATGGGCGTGGTTGGGTGAGGTTACATGGACTACGTCAACGCAGTCATCTGCCAAAAGTTCATCAAGCGAGGCATAGGCCCTGGCGGCACCCATTTCAGCGGCCCGTGCTGTGCCGCGTTCAGGCGATGATCCCAAGACACCAAGGACCTCCACCCCAAGGCGGCGCAGCGCCTGAACATGCACCGTTCCGATGAAACCCGTGCCAATGACAGCCGCACCGATTTTGTTCATTTCAATCATAGTATGCACCTGTCAGACAACCGAGTATCCTCCATCCACTGGAAGGCAAGCCCCGGTCACGAAACTTGCCGCGTCCGAGGCCAGAAACAGCGCCGTGCCTGCGATATCGTCAGGCTGCCCCCAACGGGCCATTGGCGTACGGGCTTCTACGTTTGACGTGAACACCGCATCCCGGCGCGCCCGTTCCGATTGGGCCGTTACAATAAAACCGGGGGCGATGGCGTTAACGCGGATACCATCCGACGCCCAAGCAATGGAGAGCGATTTAGTCAACTGCTCGACCCCAGCTTTCGACGCGCCATATGCCGGGTTTTTCGGGGAACCGAAACGTGCATACATTGATGCGATATTGATGACCCGGCCCTTTGCTGCGGACAACGCCGGATGGAATGCCTCGGCGCAGCGCAGTGATCCGGTCAGGTTCACATCCAGCACGTGCGAGAAGAACTCGGGTTTCATTTCTTCGCCCCGCTGCGTGATTGCTGCACAATTGACCAGAACATCAACATGTGCACGATCTTGGGCAAAGGCGTACACGGCGCTCGTGTCGGTGACATCAAGTTGGGTATAGGAAAACCGTGCGACATCTTCGGGTGCGCAACTTGGTTCGACACCCGTGATTACGACTTCGGCTCCTGCATCCTGAAAGGCGCGCGCGATTGCGGCACCGATGCCTGCCTTGCTGGCGCCGATCACGACGACACACGCACCTGCGAAGTCAAACTGTACAGAAGCACTCACAAAAAACACCGCGCTTCAAAAGATGCAACGTCGACTGACACCGAAATCCCCCTGGTCCCTCCAATTTTCCCTACTGACGCCCCAGCTCATGCAATTTTGCTTTTCAACCAGTGCAATCGATTACATACTCGCAATGACACCAGTTTCATGTCAAGTCGGGAAGACCGGAAAAGCGCGCAAAATCCATGATTCAGAAGACTGCAACCATCCAAGACGTCGCGCGAATGGCGCAGGTCTCGACTGCAACGGTCAGCCGCGTGCTTTCGAACCCCGATCTTGTTTCCGAGCGGACCCGCAACACGGTGCTTGAGGCGATACGGGCCGCTGGTTATCGCGTCAATCAGACCGCCCGGAACCTTCGGATGAAGCGAGCCGGTGCCGTGCTGGTGCTTGTGCCCAATCTAGGTAAGCCGTTCTACTCGGGGATTCTGGCCGGCATCAGCGAGGGTTTTGCCGGTTCGGACTATGCGATTCTGATCACCGACACCGAGGCGCAACCGCTACAGGATTCGGCTTTGTCCGGCTACTTTCTGGATGGTCGCATCGATGGCGCCATTGCACTTGATGGCAGGCTTTCGCCCGACGCCTTGCGGCAATGCGCGGATCTTGGAGTGGCGAACCGGATCGTCTTTCTTTGCGAATGGGTTGAAGGCGGGAAGTTTCCGGTGATTTCCAGCGACAACGTCGAGGGCGCGCGCCTTGCCATCGGGCATCTGCACGCGCTAGGACATCGAAAGATCGCACATGTGACCGGGCCAGATGGCAACGTTCTGACAATCGCACGTCGCGAAGGCATGGTGGCGGAACGTGCGCGACTTGGCTTGCCGGCGCGTCCCGACTGGATCATCCGGGGGGATTTTTCACTGGAATCGGGTCGCGATGCTGCGCGGCGTATTTTGAACATGAGCGACCGACCAACCGCCGTCTTCTGTTCGGCCGACATGGTAGCCTTCGGTTTGATTTCTGGCCTGCTTGAGGGTGGCCTGCGCGTGCCCGAGGACATTTCGGTTGTTGGATTCGACGATATCGAGATGTCACAGTTCTATGTTCCTGCGCTTACAACAATCAGACAGGATCGCGCGCTACTTGGTCGCCGCGCGGCCGAGCTTTTGCTGGGTGAGCTTACCAAATCCAGCAGCGAGGATGTGCAGCCAGCGCAAATAGGTGTCGATCTTATCGTGCGCGCAAGCACGCAAGCGCCATCGCCCTAACCGGGGGCGCCAACTACAGATTGCTCCAGGTCAAGCAAAACCCCAGTCATCGGCGCAGACGCGGGGCTCAAGAGATAAACGGCCAACCTTGCCGCGTCTTCGGGCAGTATGAGCCGCCCCAGCGGCAGGTCCTTCGCCGCACGCGTTACCCAATCCGATCCTCCGCCCAAAGTGTTGGCCCCCAGTTCATCTTCGGCTCCGGTCACGACCAGAACCTGGTTTTCAAGCTCTACTTTCGTGGTCTCTTCAATTAGACCACATTCAATTCACTTCGACTGGACGCGATTGCAGCCTTTCGACTGTCTCGCGTTCGGCCCTTTTGCATCTCAAGGGTGGGAGGTTTTGATCCAGAAGGCTCAGGTCTTCCAAAACGAAATCCCCCATCTTCAGGAAAGCAGATCTCAGCGCACCCGCGCGGTGCGCCGACCGAATAAAGCCCGGACGGCGGCGGACGGGATGATCGCTTGGCATTGGTTCTTCGGGAAAAACGTCGCTGGCGGCCCTGATATGGCCGCTGTGGACCGCGTCTACCATCGCGTCGAAATCCACCACATCTGCGCGACTAAGCAAAATGAAGGCGGCCCCTTTTCGCATGGATGCGAAGCTTTCGGCTCCGAGGAACTTCTGGTTTTCGGACGTGACACCGGCCAAGACAAAAACAACGTCGCTGTTTTGCATGACTGTTGCCAGGTCCGCCGGTTCCGCACCCGCGTCTATGATGTGCGAGGGTGGTATCCAGGGATCAAAGATCCGCAACTGCGGCCGAAATGGAACCAGCAGGTGATGAAGCGCCCGACCGATCCCGCCGTAGCCAACGATCCCGACATCTGCCCCGAAAAGAAGCCGCGCGCCGGCATTGCCGTCACCGCCCCATTTCTCGCGACCTTCACGGAAATCAAAATCGGCGTCGATGATGCCTCGCAGCAGATTCAAGGCCAACGCAAGGCCCAGCTCAGCAACAGGTTGTGCGAAGACCTCCGTCGTTGTGACAACATGGATGCCCCGTTCGAACACCCTTGAGTACGGCATGTTGTTTATCAGGTTGCCTTCGACGTTGAACACACAACGTAGTGATTTCAGGCGGTGAAGCAGGGCGACGTCGATGGCGGGTTGGCCAATGATATATCGCGCATTTGCCAAGACATCGTCAGACAAGGCAGGCAGATTGGCTTCGTCTGTCTCGATAACCTCGTAGCGTGATCTTAGCAGGCGCAGGGCGTCGGGTGAGAATATCAGGTTAAGCGTTCGGGGTGCAGGCACGCTTAGGATGATCGGGCGATCTGGATGCATTACTGTCCGTCCTCCAATTGCAGGAAATCGGGGTCAATGGGAACGGTTCGCTTGGCGCCGGCTTCGCCACTGACGATCAGGCTTTCGCCTTCGATCTGAATGTCGGCGACCGGCTGAGCCGTTGGCCAGGCCATGGCACCAATAACATGACGGACCTCGGCGATTCCGCCGGGTTCAAGCGTCAAGGCACCTGGGCCGGTCAGCGACTCTTCACCCGAGAGACCCAGCATGTGCTTGGCGGCACCTTCCTCAACCCCAAGACATCCGACGTGACGCCCCGACCACGGTGCGTAGTCACGCCCGCCATTGGAATGCCAGAACATCGACATAGGCACCGACATGGGGTTTTTGAGCGACAGGTAAAGATCGCACTCAACCGTGCGCGTCACCGCGACCCATCCAAGAGCGTGGCATTGGGCTTCGATCCCAACCACGAAATCTTCGTGACGCGGGTTCCATGGGTATTCCGTCAGATCGACCGCGCCATCGACACCTGGGAAATTGCGCGGATCATCAGCCTGCGCGGGGTACACGAGCCCGGAACGTCCACGCTCTGAGTCGCTTTCCTGTGGCGTCACCGGCGTTTCCCATCGCAGCTTGGGCGAGGTTCGAATCAATGCGCCATTCTTGACCGAGACATTCGCGTGGTTTGCAACCGTCACGCATCCTCGGCCGCCATGGAATATATGGCGCTGATAGACAAAGGGGTGCCCGTCGCGCAGCGTCAACTCCTTGATCAGCCGGGCGCCATGAACGCTTTGGCGAAGCTCGGCGCGGACCCGATGCCTGTCTTTGTCCAGAACCGACCAAGCCGAATTCGGCGGCCAGCCGTGAAGCGGGCTGTCGCCTTCGCTTTCGGCAAAAGGCGCGCAGAAGAAATCACCGCCCAGCCTGGCCATGAAGGGGGCCGCATCTGCGGGCATCGCCTCGCCGGATCCGACCCAGGGCGCGCGATGAAGGGGCGCGATCCCAATTCCTCCGTCCGTGACGATAAACCCTTCAAGCAGACCGAGATCAGGGCGGAAATCTGCGCGAATACCTTTGGCGGCAAGCTTCATCACACCGCCACATATTCGCCGGTAATGACGTCTTCGACATCCTGAATGCTGCAGGTTTTGGGGTTAAGATCGTCCGCAACAATCTCGCCCCTACGCATCACGACCATACGGTCCACGACCTGAAACACATGGTGGATATTGTGGGCAATGAATATGCAGGAATGACCGCTGTCTCGCGCGTCGCGCACGAACTGCAGTACACCCTGCGTTTCGGCCACGCCAAGATTGTTCGTGGGTTCGTCCAAAATGATGATGTCGCTGTCAAAGTACATCGCGCGGGCGATGGCGACGGCCTGCCGTTCGCCACCCGAAAGCGATCCGATCGGCGTTGTGGGTGGAATGTTCTTGGTGATGCCCACGCGCAATAGCAATTCGCTGGCAACCCGGTTCATCTCTTCCTGGTCCATCCAATCGAGAAACTTCGATCCTTTGCGAAGCTCACGGCCTAGAAACAGATTGCGGGCAATCGAAAGCTGCGGCACCAGCGCCGAGTCCTGATAAATAGTTTCGATCCCGGCATTGATCGCGTCGTTCGTTGTTTTCAGCTTTACCGGGCGACCCTTGATCGAAATCTCGCCCGAAGTATATGGCACAGCGCCCGATAACACTTTGATAAGGGTTGATTTGCCCGCTCCGTTGTCTCCAAGAAGGCCAACGATTTCGCCTTTCTTGATCGACAGGTTCACGCCACGAAGCGCGTGGATCCGGCCATAGAACTTTTCGATGTTCCGCATCTCCACCAGCGG
This sequence comes from Ruegeria hyattellae, assembly GCF_041537925.1. Taxonomy (NCBI): domain Bacteria; kingdom Pseudomonadati; phylum Pseudomonadota; class Alphaproteobacteria; order Rhodobacterales; family Roseobacteraceae; genus Ruegeria; species Ruegeria hyattellae. The sequence goes on along the minus strand of NZ_JBGOSH010000002.1, from coordinate 694,497 downwards.
GGCTTCAGCATTTGCCATGTCACACCCCCTCGTTGTGGCGGCGTTCTAGTGCCGCATGCAATGCCATCATGCCAAGGATGATCGCCCCGATAAAAATGTTGTAGGCAAGGCCCGGCACACCGATCAGAACGATGCCGTTTCGCATCAGCCTGAGAATGAGAACGCCCAGCACCGTCCCGATGATCGTTCCGCGCCCGCCGGTCAGAACCGTGCCGCCAATGACGACCATGGCAATAACTTCCAGTTCGTAGCCCATGCCAGAGTTCGGGTTTGCCGCCGACACCCGGATCGACGAAATGACGCCCGCCAGCCCGGCCATCGCCGAGCAGAGCATAAACAGGATCAACTTGACCCGTTTGATCGGCACCCCACGGTTGCGTGCCGCACCGGCGTTTCCGCCAGTGGCTTGTATCCAATTACCAAAACGCGATTTGTTCAGGAGCAGGTGAAAGATCACGGCAATCAGGATGAACCAGATCAGGCTCATGTAAATGCGCAAACCTCCGAGATAGAAATCACCGACCAAAAGTTCGGCCAGCCATTGCTCGCCCGCATTCCAGGTCCGTTGCGGGAACCCACTGGTCAGCCACAAAGCACTGCCGCGCACCACAAGCAGCATGCCCAAGGTGACCAGGAAAGACGGGATGTTCAGCCGGGTGACAAAGATACCGCTGAACATGCCAATTCCAAGTGCCACCAAGATCGCCAGAACGAATGCGGGAAAGAGCGGCATGGTCCCGGTATTGAACAGGGTCCACATCACAACGGGCGTGAACCCGAAGACCGAGCCGACCGACAGATCGAACTCGCCACTTGTCATCAGAAGCGTCATGGCCAGGGCGATCAAGCCAAGCTCGACTGTGAAGGTCAGGGCGTTCGAGATATTAGTCAGCGACATGAAGGCCGGGTTGATCGACGTGAAAACCACCAGCATGACCAGCAATAGGATCAGAGGGCCAAATTCCGGCATCGCAATCAACAGCTTCACCATGCCCGGGCTCTCGGGAGCCTCTGCCTTGGAAGCGGTAATGTTCTCATCGGCCATGTTTGTCTCAATGCGTAAGGGAAAGGTGCCCGTGGCCACGGTCGCCACGGGCGGGATCAGGGCAGATCAGTTGCCGCCCATGATGCCATGGTAAAGCGGCGCGTGCTCTGCCTCGTAAAGCGCACCGGTTATAACGTTGAATCCGATCGGAATACCGCTTTTTTCCATCATCAGCGCCGACAGGCACATGTAGGAGGTCGCCTGCGGGTCCTGCCACATGGCTGCTGATACAAAGCCATCCATCACGCCTTGTGTTGTATCAAGCGAGTTGCCCCAACCGACGACCGGAATGTCCCCCGGTGCCAAGCCGGCCTGGTTCCAGACCCTCACAACCGACCCTGTCACCATGTCACCAAGCCCGATCATGGCGCTGATCCGGTCCCGATTGGCCGTGATATAGTCGGTCATCCGCTGGATCACTTCGGCCTGATCAAGCGTGGCGTCAGTGACTTCCCAGGTGATGCCAAGCGGTTCGAACACTTGCGCAATGCCCTTTTCTTCCTCGACGCCGTAAGACGCGCCCGGCACTTCGACGGGCATCCAAACGAAGTCACCTTCTTTCACATGGCCGTTGTCGACAAGGTATTGCGCCCATGACCGTCCAACGGAAATCAGGTCGCCCCCTACATAAGCATTCCAGTCGGGGGCGCTGTCGGGGGTGTTGAAGTTTACGACCGGGATGCCCGCCGCACGGGCTTCGGCCACAACGTCAACCATAGATCCCGGGTCAGGGCTGGTTGAACAGATGCCATCAGCACCTGCCGCGATGGCAGCGCGTACCGCTTCCTGCTGGCTTGGAACGTCGCCGGAATGGAACGAGGTGTTCACCCGGTGACCAGTGTCCTCAGCCCAGTCTTCGGCGCCCTGCAAAAAGTAAGTCCAGACCGGGTCAGCCGGGCCACCGTGCGAGACCCAATAGAAGGTTTGGCCTTCCTGAGCGAAGCTGGTGCTCGCAGTCAGTGCTAGCGTCGTAAAGACACCTAGAAATGTTCTTCTCAGCATTGTCGGTTCTCCTCCATTGACGCCCCTTGTTTTGGTCTTGTCAGCGGGGCAATGTAATGTCTTCTTCCTGTTCCCTCTCTGGCTTCAGGCTGGTGGCAGCCTGCTTTTGAAATCCTCCAGTTCTGCTTTATCCATGCGCACAAGCTGTTCATCTTCGGGGAAGACCCCGCTTTCGACGTCGGCAACAAACTCGCGGAATGCTGCAATGCGCTCCGTTTGCAGCCGGTCATATTCGGCGCGGAAATCGCGGTAGATCTTTGAGTGGCGCGGGATATGGCCCTCGGCGTATCCGAGGATGTCACTGGAAAAGAGATACTGCGCATCGCATCCCGCACCTGCGCCCATCGACCATATCAGAATGTTCACGCGTTTGCTGATTTCCGTCGCAACGTCGACTGGTACAACTTCAAGCTCTACCGCGAAAGCGCCCACGCTCTCATAGGCTTTCACCTCTTTAAAGAGCCGCATGGCGCTGTCGGCCGTTTTGCCGACGGCGCGAAATCCACCGGTCCAAGTCGCACGCGCCGGAACAAGACCGACATGGCCGACGATCGGGATATATTCAGCGGCCAGAAATTCCACCGTTTCAAGCGAGCCGGAGCAATAGAGCGCGTCAGCACCTCGCTCGACCGCATCGCCACACCAACGCAGGTAGTCCTCTTTGGTGCCGGCCTCCAGGTGGGTCCGGCCAGTCATCGAAAAGATGCTTGGGGCAACTTCGCGGTATCGGGGATCGAATAGGACATCGGGGGGAACTGATGCAATGTCGACCCCTGCCGATTCTGCCGCCGCTGCTTCATCCAGCGAAAAGTAACGCAGCATAGTCAGTTGCTTTTGTCCTTTTAGCGCCCGCAATTCGGCGACCGTGGGCAGACGCCGCCGTGGCTCTTCTGGCGCACTCATGAAAGGTCCACCAGAACGCGGCCCGTTTCAACCTTTGTTGGATAGGTTACTAGATCGACGCAGACTGGTGCCCGCTTGGCCTTTCCTGTGCGATAGTCGAACAGACCATTGTGCTTGGGGCATTCGATTTCAAAATCCAGCACCAACCCTTCGGAAAGATGGGCGTGTTCATGAGTGCAGATTCCGTCGGTGCAATAGAACTCCCCGTCTACACCATGATAGATCGCATAGCTTTTCGCGCCGTGGTCGAAGCGGATCACGTCTTCTTCGTCGATATCATCGGTCGCACAGGCGTCGATCCAGGGCATTGATATTCTTTCCTTCCTGTCGATTGATTGCGCACCCGCCTCAAGCAAGCACGCGGTCTGGAACGATGTCGTGAAGGCTTTCCCGATAGGGTTTTGCCGTTTCGGGCAGCACCTTCTTGACGTAATAGTTCGGATCGTTCTTCTGGCGCAGGACGGCGGCGAACATCTCGCGGTAGGCATCGTATAGGCAGGTATTCGCGGGCGGCAGGTCACCTTTGATAATCGCGTGCAATTCAGGCAGCGCGTAATAGGGCACCATGGGAAACATGTGGTGCTCGATATGATAGTTCATGTTCAGATAGATGAAGCGCCCGACCGGGTTCAGGTAGAATGTCCGCGAATTCAGACGATGATCGATCACGTCTTCGGCCAGACCCCCATGTTGCAACAAACCGGTCATGACCATGTGCCAGCAGCCATAAATCCGTGGCCCGCCGATCAGAAGGATCGGTATGGCGGACTTCCAACCATACCCGCCGATCAACATCCAGATCGTGGCCAGCAGCGTGGCCAAATATATGGCAACGTGAACTCTGGCCCAGAACACGGCCACTGGGATTTCGGTTTCGGGAATGTAGTCAAGCTCGTCCGAGGACAGGCGACCAAGGGCATTCCGGAAGATCACCTTCAGCGACTCCCATGCATCCATAATACCAATATATTTCAGCGACATCAGACTCATCTTCAACGGATGCATCCAGGCAATTTCGGGGTCGCGGCCTACAATAATCGTATCGGTATGGTGGCGCGCGTGGCTCCACCGCCAGTTGACAGGGTTCCGCATGACCTGAAACGAGGCGATGTGATACACCACGTCGTTTAGCCAGCGCGTGCGAAACGCAGTGCCGTGCCCGCACTCGTGCCAGCGAGAGTCACAGGCCGAGCCATAGATCACGCCATAGGCCAGCCAGAACGGAACGGCGAGCCAAGATCCCCAGAAATAAATGCCACCCGCCGCGAAAAGTATATGCAGGACAACCCAGATGGCCGTGTCCCGAGCTGCCGGACCGTCACGGCGCTTCATCAATCGCTTCATCGTCTTGCGCGGGACGTCGGAATGATACCATTTGGCGGCGGCCAGACCGGCTTCCACCGCGCGTTTCGATTCCGGCCCGGTCAGTGAGTAGTTTCTGTTCACGGCTCTCGACATCTCGCCGTCGATAGTCAACGCATCCATATCAGCGTGTGCTCCTAGGTGCGGCGGCCCGAAAAACCCTAGACCGCATGTCGTCACTTGGCGAAAACACTCAAGAAACGATAGTTCTGCTGGAACAGTTTCAATTCGCAAGATACGGCTCAAGCCAACATTACATCAGATCACATCATCAAATGGTCGCAAAATACAGGTTTCGTGCCTCTAATATGCTGAAATAGGGTACGATTTAGGGCGCGAAAAGAAATTCGATTGACGAAATCCGAGGTTCTTTTTGAACAGACAGTCAAAACGAACACGGCAAGGTTTGCCTTGCCAGCGTGAATCTAGGAGGCGGCGAAGGCGCCATGGGGAAAACGACAATCGTCGACATCGGCAGAAAAGCTGGTGTGTCAGCTGCCACTGTTGATCGTGCGCTGAACGGACGACCGGGCGTCAGCCCTGCCAACCGGCAACGTGTTCTGCAAGCCGCGAAAGAGCTTGGGTACCTGCCATCGGAAGGTACGGTTCTTTTGCCCTCACGCCCGGCTCATCTGGAGTTTCTAATTCCCTTTGGACAGAATGCATTCATGCGCGATGTTACCAACAGCATCACGGAATTTGCGGCACGATCTCCGCTGGTTTCGACCTGCAATATCATCCCACTTGGCGGGATCGATCAAGAAGATCTTGTCCGGGGCCTTGAAGCGGTATCGCTGCGCACCGAAGGCATCGGCCTTATCGCCATCGACCACCCCAAAGTACGCCATGCAATACGACGTGTGGTCGAGTCCGGGGTGCGGGTCGTGACCATTGCCTCGGATGTGCTGTCCACGACGCGATCGGCCTATGTAGGTGTGGACAACCGAATTGCAGGCCGGACTGCCGCCCAACTGATGAGCATGACAACCGCGTCAACCAGAGGGTCGGTTGCGTTGTTTGTCGGCTCGCGCGCCTTTGACGGCCATCAGGAACGCGAAAACGGATTCAGGGCACTATTGGAAGAACAGGCCCCACACCTTACAGTTCTTTCGATCGTCGAAACCGGCGAGAACCGGAAGCGGTCGCGCGCTTTGGCGTCTGAAATTTTGAACGCGACCGAGGACCTTGTGGGGATCTATTGTGTCGGTGCTGGCCGCAAGGGCATTGTTGAGGCGGTGCAAGACAGGGATGGCAGTCGCCGCCCGTTCATCGTCATGCACGATCTGACCGATAGTTCGCGGCATTGGTTAGCCAATGATCTAATTGATGTCGTCATCGATCAGAATGCACGGCTTGTCGGCGAACAGGCGGTGATTCATCTCCTTGGCTCGATTGCCACAAGCTCACAAGTTCTTCCGTTCAAGGCCATCGAGCCAAGGATCATCCTTAAAGAAAACATCCCGAGCGGACTGCCATCGTCCTGAATTTGGGTTATTCAGGGGATGTCCATTCCATCAGAACCCCTTTAGCTACTACGAGGCGTTAGGGCGATATCCGGCGAAGCACGGCCGCTCCGTTGCTTTCTACAGTGAAAAGCATTCGGTGTTTCGGGTGCACACACCAAGTGAGCACATGACCGGCATGACCCAGTGCGGACGTCCGATGGCGGAACTACAGGCGTACGCTTTATGCGCGGGCAGCTGGAGCCCGGTAGACTTCTCCTTTTGCCATAAGAGCCCAGGCGCTTCTCGCTGTTGGCGCCGATAATCAGCAACCGCCTGAGCGAACGTTCTCCCATCTTTGTCGTCGCCTCGAGGCGCTGCTTGCCGCCGGTAGAATGTTGCCTGGGAACCAATCCAAGCAAGGCCGCGAAATCCCGGCCACGACGGAGTGTTTTCGGCGGCGGCGCAAGAGCTACCAGCGCAGTTGCTATAAGTGGGCCAATCCCAGGCACGGTCATCAAGCGACGCGCTGTTTCGTTTGCCCGCGCGCGGCACGCAATCTCGGCATCCAGCTCTTTGATCTGACCGTTCAGATGGCTCAGCATACTTATCAGCCTTTCAAGGCATCTTCGCCCCTCATCCGGGATCGCGTTATTGCGAGAGTCCACCAATGCAACCAGCTTGCGAATGTTGGTGGCTCCTTGAGGGACCACCTGTCCGAGTTCTCCAAGATCACCTCGCAGGGCATTCATCAATTGCGGTCGCAGCCGAACCAACAGCTCCCGGGCCCGAAGAACCAGCGCTGACGCCCGGGTCTCTTCGCTTTTAACGCAACAAAACGCATATTGGGTCGGCTTGCAGCTTCACAGATCGCTTCTGCATCGGCCATATCGTTCATTTGACGTTTGGCGAATGGTTTCACGTAGGCGGAGGGATCAGCCTGACATCATGACCCAACCCACCGATCTCGCGCCCCCAATAATGCGCACTGGCACCGGCTTCCATCGCCACCAAGCACCTCGGTAACCTGGCATAAACTCAAGGAGTGACCTCTGCGTAGTTTCTTCCGTAAGACAGCGTGACCTGATTGACCTGCTCAGTGCAGCCGGAAAACGCTCTTCGCCAAATCCAGGCCCCTAATGCTAATCTCTCCCACAGACGCCTCCATCCAGGTTGTTTGCAATCCCAACATGGCACACCGAGCCCGGCGGAGGCGTCCACACCTTCAGAGCCCGTGCGTCCAAGGTTCGGCATTCTGAGAATTAGTGCGTCGACGCCCCAGCAGTTGCGGACCTTAGCCAAAGCCCAAGCAATGCTTAATGAGATCATATTTCTCAACACCTATTCTGATTTCTAAGATTGCGGCAAGGCCCCCTAATCTTGGGTGGCGACCCTCGAAGTGCTCAAAAAAGGATCTCAACATGGCAATTGAACAAATCGACACATTGGTCGTTGGCGGAGGTCAGGCTGGCATCGCGCTGAGTGAGCATCTGGGAAACAACAACGTCCCGCATATTATTTTGGAAAAGAGCCGGACAGCCGAGGCATGGCGGACTGGCCGCTGGGACGCACTGGTTGCCAACGGCCCGGCGTGGCACGATCGTTTCCCCAGCCTGCTGTTCAAGGGCGATGATCCGGATGCGTTTGTGTCGAAGAAACGTGTTGCCGAATATCTGGTTGAGTATGCCAGGACGGTTAGGGCGCCGATCCGCGAAGGCGTGGAAGCGCTGAAGGCTGAGCGTCTGCCGGGCGAAGGCGGCTTCAAGGTGGAAACTTCGGCGGGTGAGGTTCACGCTAAGCGCATTGTTGCGGCCACCGGCGCGTTCCAGCATCCGGTCATTCCGCCGATTGTGCCCGAGACTGCGGGTGTGGATCAGATCCACTCGTTCTACTACAAGAACCCCGATCAGCTGGCCGAAGGCGCAGTAATGGTTGTGGGCGCGGGGTCTTCAGGCGCGCAGATCGCGGATGAGCTGAACCGCGCGGGTCGCAAGGTGTTCCTGTCGGTTGGTCCGCATGACCGCCCACCGCGCCGGTATCGTGGCCGTGATTTTGTCTGGTGGTTGGGCGTTCTTGGCTTGTGGGATATGGCCGCTATGAAGCCGGGCACCGAACATGTGACCATCTCGGTCAGCGGCGCTTATGGCGGGCACACGATGGATTTCCGCCGTCTGGGCAATGAAGGTGTTACCCTGGTTGGCCTGACCCGGAGCTTTGACAAAGGGGTTCTAAACTTTGCGGACGACCTGCAGCGCAACGTGGCCGCGGGCGACGCCAACTATCTGGAAATGCTGGATCTGGCGGATGCCTATGTAGAACGCACAGGTCTTGACCTGCCAGAAGAGCCGGAAGCGCGCGAGGCCTATGCCGATCCCGACAGCCTGGCAAACCCGCTCGGCTCGGTCGATCTTGCCGCAGAAGGCATCAACACGATCATCTGGGCCACGGGGTTCCGTCAGGACTTCAGCTGGATCAAGGCGGACGCATTTGACGACAAGGGCGCGCCGATCCATCAACGAGGTGTTTCAGTCGAACCGGATGTCTACTTTCTGGGTCTGCCCTGGCAGTCGCGCCGTGGGTCAACCTTTCTGTGGGGTGTCTGGCACGACGCGAAATACATCGCCGACCAGATCGCAATCCAGCGTGCTTACGCGGAATATAACGGCGAAGCAGCCATCATAAAATCCGCAGCAGAATAAAACGAACAAAGCAGGATATCAAAATGGCGCATACCCGTATTCGAAAATTTAACACCTCGGACACTTACCCCGAGCAAAATCTGGACAACGACCTGTGTCAGGCTGTTGTCACTCAGGGAGGCAAAACCGTCTATCTGCGCGGCCAGTGCCCGCAGAACCTGGACGATGCCGTCAATATCGAAAGCCATGATCCGGTCGAACAGACCCACAAGGTTATGCAGAACATTAAGCAATTGATCGAAGAAGCCGGCGGTTCGATGGAGCATCTGGTCAAAGTGGTGGTCTATATCACTGATGTGCGTCACCGCGAGGCGGTCTATCGCACCATGGGTGAATACATCAAAGGTGTGTATCCCTGCTCGACCGGGCTTGTCGTGCAGGCGCTTGCGCGCCCTGACTGGCTGGTCGAAATCGACGGAACCGCAGTAATACCAGACTAATTCGGGACGACCGGACTTCGCAGGCGCCTTTCTCCCTTCGCCAAATGCGGTCCGGTCAAATTTTTGTTTACACAGGAGGCCACAATGACTTTTTCGCTGGTTGCGCGCTGCCCGGACACAGGAATGTTTGGGCTGGCCATATCGTCTTCCTCGCCCGCGGTTGCGGCCCGTTGTTCGTTCGCCCGGGCCGGTGTCGGGGCGGTGGCCTCGCAGAACGTGACTGATCCCAGCCTTGGCCCACTCACCCTGGATTTTCTGCAGCAGGGCCTGTCTGCCGCAAGTGCCGTGGCCGAGGTCACGAAGCGTGGGAGTTTCATTGAATACAGGCAGGTTCTTGCGGTCGACGTAAATGGGTCGACGGCGATCCATTCGGGCCCGAAATCGCTGGGCATATGGACCCAGGCGCAGGGCGAAAATGTCGCTTCGGGCGGTAACCTATTAGCCAACGATCGAGTGCCACAGGCCATCGTCGATGAGTTCCGGTCGTCTTCCGGGCATATTGGTGATCGGTTGATTGCAGCAATGCGCGCGGGCCTTGCCGCAGGCGGCGAGGCCGGGCCAATTCACTCTGCCGGGATGAAGATCGTCGACAAGGTCAGCTGGCCCGTGGCCGATCTGCGCTGCGACTGGACCGAGGATTGCCCGATCGAGAATATCGCGACGGCTTGGGACATCTACAAACCGCAACTTGACGCCTATGTCCAGCGCGCGCTGGATCCACGCGAAGCACCGTCCTACGGCGTTCCGGGCGACGATTAAGACAGGGAAACTCTGATATGCTGGACTACACACACGCCGACTGGAAAACGCGTGCTGAGAACCTGAAAATACAAGGTCAGGCATTCATCGACGGCAAGTTCGTAGATGCGGTTTCTGAAAAAACGTTCGAGTGCATTAACCCCGCCACCAGCGCGGTTCTGGCACATGTGGCAGAAGGGGACGCGGCCGATATTGACCGCGCGGTCAAGGCTGGCCGCGCCGCGTTCGAAGATGGCCGTTGGTCGCGCATGGCACCCGGCGCCCGCAAGGCAGTAATGCTGAAACTGGCTGACCTGATCCGTGCCAATCTGGAAGAAATGGCGCTGTTGGACAGCCTGGACATGGGTAAACTGGTCAAGGATGCAGCAACTGTTGATGCGCCGGGTTCGGCGCATTTCTTCCAATGGTACGCAGAAGCGATCGACAAGATTTATGACGAGGTTGCGCCGACCGGTCCCGGTGATCTGGCGCTGGTGTCCCGCGTGCCTCTGGGGGTTGTTGGCGCGGTAACACCGTGGAATTTCCCGCTGGATATGGCGACATGGAAAGGGGCTGCCGCTTTGGCTGCGGGCAATTCAGTCGTTCTGAAACCGGCTGAGCAATCGCCTCTGTCAGCGCTGCGTCTGGCCGAACTGGCCGCCGAGGCTGGTGTGCCCGATGGGGTGTTCAACGTAGTGCCGGGCTTTGGTGTCACGGCGGGCAAGGCATTGGGTCTGCATTTTGATGTTGATTGCCTGGCCTTCACCGGCTCGACCGGGATAGGCAAGATGTTCATGCAGTATTCCGGTCAATCGAACCTGAAACAGGTTTGGCCGGAAACTGGGGGTAAAAGCCCGAACCTTGTTTTTGCCGACTGTGAAGATCTTGAGGCGGCAGCGGACATGGCGGCCTTCGGTATCTTCTTCAACCAGGGCGAGGTCTGTTCCGCCAATTCGCGCCTATATGTCGAACGCTCGATCAAGGACGCATTTGTCGATAAGCTGATAGCGCGTGCCAACAAAATGCAACCAGGCGATCCGCTGGACCCGGCCTCGAAGATGGGGGCGATCGTCGACGAAAAGCAAACCCAGGGCATCATGCGTTTTTTGGATGAAGGCAAGAAGTCCGCCAATCTGGTTGCCGGTGGCGAGCGGGTTACAATCGATGGCAAAGGGTGCTTCGTGCAGCCGACAATCTTTGACGATGTCTCGCATGACGACCCGTTGGCACGGGACGAAATTTTCGGACCTGTTCTTTCGGTCATCCCGTTTGACACCGAGGACGATGCGGTGGCCATGGCCAATGACTCGATCTACGGGCTGGCGGCGTCGGTTTGGACGGACAATTTAAGCCGGGCTTGCCGCGTTTCGGATAAGCTGATGGTGGGAACGGTTTCCGTGAACACGGTTGATGCGTTGTCGGCGCAAACTCCCTTCGGCGGGATGAAACAATCGGGATTTGGCCGAGACTTGTCCTTGCACTCGCTTGAAAAATATACTGCCCTGAAAACAACTTGGATCAAGTACAAGGTTTGATCCTTCTTTGAAGGGAGAACTCGCCTTTGCCAATCAGATACACGCTGCGCCAATTGGAGTATTTCGTAGCGGTGGGCGAGGCGGGTTCCATCGCGGTCGCTTCGGAAAAGGTAAACGTGTCGTCGCCATCAATTTCGGCGGCGATTTCGCAATTGGAAAAAGAATTTGGTTTGCCACTATTTGTGCGCCAGCATGCACAGGGGCTTTCTCTCACCCAGGCCGGACGAGCCATGTTGGAACAGGCTCATGTTGTGTTACGCGAGGCCGAGGGCTTGATGGATCTGGCAGGCAATATTGTAGGCGTGGCACGGGGACCGTTGAATGTCGGTTGCTTGTCGACATTCGCCCAGATGATATTGCCAAGCATCCGGCGCAAGTTTGAAGACTCATTTCCCGAAGTTCGTGTTCGTCAGTTTGAGCTGAACCAAGCGGACATCTTCAGCAAGATTCGTAGGGCCGAAATTGATATAGCGCTGACCTATAACCTGGATATACCTGCCGATCTCCGATTTGTCTCATTGGCCGAATTGCCACCCTATGCACTGGTTTGCGAGGACCATCGATTGGCCAAACTGCCTTTTGTTTCGGTTGATATGTTAGCTGATCACCCAATGGTTTTGCTCGATCTCCCCTTCAGTTCGGAGTACTTTTTGTCTTTTTTTCAGAAGATAGGAAAAAAGCCATATATCGCCGAAAAAACGAAAGACATGGCCGTCATGCGAAGCCTTGTCGCAAACGGATACGGATTTGGACTTGCTAACATTAAGCCCCTGAACAATCTGTCGCCGGATGGAAAACCGCTCCGAACGATCCCGTTGCTTGGCGACGAGCGCCCTATGCGCCTTGGTTTACTTATGGCAACGGATGCGGACAACACGATTTCAGTCAAGTCGTTCATCGACTATTGCGTTGAATTGGTGAAGGAAAACGCCTTGCCGGGGATTGAAATCAAAAGCAAATAATTGCGCCCTCCATTAGCGGAAACCTAATCGTTGGTTTCGCAAGCCCAACTTTAGGGCCACGCAATTTGCTGTATCCTATTCGGTAAATTTGGAGCGAAGGAGGCGGAATTGCGCGACCCACGTTACGATATCTTATTCGAACCGGTAAAAATTGGACCACTCACGGCCAAGAACCGCTTTTATCAGGTTCCGCACTGCAACGGCGGTGGTTACCGCGACCCGTCCGCCGCTGCGGAAATGCGCGGCATCAAGGCCGAAGGCGGCTGGGGAGTGATTTTTACCGAACAGTGCGAAATGCACCACACCTCGGAAATCACGCCATTCATCGAGCTGCGCCTGTGGGAAGATAAAGACATCCCGCAACTGCGAAAGATGTCGGAAAAAATGAAAACCCATGGCGCGCTTGCGGGCATCCAACTGGCTTACTCCGGTATCAACGGCCCGAACCTCTATTCCAAAGAGGTGCCGCTGGCGCCGTCGGCGCTGCCGATCCGGACATTCACGAACGATCCGGTTCAGGCACGTGCGCTGTCGAAATCGGACATTCGTGATTTGCGTCGCTGGTTCGTGAATGCTGCAAAACGCTCAAAGGAGGCAGGCTTTGACCTCATCAACCTCTATGGCGCCCATGGGTTCGGCATCTTCCAGCACTTCCTGAGCCGCGCCACCAATCAGCGCTCAGATGAGTATGGAGGCAGCTTGGAGAACCGCGCCCGATTCAGTCAGGAAGTTATTGCTGACATCAAGGATGCCGTTGGCGACACGATGGGGATCGCGCTGCGCGTCAGCCTGGATGAGGCCATCGGCGAGCTTGGCTTTTCCAATGCTGAAGTTCGTGATTACATTGAGATGAACAGGGATCTGCCCGATCTTTGGGATCTGGCGCAGGGCACATGGGAAGATTGCTCGGGCCCGTCGCGGTTCAAGGATGAATCAGCGCAGGAGAACTTGGTGCGGGGCATTCAGGAACTGACCGATAAGCCGATCGTGGGCGTGGGCCGCTTTACTTCGGCCGACACGATGGTCAAGCAGATCAGATCGGGCGTTCTGAACATGATCGGTTGTGCCCGCCCGTCTATTGCCGACCCGTTCCTGCCAAAAAAGATCGAAGAAGGTCGGATCGACGACATTCGCGAATGTATCGGCTGTAACATCTGTATCACCGGCGACATGACCATGTCGATTAGCCGTTGTACGCAAAACCCCACCTTCATGGAAGAGTGGCGCAAAGGCTGGCACCCTGAGCGGATGAACGAAAAAGGCGATAGCGAAAACGTGTTGGTTGTCGGGTCTGGCCCGGCCGGTCTCGAAGCCGCGCGGGCCCTGGCCGAGCGCGGCTATGACGTCGCGATTGCCGAAGCCACAACCACGCTGGGTGGTCGTGTTGCCAAGGAACGTAAGCTGCCGGGTCTGAGCGCCTGGGGCCGGGTTCTGGAATATCGCGAATACCAGATCAGCCAGAAACCGAATGTTGAGACATATTTCGAAAGCGAACTGGATGCCGAGAGCATTCTGGAATTCGGCTTCGAAAATATCTGCCTGGCCACCGGGTCCACTTGGCGTCGTGACGGTGTCTCACGCCAACACATTGTTCCTATGCCAATCGCGGAGGGGGCCAAGATCTATACCCCTGACGATCTGATGGATGGGACGATCCCCGAAGGTCGCGTTGTGGTTTACGATGACGATCACTATTACATGGGTGGTGTTCTGGCCGAGTTGCTGGCTAAGAATGGGGCTCAGGTCACGCTGGTTACACCGTCGGCTTATGTCAGCGACTGGACCAACAACACCTTGGAACAGATCGCGATACATCCGCGTCTGGTCGAGGCCGGTGTTGAGATCGTCCTGAACCAAGGGGTAACGGAAATTCATCCTGATCACGTCGTGTCCAACTGCACTTATACCGACCGCACATGGAAAATCGAGGCTGATGCCGTCGTCATGGTTGCCTCGCGCGTTGGCAATGATCGGATCTTCGAGGATCTGATGGTACGCGAAAGCGACTGGGCCGATGCCGGGATCAAGACCGTCAAGCTGATCGGCGACTCCAACGCGCCGGGACCGATTGCCTGGGCCACCTATGCCGGTCACCGCTATGCCCGCGAGTTGGACACGCCGGATATCGGCGATGACCTGCCATTCCGCCGCGAAATCACGGAACTGGCTGTCGACTGATATGACGCAAACGCTGGACATACTTGATCGACTTATTGGTTTTGACACGGTCAGCGCCAAATCGAACCTTGAGCTGATCGACTATGTCACGGACTACCTTGCGGCGCGCGGATATTCCGTGCGCCGCATCACAGACCCTTCCGGTGCCAAAGCGGGTATTTACGCCGAGACCGGCCCCGACGGCCCCGGTGTCTTGTTGTCGGCCCATACCGATGTTGTTCCGGTCGAGGGGCAGCCATGGACCCGCGACCCGTTCCGTCTGACCCGTGAGGGCGACAAGGTTTACGGGCGTGGCACCACCGACATGAAAGGCTATGTCGCGTCGATACTGTCGCTTGCAGATCGCGCCGCACAAGCAGACTTGCGCGAACCACTGAAGATTACGCTGTCTTATGACGAAGAGATAGGCTGCCTCGGAATTCAGCAGATGCTTGACCGACTTGCCCCGATGATTGGAAAACCACGTGCGTGTTTCGTGGGCGAGCCAACTGGGATGCAGGTGGCTGTCGGCCATAAAGGCAAGGCTGCATTGCGCGCCACTTGCCATGGGCAAAACGGCCATTCCGCGATGGCCCCTCAATTTGTCAATGCCCTGCATCTTGCAGCGGATTTCATCACCGGTCTGCGCGCAATTCAGGATGATTTTGCCTATAATGGTTCGCGGGACATGGCCTACGCGGTGCCATACACGACGGTTCATGTCGGCAAACTGGCCGGCGGCATGGCCTTAAACATCGTGCCTGATCAGGCAGAGATAATCTTTGAATACCGTCACCTGGCTGTCGACCGGGCCGAGGATATCCTGCCGCGCCTTCAAAAGGCGGCAGACCGTGCTGCCAGACCCTATCAAACTGCCTGGCGCGGGGCTCGGATCGATGTTGAACAGTATAACGCTTATCCTGGACTCGACGTTCAAGACGGTAACCCCATTATCGCGTATGCCAAAAGGCTGGCGCAACGCAATGACACTACCAAAGTGCCCTTTGGGACTGAGGCGGGGTTCTTTGACGGGCTGGGTATTCCGACGATCGTATGTGGCCCGGGTTCAATGGAAGGGCAAGGACATAAACCTGACGAATACCTGTCGCTTCAGCAATTGGGCGATTGCGATGCGATGATGGACCGCATTCTGGACGACCTAAAAGCACAATGACAAAAAAATGTGTCTATGACCCCCTATCTTCAGAACATGAAACGAGACGCGCTGGACCTGTGCGGCAGCCCCGAAACCATCGGTTCGGAAACCGTCGAAGGCGATATCAAATGCGCTGCCAGTACAGCGTCACCCGTGGAAAGTATCGGGTTACTTATGGATTTCACGAACACGCCACATTGCAGGGTGTTGAAGTTGTCCTCACGAATGAGGCCACCGGCGAAACGGTGGTGAATGGTCTCGGCGACAGCAGGATCATTGCCAAAGGAACTGCTGTTCTGCGGGACATCCGGTCGGATGAGGCACGCAAGTCCTACATTGCTGTCACGAAGGAAATCTGAAGCCGCTAGCCATGCATCTTAGGCCGCGCGCCGATGAATTGTCGACGCCCGTAAAATCAAAGATGGTGTTTTTGCTGCCGATGGCACCGACGAATGGCCACTTGGACTTTGTGACGGCATTAAACTGAGTAGTGCTATCCGGCGGGTCCAATTTGATTATTCGTGCAGTGTCGGCCCTGTTCCCATTGGGATAGTGGTTTTGCGGGGCTGGCGGACGGTAGCCCAATGCACTGTGTGGCCTCTTGGTATTGTAGCGTTTCCTACATCCTTCGATGATGATTTGGGCTTTTCTTAGCGCGTAGAAGACTTCCTCGTTTAACAGCTCATCCCTCATGCGGCTGTTGAAGGCCTCGCAGCATCCTTTTTTCCCAAGGCGAGCCTGGTTCGATATCTGCGGTTCTGGCGCCGACTGCTGCAATCCAGTTCCGAACCACCAGAGCAACGAACTCAGGACCGGTGTCTGATCGTCAGACGCGAGGGGCTCCACGCAGGATGAACGGATCCGTCAGAGCGTCGATGACGTCGGTGGAGTTCGGTTTTCTCTTCACCCTGATCGCCAGGCATTCACGGCTGAACGCGTCAGGGATGTTCAGTGTGCGAGAGGCCCTTCCGTCATAAGTGCGGCAATGAACGAAGTCATAAGACCACAGGGGGTTGCGATGCTCTGGTCGCAGTCGAACACAGGAGCCGTCGTTCAGCCAGAGCCGTCCTTTCTTCGGTTGCTTATGCGGAGCCTTCAGCCCCTCTCGCTTCCATGACCGTTCGATACGACCATCCCTGACCGACCATCCGGCCTCTCTCAACAATACCGCGACCTGGCGATGGCCGTATCTGCCATATTGCCTGGCCAACTCGATCATGTCGGCCACCAGTTGTTCTTCATCTGGTCAGCCCCGCGGAACACGTCTTTGCGTGGATCGGTGCTGTCCCAAAACTCGGCAAACTCGGCGCTCTGAGACTTTGAACCGGCTACGAACATGATCGATACGGGCACGGCGACGAGCGGGGCTCAGAAGTTTCCCCTCGATGCTTCCGTCAGGATAAGTTTGTCGAGCGTCAGGTCTGAAAACGTACGCCTCAGCCGCTCATTTTCTGTTTGTAGCCGGTTCAGCTCTTTCAATCGATCTACGCCCATCCCAACGTATTGCTTGCGCCAGCGGTAATACGTTTGTTCAACAACGCCAATCTGTCTGATCGCATCCAACGCGGCAGACCTTGCCCCATCAGAACTTCAACCTGCCGTAACTTCGAGACAATCTCCTCCGGCTTCGGTCGCTTGTTTGCTATCCTCTGGTCCTCCGTTTCCTAAACATAACGGTGGATCCGTTCAAATCGGGACGCTCAGGGCGCTGATTGCGTTGAAGTTTCGGGTCATGTTTCCGGGCAGTCTGAAAAGTTTGAAGACATGTTGTTCGGGACACTTCAACAACCGCTGGCGGAGCTTTTTGATTGGCCTTGCGGCGCGCAGATCTATTGCGGAAGCCCTTTTCGGGCTTGTTCGGGACTTGAACTGAAAAAGGCCCGCCAGATTGGCGGGCCTTGGTGTGTTCTGCGCCGGAAGGGGTCTTGCGCCGTCGCCTGCTTAACCCAGTTTTTCGGTCAGCTCGGGCACGGCCTGGAACAGGTCGGCAACCAGTCCGAAGTCCGCCACCTGGAAGATCGGCGCCTCTTCGTCCTTGTTGATCGCGACGATGATTTTGCTGTCCTTCATGCCGGCCAGATGCTGGATCGCGCCCGAGATGCCGACGGCGACATACAGATCGCGTGGACTAGACATACAGCGGCAGCCGTAGAGCCCGCGCTAG